>JAEUUS010000541.1 GCA_016787545.1 Saprospiraceae bacterium
AATTGCTCTTGCAGCCGTCAATTTCACCCACATCATGGATTTTATGATCATGATGCCTTTAGGGCCGCAATTGATGGACTTGTTACAGATTAACCCACAACAATTCAGTCTTGCTGTATCCGCTTATGGTATTACTGCAGGGATTTCCAGTTTTATCGCAGCCTTCTTTGTGGATCGTTTCGACCGGAAATCCATATTGCTTTATGCCTATATTGGATTTTTGGCCGGAACATTCTCCTGTGCATTTGCGCCAAACTATGAACTGTTGGTTGCTGCCAGGATTTTGGCCGGTTTGTTTGGCGGAATGATTGGCGCGCAGGTATTGGCCATAGTGGCCGACACCTTTGCCTATGAGCGACGGGCTATGGCTATGGGCACACTAATGACTGCGTTTTCGCTTGCCTCGGTAGCGGGTGTGCCTGCAGGATTGTGGTTGGCTGCAAAATACAGCTGGCATGTGCCATTTTTGGCCATTGGCATGTTAGGTATTGGAGTCCTGGCCATCATATCCTTTGCTGTTCCGCCCATGAATCAGCATATTTTGGAAAAACGACTTGATCAAAAGCCGTTTCAGGTTTTGACCGATATTTTTCAAACGCCCAACCAGATGCGGGCGTTATCGTTCTCCATAGTTTTGATGCTCGGGCACTTTATCATCATTCCCTTTATTTCCCCAACATTGGTTGGGAATGCGGGTTTTAGTCAGGACCATATTTTTCTGATCTACTTTGTTGGCGGCTTGCTAACCATTTTTAGTGCTCCTTTGATTGGCAAATTGGCGGACCGACGTGGCAAATACCCAATATTTGTTCTATTTGCCCTGCTATCCATTGTTCCTGTTTGGTTACTGACAAATATCTGGCCGGTTCCCTTGTGGGTAGTTCTCACCATTGCCGGGGTGTTTTTTATTGTCATCAATGGGCGGATGATTCCTACGCAGGCGCTGGTTTCCAGTGTTGTGCATCCACAAAAACGCGGCGGGTTTATGAGTATCAACTCCTCCATGCAGCAGTTGTCAACGGGTATGGCATCCATGTTGGGAGGCGCCATTGTTTCCAAAACGGCTGATGGCCATATACAACACTACAACTGGGTTGGTTACTTGTCGATGGCCTTGATCCTGACAAGCATCTGGTTAGCGGGCCGTGTGAAACCCATCGATTAGCGGTTGGGTGCCGTAGGTTTTCCCGTCTCTGGTCATTTTGATCAGGTAATTCAACCGCTTTTCCACCTCAGATTGGCGGCTGGCACCTTTTATTTCAGTGATCCAGCCAATTTTGAGACGCTGGTAAAAATGGGTAAAGCTTTGAAAGTTTTGCCAAACCAGGGCATCTTCCTGTAACCTTGCAATAATCCACTCCGGGATTACCAACGGATCGCCGGGATCACCTATTTGATCCTTTATGGGTTCAATACCTGCGGGTGTCATCAGGCCATTTTTTTGGAGTTTCCAGATCCTTTGACGATTTAGTTCAGACAGGAATGACTTTTTACGCCGTGGCGTGATACGCTGCACCTTGCTTTCCAGTTCAAATTTTTTAACGACACCGTCAATCCACCCAAAGCACAGACATTCCTCAACCATATCATCATATGGCAGAGAAGGAATACCTGATGCTTTGTTGTAGGTTTTTAGCCATACTTCAGTGGCAGTGCGGTGATTTTCCGAGAGCCATTGGCGCCATTCAGAACGGTTTGGAGCATAAAAAATAGTTAGATTTTCCATAGTTCGGAACAAAATTAGCAAATCGCACAAACAAACAATAATTTTACTAAGCCTTCATAATCAAGTAGTTTTAATAAGGCAAAATTGGCAAAAACGGTTTTTTACCAAAAAGAATGTTGCAAATAGGTGAACTTTTTTTACATTTACGCCCTCCATCTCCAAATAAAGGAAACCATTGTTGGCGGCGCAACCCAGTCTTCCTCTTCGCTGTAGTCATAAGCACCCAATGACGCAATTTTTAATCCTTTCTACATCCCGAAGCGAGTGTCTGTTCAACTCCTAATCTGAATTTGCTCATGCGTATTCTTTACCTTCTACTCATCTCTTTCTGTGTTATCTTTTCATCGGCCAGTTTATTCGGTCAATGTCCGCCTCCAGGGTTTCCAAACTCAGGCAGCAACTGCGGCAACCCTGTTATTTGTGAAAATCTTGATGGTTACTGCACCGAAATCAACAATAGTAATCAGCCGAGGAACTTCCCTTGCTGTGCAGGTTGGCAGTTGAACAACGACGAATGGTTCGGCTTCTTTGCAGGAAGTACAACGATTACCCTGGAAATTACACCTTCCAACTGCGATCCTGGTGGCCAGCAGGGGCTACAAGCCGGCATTTACGATAACTGTCCGGCATTCCCGCCGCCTGGAGGCTGGTGTACAGATAACCTTATGGATGCACAGTGTGAGTGCACCGAAGATCCTTTTCAGCTTACCGCAACCGATTTTATTGTTGGGGAGGTTTACTGGTTCGTAATCGACGGGTGCTCCGGTAATGTGTGTGATTATGAGATACAAGTGTTGGAAGGGTCCACAACAGGCTTCCCACCTGATGATCCGGGTGTTGTGACAGGCCCGTCACCCTTCTGCCAGGGCACTGCGGCAAACTATAATGTGCCTCCGGTTACCGGCGCAACCACTTATACCTGGACACTGAATCCTTCCAATGCAGGTACTTTAAGTAATAACAACAACCATGGAGATATTACCGTAACCTGGGCAACAGGTTTCAGCGGCACCGCCACTTTATGTGTCAAAACCTCCAACCTGTGTTTTTCAAATCCGGATGAGTCTTGTATTACCGTTGAAGTGCTGCCAAAACCAACCGCCACGCTTTCCGGATCAGGTGTTATTTGTTCCAGTTCTGGCAACTCCGTTGACTTAAACGTTGCCCTTACCGGCGACCCGGATTGGACCTTTGTCTATTCCTTCAATGGCGTTCCACAACCAGCTATCACGACCAGCAGTTCTCCTTACACCATTACCGTAAACCAGCCTGGCACGTATGCTCTGGTAAGTGTTGTCAGCGTCGATTCTGATCCAGATTGTGCGGGGACGGTTTCAGGCAATTATGTCGTTCAACAGGTAACCCTTAACCCATCATCTACAACCGTGGCGGCCATTTGCGGCCAGAATAATGGTTCCGTTGACCTGAATGTTGCCGGCAATGGAAACGCACCATACCAATATGGTTGGTCCGGTGGCGAAACCACGCAAGATCTGAGCATGGTTCCTCCCGGCACCTATACGGTAACCATTACCGACAATAACGGTTGCACCGCAACAAATTCAGCCACGGTGAATGACAATATAACCGCCCCGGTACTTTCAACGGTTATAGTCAACAATACGACCTGCATCAATGGTAACGGCTCAATTGATCTGAGTGTAACACCGGCCTCGAACAATACCTATATATGGTCTGGCGGTGAAACCACCCAGGATCTTTCAAACCTGGTTCCAGGCACGTATACCGTTACCGTTACACAAGGTGTAACTTGTACGGCCACAGGTTCCTATACAGTGACCGACAATCCAAGTATACCTAACCCCAGCGCCACGATGGTCCGAAGTAAGTGTAGTCTTGCCAATGGTAGCATAAACGCAACTGTAACTGGTGGGGTAGCGCCTTATACCTACGCCTGGTCTGATGGGCAAACTACTGAAGATCTGGCTGATATCCTTGCCGGCACTTACACGGTGACGGTAACCGGAGCGAATGGATGTACCCGAACTATAAGTATTACCGTAGGGAATGAAGACCCTCCTATAACCATTTCCGGAACGACACAGCCCAATACTTCCTGCAATTCCGGCACGGGAAGTATTGATATCACTCCCTCGCCAGGAACCCCTCCCGCCCCACTTGGAGGATATACTTATTCCTGGTCAAATGGAGAAACGACGCAAGATTTAGCAAACCTTCCAGCTGGAAGTTATACCGTAACAGTAAGCACAGGAGGTTCCTGTACCGCAACGGCTACCTATAATGTAGCAGACAATCCCAACCGTCCAATACCAACGGCTGTACCCTCACAAAGCACCTGTAACCTGCCCAACGGCAGCATTAATGCCAGTGTAACAGGTGGAGTATCCCCTTATACCTACGAATGGTCTGATGGTTCTACCACACAAGACCTCTCCAACATTGCACCCGGCAACTATACGCTGACCGTAACCGGTGCAAATGGCTGCACACAAACCATTTCTGTTAACGTTGGGAACAACGATCCAACCTTATCTCTTTCTGCCACTACCACTCCCAATACTGCTTGTATTGGCGGTACCGGTACAATAGATTTAACCCCTTCACCTGCAGTCCCACCAGCTCCACTTGGGGCATATACCTACAACTGGTCAAATGGCGAAACCACTCAGGACCTGGCAAATCTACCAGCAGGCAGCTATACCGTAACAGTTAGTATGGGCGGTACATGCACCAGTGTTGGGACATACAACATTGTGGATAATGCTAGTATCCCTACCCCGATTGCCACGCCTACTCAAAGTCTTTGCGATCTACCAAACGGCAGCATTGACGCAAGTGTAAATGGAGGTATTCCACCCTATACTTATGCGTGGTCTAATGGTGAAACGACCCAGGACATATCCAACTTAGCTCCTGGAGGCTATACACTCACAGTGACCGGTGCAAACGGATGTACCAGGAGTATTACAGTCAACGTAAGCAATAACAACCCAACCATTACACTTTCTGCTACTACAGTGGCGAATACGACCTGTATAGGTGGAAATGGAAGCATAAACCTCACGCCAAACCCAGGCATTCCACCGGCGCCACTTGGAGGCTATACCTATACCTGGTCCAACGGAGAAACCTCACAAGACATATCAAACCTTCCTGCAGGAAGTTATACCGTTACAGTAAGTTCCGGAGGGTCTTGTACTGCAACTGCCACCTACAATGTGGCCGACAATCCAAATCAACCTACACCTACGGCCACGCCTACACAAAGTACCTGCGATCTGCCCAATGGCAGCATAGATGCCAGCGTAACAGGTGGCGTTGCGCCGTATACCTATGCGTGGTCAAACGGAGCAACAACCCAGGACCTCGCCAATGTGCCACCAGGATCCTATACGCTTACAGTAACCGGGGCTAATGGTTGCACCCGATTACTAACAGTTACGGTTGGAAACAATAATCCGGCCATCAACCTTTCTGCAACGGTTGTTGCAAATACACTTTGCGTAGGCGGGAACGGAAGCATTAACCTGACAGCAGCGCCTGCAAATCCTAACTACACGTTCACCTGGTCCAATGGATCCAGCACGGAAGATCTTTCTAACCTCACCCCCGGTAACTACACTGTAACAGTGAGCGCAGGTGGTTCCTGTACGGCTTCCGCAACCTATAATGTGCCCGATGGCCCGAATGTACCGGCCCCATCGGCTACAACGGTTCAAAGTACGTGTAACCTGGCCAATGGCAGTATTGACTTGAGTGTAACAGGAGGAGTAACGCCATATACCTATGCCTGGTCTAATGGTGAAACGACCCAAGACTTAGCCAATGTACCAACCGGGAATTATACCGTTACAGTAACCGGGGCTAATGGTTGTAGTAGGATTTTCAATGTTTCTGTTGGCAATAATGACCCAACAATTTCGCTGAGTGCAACCACTGTGGCAAACACCTCCTGCAACAATTCAGGTACCGGAAGTATTGACCTTACCACAAATCCGGCCGTCCCACCTGCACCGCTCGGCAACTATACCTATTCTTGGTCGAACGGAGGCACCACACAAGACTTGTCCGGACTTCAGCCCGGAAGTTATACTGTAACGGTCAGCATGGGTGGCACCTGTACGGCAGTTGGCACCTACACGGTAGCCGACAACCCGAATCAGCCTATGCCAACAGCAACGCCTACCCAAAGCACTTGCAATCTGGCCAATGGCAGTATCGACGCAAGCGTGTCAGGTGGCGTACCGCCTTACACTTACGCCTGGTCAAATGGCGCAACTACCCAGGATCTCTCTAATGTACTTGCAGGAAGTTACACACTTACAGTAACGGGGGCGAATGGCTGCACCAGGATTATAATGGTAGATATTGGGAACAATGACCCGGTCATTAACCTGACGGCAGCGGTTGTAGCTAACAATACCTGCACAGGTGGGAATGGTAGTATCGACCTCACTGCAGCGCCCGCAAACCCGAATTACACATATTCCTGGTCCAATGGCTCATCTACACAGGATGTAAATGGACTCACGCCAGGCGATTATACAGTAACTGTAAGTGCAGGTGGTACCTGTACCGCTTCAGCTACGTTTAACGTGCCCAACAACCCCAACAACCCCAACCCAACAGCAGTTCCGACTCAATCTACCTGTAGCCAGGCAAACGGCAGCATCGATGCCAGTGTAACCGGTGGCGTAGCCCCTTACACTTATCTTTGGTCTTATAACAATGCCACCAGCCAGGATCTGACCAACATCCCGGCAGGAAACTATATACTTACCGTAACCGGTGCTAACGGATGTACAAATACGGTTAGTGTGGACGTTGGTAACAACAATCCACCTATAAACGTTACCGCAACGGCTCAACCTAATACTGTTTGCAATACCAGCCCTAATGGAAGTATCAACATCACCGTTACTCCAGCCAACCCCAACTATTCCTTCCTGTGGTCAAATGGCACCACAACAGAAGACCTGAATGGTGTGCCCCAGGGGAACTATACCGTAACAGTAACCTTAATCGGCACCTGTACTCAGGTGGCCTCTTTTGATGTCCCAGACAACCCCAATGCACCCCATATTATTCCAACCGTTGTGAATACTTCTTGTGGATTTTCTAACGGTTCGGTCAATATTGTCGTAAACGGAGGACCAACGCCATATACTTATTTATGGAATCCTGGTGGTGTTACCACGCAAAACCTGGCTTCCATTCCTGCTGGCGCCTATAGCGTTACGGTAACAGCTACCAATGGCTGTACAGCATCTGCAGATGTGATTGTTGACAATATCAACCCGCCCATCAACCTGTCAGCCAACATTACACCAACAACAACGTGTAATAACAGCCCGAACGGAAGTATCAATTTAACGGCCGGTCCTGCACCAAACTATACTTACACATGGTCGAATGGTGCAACTACTCAGGACATAAGTAACCTGCCTCCAGGCGACTATGCTGTTACGGTAAGTGCCGGAGGTACCTGTATAGAATTTGGCAATTTTACCGTGCCATTTGAGCCCAATGCACCAAATGTGTCTGCGTTCACCACTGATGCGAATTGTGGATTAGCCAATGGCTCCATTACGCTTATCCCAAGCGGTGGCGTTCCTCCCTATACCTATGCATGGTCCAGTGGTCAAACCACCCAAAACCTAAATGCCATTACCGGAGGTGATTATCAGGTCGTTGTAACCGGTGCGAATGGTTGCACGGCAGAAGTTAACGCCATCGTTGCAAACAATGACATTCCAATTGACATTGATGCTACCGTGGTTGGCAAAACCTCCTGTATCGTAAACAATGGTAGCATAAGCATCACGGTAACGCCTATTAATGCGCTGGTTATCTGGTCTAATGGTAGTACAGCCAAAAACCTGACCGGACTTTCACCTGGAAATTATACGGTAACCGTGAGTATGGGCGGTACTTGTACGACCGAAGCAACTTACTCCATCGACGACGAAACAGAATTGCCTATTTTAACCACAGATGCCCTGCCGGCCACTTGTGGATTCAATAACGGTTCAATAGATTTGATGGTTGATTTTGGTTTGCCACCCTACACAATTAATTGGGCGCATATTCCTGGCCCAAACAATGCTGAGGATTTGGCAAACCTGGTGGCAGGCAACTATGCAGTCACGGTGACTACCTCTGTGGGATGCACCGAAACACTCATTGTCCCAATTGATGTTGAACTCATTCAGATCGACGTATATTATAACATTTCTGACGACTTATCCTGTACCTCAGACAATGGCTATATTGATCTGGATGTGGAGCCTCTCGGATTGAACTATACCTACGATTGGGCACATATTCCCGGCGCGAATAATCAGCCGGATCTGGTTAACCTGAGCGCAGGATCCTACACAGTTACAGTCAATTATGGCACCTGCACTGCCAATACTACATTCGACATCTTCGATGTTACACAACCTCCAAGTATTTCGATCTCGAACACCTCGGCAACTTGTGGAGAAAGTAACGGATCAGTTACGGTAAATGTATCAGGAGCAACCGCGCCTTATACATTCAATTGGGCGCATATTCCGGGTAATAACAACCCTCAAAACCTCAGCAACATTGCCCCAGGAACATACATTGTTACCGTCACGGACTTTTTTGATTGTACAGCTACTGCCATGACGACCGTGGTTAACAACCTGATTGTACTGAATTTGTCTGGCACTCCTGTCGCTAATACCTCCTGCGCCTCTCCAAACGGCAGCCTGGATTTAAGCGTCACCCCGGCAGGAACCTACAATTATATTTGGTCTAATATGGCGACCACTCAGGATTTGTCAGGTATTGCTCCCGGGCTTTACAGTGTTACAGCCAGCGTGGGCATTTGTTCAGCGGAAGCGACTTTCCAGGTAATTAACAATACGATTAACCCTGTTTTGTCGCCCGTGGTTACAGCAGCCATTTGCAGCCAAAACAATGGCGACATCCAGGTTACAACAACCAGTGGGACAGCACCTTACATGTTCAACTGGTCGAATGCAGCTACTACGGAAGACCTGAACAATATCTTCCCTGGCAACTATTCCTTAACGGTTACAGATGCCAACAGTTGCACGGCGGATACCACGCTTAACGTAGCCAATAACGCTACTACCTTTAGTCTTTCCGCAGTAGCCACGAACTACAGTGATTGTGCCACGGTTAACGGTGCCATTGATCTTACCATTACACCAGCAGGGCCATATACCTATTTGTGGGCTGGTGGGGAAACAACTCAGGATTTGAGCAATCTGCCTGCCGGCGCATACACCGTTCAAGTAACGGAATCTGGCACCTGCATTGCATCAGCAACCTATTTTGTGCAAGATGTACGTACCTGGCCAGTGCTAAACCAGAACATTACGGCTGAACTATGTAACCTGTCTGACGGCAATGTGGATATCTCCGTTTTTGGTGGATTAGCGCCCTTTATTTACTCATGGTCAAGTGGTCAAACCACTGAAGATTTGAGCAACATTGGTGGAGGCACATACACCATCACAGTCACCGGCGCCACCAACCATTGTACTGAAACCATCACAGCAATTGTACCGGAGAATGATATACCCATTTCTCTAACGGCCACTACGGTACCAAACAGTTCCTGTGTTATCCTTAATGGTAACGTTGACCTCACCATTACGCCTGCAGTACCTGGCGGTGGTCCGGGATATTCTTACAACTGGTCAAACGGGGCTACCACCCAGGATTTGAATCCTGTTCCGGCAGGCACTTATTCGATCATTGTAAGTGCAGGTGGCACTTGCACTAACTCGGCCACTTACATAGTGGATGATGCTGCTGGTGCGCCGGGTATTTCTGAAAGTATTGGCCAGGCTCTTTGCGGCCAAAGTAGTGGAAACATCAACCTCAGTATCAATGGAGGAGAAGCGCCCTATACCTTTATCTGGTCAAATGGCGCCACAACAGAAGACTTGTCCAATATTCCTTCAGGCCCATATGCTGCAACAGTAACTGGCGCCAACGGATGTCAGGTATCAGGCAGTTTTGATGTTCCGGAGGATGTCATTATACCAAATCTTTCGGGCATTCCTGAGCCAAACACGGCCTGCGTTGGACCGAACGGCACCATCAACCTAAGCATTTCGCCTTCTTCACTCAACTATACCATCAGCTGGTCCAGCGGAGCAACCACCCAAAACCTTGCTAATCTGACAGCAGGCACCTATACGGTTTCAGTTTATGGTGGCGGGGCTTGCACGGCTTCCGCAACATATGTTGTGGATAACGCTTCCCTGGCTATTACCGCTGGCGGCACGGATGTAGACGTGCTTTGTTTTGGTAACAGCACTGGCGCTATTGATCTGGTAACCAACGGAGGTTCGCAGCCATTTGTTTATAATTGGAATCCAGCCAGTATAGGCAATATTGAAGACCCGAGTGGTTTGCCGGCAGGCAACTATTCCGTAACTATAACGGATGTAGTTGGATGCAGTACGACCGCTAGTTTTAACATTAGTCAGCCCCCTAATACGGTTCAGGCTGTTTGTTCTGCGGTAGGCCTCGTAAGTCAACCTGGATTCAATGACGGTAAAGCACAAGTACAGATCAGTGGCGGGGTTGCTCCTTATTCGGTTCTTCTGGTCCCTGGTGGAATCCAAACGGGCATTGCCGCCGGAGTGCTCCCGCTCAACAACCTCGGTGTAGGCTCTTATAATGTCATCGTGACAGATGCAAATGGGTGTACAACCTCCTGTAACTTTAACATTCAGCTCAGCCCATGCGCCTCTGCAGTAGGCACGATGGGCACCGCCCAACTTTCGCATTGCAGTACAGGGTGTATCACCGCAAATTACGATGGATTAGGTCAGGTGTTGGATCCGGACGATGTGCTGCAATTTATCTTGCACCTGGGCCCTGATTCCGTGATAATAGGAGAAAAAGCCCGAAGCAGCACACCAACATTCTGCTTCAATCCGGCAACCATGACTTATGGAACAACCTACTACATTTCAGCTGTTGTGGGTAGTAATGATGGCAACGGAAATGTGCTCCTTGCGCACTATTGCACCGTAATAGCCACCGGAACACCTATCGTATTCTACGAAAAGCCTGTTGCCAGTGCTGCAATACCTGATCCAATTACCTGTGCAACCTTGCAGGTAACCGTGTCTGGAAGCTCGAACCTGCCAAACCCAAGTTACCAATGGTCAAGTACCAATGGTATTATTGTTGGGCCATCTAACCAGTCGAGCATTGAAGCTATCAAGGCAGGAAATTACCAGTTAATTGTAAGTGTAAACGGCTGTTTGGATACAACCATTGCAGAGGTAAAGGACATTCGCAACGACCCTGAGGCTAAAATCCTGGCAAGTCCTGACGACGTCCTGGACTGCCGGATTGACGAAATCATTCTTGCCGGCGAAATCAAAGGTTCCGGCAATGCCAACACCATCTGGCTTGACCAAAATGGCGTCATATATTCCGGTGGAACGGTGCTTCAAATTGATGACCCGGGAACCTATTGGTTTGCCATCGTAGATACCGTCACTTTCTGTACCGATACAGCCAGTATTGTCATTAACCAGGATCAGTTGTATCCGCCGCTCTTTATCGACCCACCGGCTACGCTGACCTGTGCGATTGGATCCGTTACACTTACAGGTGGCTCACCCATAAACGGAATCTCATTCAGATGGGCTACAGTGATTGGTAACGATACCACTTACCTGTCTAACGGTACAAGTGTAGTAGTAACACAACCAGGTACTTACCGATTGTTTGGCTATGATCCTGTAAATGGATGTAACAATTCATTGAGTATTATTGTCGTGGCCGATGTTACCTATCCAACAGCTAATGCCGGGCCGCCATTTAACATAGACTGTTACGGGGAAACGCTCACCATCAATGGCTCAGCCACCGGAGGTACAGGAACGCTCATGTATAGTTGGACAACCTCCGGAGGGGTCATTGTTTCCGGTACAAACACGCCAACACCCACTATCAGCGAACCCGGCACCTATACCCTTCTGGTTACAGCAACCGGCAATGGTTGTTCGGATACAGACGCGGTAGTAATAGCACCAAATGAACCAGTAGCTATAGCTACCGTAGATAATCCTGCATGTTTTGGTTATAAAGGTTCAATTTTAGTTGATACCGTGTTGGGAGCGAAGCCACCGCTGCAATACACGTTAACCGGAGGTCCACACCTACAATCAGACAACTTGTTTAGCAACCTTTCTGCAGGTAATTATGCTATATTCATTGTTGATGCAAATGGTTGTGAAACAAGTGTTGACGCTACGATTATTCAACCTGACGAGTTCATTGTTACTGTAGACCCACAAATCACTATTGAATTGGGCGACAGTTATCAGGTTGATGCAACAGTAAATGTGCCTCCAAGCGAAATTGCCCAGGTAACCTGGACGCCCCCTACCTGGCTCAGTTGTGATACTTGCCTCAGTACCCGGATTGACACTCCACTGCACACACAACTTTACCGAATTCTGGTGGTAACTAAGGAAGGTTGCAGGGATGATGCTCCTCTTTTGTTGCGCGTTAACAAGGATGTGAATGTCTATATCCCGAATATCTTTACGCCAAACGACGATGGAGAAAACGATTGGTTTACGGTTTACGCCGATCTAAAAGGCGTAAAACAGGTAAAACAATTACAGATATTCGATCGCTGGGGCGACCAGATATTCCAACAGGAAAACTTCCAGCCTAACGATCCGACATTAGGTTGGGATGGTCGATTCCGCGGCCAGGAAATGAATCCCGCAGTATTCGTATATTATGCGATTGTGGAATTCATTGATGGCCAGGAAGTGCTTTTCAAAGGCGACGTTACCTTGATGAGGTAATGGAAAATATACGATGATTCAACCCTTTTAGGAGCGATCACGTAACGGCCAATTTTCACATGAGCCATCCCGGATTTAGAAGGGGTGGCTCATGTTGTTTTTACGCTGAAAAACCGGCAATTTTCAGATCATTGCAGTCTAAAACAAACATATGAACCTTCTGAACAGAAATCTGCTCCTGATACTGGGTCTCCTGGCACTTGCGGCTATTGTCTACTTTTTTTCGGATATAGTAGCCTACGTCCTGTTGGCCTGGGTATTATCTATGTTAGGCAGACCGCTGGTAGTTTTTTACCGAAAACACATAAAACTCGGGAAATACCGAATGGGACCCACCAGTGCCGCGGTGATGACTATACTGAGTTTTTACGCCCTGATCACAGGCTTGTTGCTGATTTTTATACCAACCATAGTCGCGCAGGCGCGAAACCTAAGCTCCGTTGACTATCAGGCTCTGGGCGAAAAACTACGTCCTATGTTCTACCATCTGGACGCTCAAATGCACCAAATAGGCATTCTCGACGCAGGGGAATCGCTGGCAACCAAAACGCAGGAAGTGCTCAGCAACTGGTTTAAACCAACCTTGGTGGGTGATTTCATCGGGCAGTTTTTAGGTGTAGCCGGGAACATTGTAGTCACGTTCGCTTCAGTAACCTTCATATTGTTCTTTTTCCTGCAAGATAATAAGTTGTTTACCGACATCATACATGCTATTGTACCGGATGAGCAGGAGCAAAAAGTGCAAACCGCCGTGGTGGAATCCAGCGATGTATTGACGAGGTATATTCAGGGGTTGCTCATTCAGGTGGTTGTGTTTGCCTTACTTACTACCCTTATTTTATGGATTTTAGGAGTAGACAATGCGCTCCTGATTGGCTCATTCGGCGGTATTTTTAACGTCATACCTTATGTTGGGCCAATTCTCGGGATGATCTTCGGGGGATTTATCACCTTATCCTCTAATCTTTCAGCCGATTTTTCCGTCATTTTACCCCTGCTTGTGAAGGTGGCCGCGGCGTTTATGGTTGTGCAGGCTATAGACAACAATTTTGTTGGCCCTCTGATTATGTCCAAAAGCGTTCAGGCGCATCCACTTGAAATATTCATCGTCACCCTTGCAGCCGCCAAAATAGGAGGTGTGGTGGGTATGGTCATCGGCATCCCGGTGTACACCGTATTACGTGTAATTGCCCGGAATTTTTTCAGCCACTTCAAAATCGTTCAACGGCTCACAGAACACCTTGACGAAGAAAAATCTTCTAATTGACACCTTGAACTGTCAATCTGGCACGCTTTGATACAAGGCACGAAAGTTGACCATTATTTCAACAAACACTGAAAGAATAGCACCTTTCAGCAGGCAATGCAATGCCATACAGATGAAAAACCCGTTTAAAAAAATATTAGATATGAAGGACAAAGCGACGGACACTCCGGAGCAGGAGGCTATCGACACCCCGATTGAAAACCTTGAAAATCAAGGAGATAATCAAAAGGCCAGCGAAAATACAGATACCAATGCGGTACAGGAATTGCAAAAGCAACTGGAAGAAAGTCGCAATAAATACTTGTACCTTTTTTCGGATTACGAAACCCTCAAACGCAACGCTGCAAGGGAACGACTGGAACTGATCAGCTCTGCAGGTCGCGACATCATGGCAGCATTGCTGCCCATTCTGGATGATTTTGACAGGGCGTCAAAAAACAATGCGCTGAGTGAAGGCACCGCACTGATTCACCAAAAATTGGCACATACCCTTAAAAGCAAGGGGCTTAACTCACTTGACGCAAAAATTGGCGATGAATTTAACGCCGATCAGCACGAAGCTGTAGCTGAAATTCCGGTGCCATCCGATGATGCCAAAGGCAAAATTGTAGATATCCTGGAGCAAGGCTACACCCTGGGCGGCAAAATCATTCGGCACGCTAAAGTGGTGGTTGGGAAATAGGGGTTTGAGGGGTTTGAAGGGTTTGAAGGGTTTGAGGGGTTTGAAGGGGCAAGCCCCCTTGGGGGTTGGGAGTCCCGGAATGATATTCCAGGAAAATGTTCGAGGTTTGATGAAAGCCAAATTATAATTTCTTTACAATGGCAAAACGCGATTATTACGAAGTGCTCGGTGTCCCGAAAAACGCCAGTGCCGACGACATAAAAAAAGCCTACCGCAAAAAGGCGCTGGAGTTGCACCCTGACCGAAACCCGGGGGATAAAGCTGCAGAGGAAAAATTCAAGGAGGCTGCTGAAGCCTACGATGTCCTAAGCGATGCCGACAAAAAAGCGCGGTACGACCGCTATGGTCATGCGGGTATGGAAGGAATGGGTGGCGGCCCGGGAGGCAACTTCCAGGGCATGGATATGGACGAGATCCTTCGCCGTTTTGGTTTTGACACCGACGATATA
>JAEUUS010000602.1 GCA_016787545.1 Saprospiraceae bacterium
AATATCGGCAGCAGCTTCGCGGTTATCCCAATGGAACATCAATACCGAGAGGTTTTTCCCGAATAACCGGTGATATTCTTCACCGATCATTTGGATAAAAGATGGTGACAGGTTGACTTCCGGAGAACGCATGTTATCCAGGCTCCCGATTTTCATGGTAAGTTCCAGGTCATGAATGCCATGAGCCTCAACATAATCCTTCAGTATTTTTTCCGCAGCCCTGAAATCCGCCGGATTTCGGTTGATCGGGTAGTTGGTAGCACAATCTACCCGCCGGAAACCAGCTTTCAGCCAGTTGTCCAGCAAACGATAGGCCTCCTCAGCCGATACACTCCAGCCCCATTGGGCCGTGCCAAGCATTAATTTTTTACCAGTGACACTCATAAGCAGCCGCAAATGTCTGATTTGTTCCCGGCTTTCCGAATCATTGTCTAATTTTGGGCATCATTCGCCACCGTCCATCCCGAGTACTCGGGACCACCGTCCACCGTCCACCGTCCACCGTAAGCCGTTCACCGTCATGATCCATTTTAAAATTGCCGACGAAGAAGATACCCATGCCGTAGCTGCACTTCTTGCTGCCTTATTTGAAGAGGTTGGCCACAACCTTACGGCAGAAGAAATAGCCGAGTTATTTCTGCAATTTGATTCTGACGACCATCATTCCACCTTGCTGGCATTGGATGATGATGCAGATGTTGTGGGTATTATTACCATTGCAGAATCACTTGGATTCTATGCGGGTGGCAGAATTGGCGTCATCAATGAATTGTATGTGGTACCGGAATACCGTTCAGAAGGAGTGGGAAAAATGCTGCTGGATGCTGCCAAAAATCTGGCTGATGAACGTGGTTGGGCACGATTGGAGGTCACCACACCTGGCGAAGAATACCAAAAAACGCTCCGGTTTTATGAGCGCGAAGGCTTTTTCCCTATTGGTCCGAGGTATAAGTATATGGTTTAACTGGATATCGTTCATCGTCCATCGTTCATCGTCCCTTTTCTCCGCTTCAACACCTTCATCGCTGCCATATACTGTCTGGCCAGTTTGCTAATATTTACCCTGCTACTACTGGTGTCATCTGTCCAGATAACGGGCAATTCACACATTTTCAGGCCTTTCCATTCGGCAATGGCCAATAGTTCAGTGGAAAAAAACCAGCCGTTGGATACTGCTCCGCCTTCCATGAGCGCCGGAAGATGTTCGCGTTTCAGCCATTTGAAGCCACACATGCCATCCGAAAAACGAGTGCCCAGGTAAAGGCGCAGCATCAGGTTGAAAATGCGGGAAGTGATTTCCCGCTTGAGGGTACGACCAATCACCCGGGCCTTGGGGTGCAGTCGGGTGCCATATACCAGATCAAAACCTTCGGTAGCCAGGGCATGGTATGCTTGTGGAAAGTGTCGCAGGTCGGTGGCCAGATCCAGGTCCATATAGCCTACAATATCTGCCAGACTTTGTGTCCAGGAGGTTTTCAGCGCCAATCCGACCCCTTTTTCCGGTACTGCTACCAGTTTGATTTCCGGGAATTCATCCGTTAGTGCCGCAGCAATATGGCGGGTATTATCCACGCTTCCATTGTCGGCAATGATGATGCGCCATTGGTGTTGATCCGGGAAATGTTCGGATAAAAAATGGTGAAGGGTGCGCACCTGGCGGTCCAGGGTAGCTTCTTCGTTTAGAACCGGGATGGTGACATCGAACGTCATAGTGGCGGCGAAATTACCGGGCTTTTTGTGTTCCGGGCTGCTTTGGGCGCATAAATAATTGTGCAGAATCAACGCTTCGGGCTATCTTTTCGGCCTTAATTGATAAACACTCTGCTATAATGATGATTTTCAAGCATTTGGGCCTGGTTTTGGGCCTGTTTGGGCTGTTTGCACTCCAGCAGCTTGGGGCGCAAACCAGCATTGGTTTTCGGGTTGGATTTTCAGCCAACAATGTGGTGAGAGAACCGCTGGAAAACAACGAACCTACGCCACAGATACGGCCGGGTGTACAGTTAGGTATACCCATAGAAATCCGGCTTAGTAAGTGGTTTTCCGTACAACCCGAACTGCTTTTTGCCACCCATGGCGCTTTTCAGGATCGGGAAACCAGCGATGCGTTGACGACCACGCGTTTTTACCGCAGCTTTTACATGAGCGCTCTGGAGGTGCCGGTATTGGCCAAATTTACCATTGGCTCCGGCAATGTACGTTTGTCGGCCTTTGCGGGTCCGTCGGTAGGAATGGGGCTGGGCGGCAAGTTGTACACCAAAACATTCGTGTCGATCAAAGACTTTTTTGGCACCGTGATTTTTGCAGAAACCCTGGAGTCTACCCAGCAATTAGCATTTTTGAGCAACGGATACGACAACAGTGAGCTGGAAAACAACGATTTTGCGGTAGAGCGCCTCAACTTCAACCTGCATCTTGGCGCCGGTATTCAGGTCAAAACCGGCCCGGTAAGCCTTTTTCTGGACGGCAGATTGATGTTGGGCTTGAACGATCTGGACCCGGAATCCAGTACAGAAACAACCAATTCCACCCTGCAAAGTGTGCGTGGAGGTTTGAATGTTGGCGTGCTTTTGCCTGTTCAGTAACCACATATTTTAAGGAGTAGATTCCTTGAAAACAGGGATAAATACTTACATTTGCCTCCATAACGCGGAAATAGCTCAGTTGGTAGAGCACTAGCTTCCCAAGCTGGGGGTCGCGAGTTCGAGTCTCGTTTTCCGCTCAAAAGAGGTAAAAGCGGTTTTCGGTGTAGGCGCCGGAGCCGCTTTTTTGATGGGAAGGGTGTCTCAAAAGTGATTTTTACCGCAGAGACGGAGAGACACAGAGGTGTAAATGACTGGTTATCAATATCTCTGCGACTCTCCGCCTCTGTGGTAAAAACAAAAAGCGACTTATAAGATAGTCTCCTTACCTTCTATCACCCCTTCACCCACCGTACACTCCTCAATACCTTACCCTGTCCGGATATGTTCAACAAATACGTGCCCGCAGGCAAGGCATCGCTGACTGGTATGGAAACCTCCTGTTTGCCGGCCTCAAAAAGCTGGCGTTGATGCACCGTTTGAAGTGTTTTTCCACTCAAATCCATGAGCTCAATATCCAATGTTTCAGGGTTTTGTAATTCAAATTGTAATTGAATATGCTGGCTAACCGGATTGGGATACAGCAGCACCTGGGCTTCATCCAGAGAGGTATTGGGCTGTAAAACGCCCACATTGAAGTCGAGGATGAATTGCTGGATGTTTAACTTGTCATAAAATGAAGGCAGTCTGCTGGTAGTTGCAGTTACTATTTTGTTACTGCCAACTTCTACCATAGTGCATGGTGCTTGCACGGGGGTGATGGTGCTGTAAAAAAATCCACCTGTCCCAAAAGTTTGATCTATGCTACCATCGGGATTAAGCTGTACCATAATGGCTCCGCTAATATTACTTTGTACCGCCCCTAAAATAAGCAGCAACAACTTTCCATCAGGACGAATAGTCAGATCCAGCACTTCAGATCCAATTGGCAAGTATACCACACCATTATCCCCGAACGCTGGGTCACGCTCTCCATTAGGCAGGTATCTGGCTACCGATGCCATATAAGGCGGTAAGGTATACCCACCCATTACTATTTTCTGATCCGGCTGTACACCTAGTGCATAGCCTTCACTTATGCCGGTAAAGGAGTCAAGTACTCGGCCATTTACGCCAAAAGTGGAGTCTAATTGGCCGTTGGGGTAGATCCGCAGCAAGGATGCCGGACGAACTTTATGTTCAAAAAAGGAGAATCCGCTCACCAATAAGCGGCCATCTGACTGAAGTTCAATGCAATAAAAAAATTCAATCCCGGACTCAAGATAGCGCAAAATACCGGTGCCCGAAAAACTGGAATCAGGTACGCCATTTTCCAGAAATGCCACTACCGCAGAGCTGTCGGAACCTTCCATTCGGCCCGCGCCATAAATAGTGCCGTTCGAACTGATTGCTATATCTACTATTTCAACACCATGTAAAGGCGCACAAGCATTTGTGCCAAAAGTGGTATCCAACGTGCCATCAGGTAAATATCTGCACAGCTTCGAATAGCCATGATTACAGAGGAACTTTCCATCAGGCAAAGCTTTAACTACCGATGCAACACCCATCCAAACATTTCCTGGAATAGGTTCATTCGTACCTATTGAATCTCCGTTGCTGCTGTATATATTGACTTTCAGCGTCAAAGGTTGATGCCCGCCAACTACAATATTGCCGTTAGGCAAAACATCCATGGAATAGGAGTACATGGCGCCTGAAGAAATATCCGTCATCAGTGATCCATCTTCAGAAAAACTGTAGTCTAAGGTTACCACTTGGGCAATTGAATGGGGGATAAAGCCCAAAAGAGCAGCAAAAAGCAGGTATAATCTGTTCATAAAAGCGAATTTGATAAAGTGTTGGTTAAAAAAGTTGCTTTCATTCGGGCATTAGGCGCTCACCCCTTCACCCACCTTACACTCCGCATCACCTTGCCTTGTCCGGATATGTTCAACAAATACGTGCCCGCAGGCAAGGCATCGCTGACTGGTATGGATACTTCCTTTTTGCCGGCCTCAAAAAGCTGGCGTTGATGCACGGTTTGAAGTGTTTTTCCATTCAAATCCATGAGCTCAATATCCAATGTTTCAGGGTTTTGTAATTCAAATTGTAATTGAATATTCTGGCTAACCGGATTGGGATACAGCAGCACCTGGGCTTCATCCAGGGTGTTATTCGGCTGTAAAACGCCTACATTGAAGTCAAGGATGAACTGCTGGAGCGCCATTAAATGCGTTACTGAATTAGGGGTAAAAAACGATTTAGAGGTCATGGCTACCACTTTGTTGTTGCCAATCATGGATATGTCCATAGGAGGTTCAACGTCGGTATTGGGACTAACGAATATGCCGTTTGTACCGAAATTAGGATCCAGGCTGCCATTCGGCAGTAGTTGCACCAGGGCTGTGCCATCATTGTTGCCATCAATGGGAACCCATGCATACAACAGTAGTTTCCCATCAGGCTGAACGATAACATCCAGTATCTCATAGGTTTGCGGCAGGTATACCACACCTGATTCTCCAAAGGAAGGATCCCGCTGACCAGTGGGCAAATACCGGGTAACGGTACCCATATAGTCGGGCAAGGTGTAACCTCCCATCAGGATCTTTTGATCCGGTTGCACAGCCAGAGAATAACCCTCGCTTATCCCTGTCAGATAGTCCAGTAAAATACCTTCGTCTGCGAAGCTTTGATCCAGGGTTCCATCAGGATTTATTCGGATCAGAATGGCTGGTCGGTCGTTCCCTCCAAAATAGGAAAAACCGCTCACCAAAATTTTACCATCCGCCTGAACCTTCATACAGTAAAACAGGTAGGTGCCATTCAATTCAAACTGGAAATCATATACACCGTCTTCGGAAAAAGTGGAATCCGGCACGCCATCAGGAGTAAAAGCCAAAACAGCCACTTTATCGCTGTTCAGGTAATCTCCTGCTGCATAA
>JAEUUS010000615.1 GCA_016787545.1 Saprospiraceae bacterium
CGACTAATGTCTGAAAACGAACAGTCCAACACAATCATAGCGCCAAATTCGGCGATGATGGCAGAACCATTAATTTGAGAAAAGGTATCTGAAGTAAGGTAAACCTCACCGCCAAAAGCCAGAATGCCGGTGGAGTTTATATTTTCAAACGTACAATCAGAAACAAGAACACCGGACCCTTCTATATACAAGGCCACGCCATCAATGCCTACAAATCGGCAATTATTGAACGTGACAAAATCTGGTGCGAAAGAAATGACTACCGGATCAGTGAAAGTGGTATCCTGGTAGGTTTGAGCATGATTAAAGGCGAGCAATTGCAACCACACGAAGGTGGTGAGTAGGATTTGTTTCATAAAAAATCGAGTAGTGAGATTAATTTCAGGCAGGACAAGCAAATCTGCTGCCAAGCTGGCACAAATGTCGCCATTCTGCCTGAACTATCCCTCACCCGATTTAATTACTCGCCCAGCACACCTGCGGCCCACTGCAAGCCCGCCTCTGCTTTCTTCCATTCGCTGAGTAATTTGAGGTATTTCAACTGGGCATCCAGCCAGCGTTGCTCGCGGGTATTGACCAAAAACACCGAGCTCTCGCCTACCGAAAAACGCACGTTTTCAGCGTCTAACAGGGTTTTGTAATTGGAAGCCATGTCACGGAACAGGACTGTTTGTGTGCGCAAATTTTCCAGATCATTGGCGTATTGCTGCACTTTGGCGGTAATGAATTGCTGTTTTTGCTGTATCTCCAGGTCCGTTTGAGCCAATTTTATCCGGGTTACCTGCCAATCGCCACGGGCTTTACGGTTGAGTATGGGATAACTGAACAGAACGCCCCATTTCACATCATTGGCCAATACTGCCGGACCCTCGGCCGTTGCTGTAGGAAAAAACGACCAGCCATTGCCCAACAGATTGTAGTTTACATCTAAAATGGGCTTGAGTTTCTCTCTTTTCCATTTGCGTTCAACCGACAACTGCCTCAACTTGGCGCGGTAAATTTGTAATTCCGGGTGATTAGCCAGGGCATATCGCAATAAATCCGATGCAGCTTGCATTTGGGACCCGGTTTGGGTCCACAATACAGGAGCTGCTATACCCGATGGCAACGACTGATTCCCGTTTTCCGTCCACCAAAAAATGCCCAATCCCAAGGCAGCATTTTGTGCATCTGTCAGGGCAAATTGCAGATCTACCTGCCGTGTTTGTACCTGAATAAAGGTTTCCAGGGTATCTACTGCCGAGCGCTCACCCTGAAAAAAACTCTGTCGCAGGGCTTCATGCCGCACCTGGGCTTGTTGGAGGGCATCTGTAACAATATTAACCGCATTTTGCGCGTACGTCCAGGTCCAATAGGCTTTTGCAGCCTCATACATGAGGTCGTTTCGGGCAGCCAGGCGTTCTGCTGCGCCCATATTCAGGCCAATATTAGCCATTTCCAGCGAGGCCCGCCTTTCGTCAAAAAGCAACCCTTGGCCAAGTGTCCAGTTAAAACCAAACAAGGCCTGCCCGGCTTCCGGAAGTTTGGATTCACTGTTCAGGTAATAACCGGAAGCCAGGTTATAGCTACCCTTTAATTCAAGTCCGGCCCAGGTGGGGTATTTCAATCCAGCTTCTGTGTATTGGAAATACGTTTTTCCATTAAAGGTTTTACCCGTTTGTTCGGCAAAGATTTTGGGATCGAACCCGCCC
>JAEUUS010000622.1 GCA_016787545.1 Saprospiraceae bacterium
TTCGTGAATTTCGAAGAAGCTGTCTGCATCTACAATGCCCTGGATAACCTCCTTCATATCATAAGGATGGTTGGGGTTGTCTGGTATGATGTTGCTGAGCTCTTCGCGGTATTCTTCCTGCAGGGTGTAGGGCAGCGATGGGGCTTTTTGGGTGCAGTTTTGAGGAATGTAGGATAGCAGTTTTTTGAGTTTGGCAATGGCATCTACATCATTCAGTGCGGTGAGGTGGGTAACGCCTGATTTTCCTGCATGCGTACTAGCTCCGCCCAGTTCTTCGCTGCTCACTTCTTCGTTGGTAACGGTTTTAACTACGTTTGGACCCGTTACAAACATGTAGGAACTGCCTTCTACCATGAGGATGAAATCGGTCATGGCCGGACTGTACACAGCGCCGCCGGCACATGGCCCCATGATGGCAGAAATTTGCGGAATCACACCGCTGGCCTGTACATTCCGGTAAAAAATGTCGGCATAACCACCAAGGGAGTTCACCCCCTCCTGAATCCGGGCGCCTCCCGAGTCGTTGAGCCCGATAAGTGGCGCGCCGTTTTTAACCGCCAGATCCATGACTTTACAGATCTTTTCGGCATGGGTTTCCGACAGGGAGCCGCCAAAAACGGTGAAGTCCTGTGCAAATACATATACCAGGCGACCACCGATGGTGCCATATCCGGTTACCACGCCATCGCCCAGGAATTGCTGTTCAGCCATACCAAAATCGGTACTGCGGTGGGTTACCAGTGCGCCGATTTCTTCAAAAGAGTTTTCGTCCAGCAGGAAGTGGATACGTTCCCGCGCGGTGAGTTTGCCTTTTTTGTGTTGGGCTTCAATACGGGCTGCGCCGCCGCCGAGTTTGGCTTCGTCGAGTTTGGCAGAGAGGATGGCTAATTTCTGATCCATGAATGTGGTGTGTGCGTGTGAGAGCGCGCAAATGTACACATTGGATCACGGCTGCGAGGCTATTGTTTCACAAAATTCAGGGAAACTGAATTGATGCAATACCGCATGCCTGTTGGTGGCGGACCATCCGGAAAAACGTGTCCCTGATGCCCACCGCAGCGGGCACATTCTACCTCTGTACGGTCCATGCCATGACTGTTGTCTTCAAAATCGGCGATACAGTCTTTGGTAATAGGCTGATAGAATGAGGGCCAGCCTGTTCCGGAATCAAATTTGGTTTCAGAACTGAAAAGAGGCAGGCCGCATCCGGCGCACACGTAGGTGCCTTTTTGGTGATTATCCCATAATTTTCCGGTAAAGGCGCGCTCGGTGCCTTCTTTACGCAGCACATGAAAGGCCATTTCACTGAGCTGGTTTTTCCATTCCTCTTCAGACTTATTGATTTTGATTAATTTACCGTTGTCATAAGCAGGAGGTACAATACTATCATGTACGGCAAGCGTTTCAGTGGTAGATGAAGAAGCCGCCGTGGTGGTGTTTGAAGAGGTGGATGGTTGATTGCAAGCAAGCAGAACCAGTAAAATGCTGAGTAATTTCATGTTGAAAGACACTAAGTTTGGACACAAAGGCGCTAAGACACAAAGGCGCTAAGGATTTCGTGCTGAGCTGCCAGGATTGTGAGGTATTTTGTCAATTGAATATACAAACGAAAAAAAGCGGGTTAGGGTTTTCGAGAGTTTGAATTTTCGAGGTTGGGAGAGTTTGAGTTGTTGTTGGGCTTGGTGTTTTGCTGGACAGGGCACACATTTTCAACCAGGATAGTGGTGCTTCAATTGCCCTGCCCTTTAGGGCAGGGAATAGAGTTGAAAAACAATTAAAGGGGCTTTAGCCCTGTCATTTCATGGGGCTAAAGCCCCTCCAAATTCTTCTGATCCTCAATCCCTGCCCTAAAGGGCAGGGCAATTGTATATTCTTCTGATCCTCAATTCCCTGCCCTTAAGGGCAGGGCAATTGTATATTCTTCTGATTCTCAATCCCTGCCCTAAAGGGCAGGGCAATTGTATATTCTTTTGATCCTCAATCCCTGCCCTAAAGGGCAGGGCAATTGTATATTCTTCTGATCCTCAATCCCTGCCCTAAAGGGCAGGGCAATTGTATATTCTTTTGATCCTCAATTCCTTGCCCTAAAGGGCAGGGCAATTGTAGCATCTCTATCCTGGTTGAAAATGTGTGCCCTTTCTAAGCGTTTTCTATGATTTATAGTCAATCATGGTAATTAGCATGATAATCTTTGCGTCTTCGCGTCTTCGCGCCTTTGTGTCACTCCTTTGTGTCTTCCCCCTTGGGGTGGGCCTGTTCATACACTTTGATGAGTCTTTCTATATCATTGTGCATGTACACCTGTGTGGAGGCAAGATTGGAGTGCCCGAGGAGTTCTTTGATGGCGTTGAGGTCGGCGCCATGATTGGAGAGGTGGGTGGCAAAAGAGTGGCGCAGCACGTGCGGACTTCTTTGCTCAAGGGTAGTGATGGCCGACAGGTGTTTTTTTACCACGTAGTAGATACTTTCCGGGGAGAGCTGTTCGCCTTTTCGGTTGAGGAAAAGCCAGGGCTCGGCAGTAGAGGGGAAGGTGTTGTTGCGGACGCTTAGGTAGGCGTCCAGCAGATCAGCCAGGTAGCGGGCAAAAGGAACCAGGCGTTCTTTATCGCCTTTGCCGAGTACCCTGAACACCATTCGGGAGCTGTCTATATCATTGATTTTCAGGTTGGAAGCTTCGCTGCGGCGGAGTCCGGTGGCATACAGGATTTCCAGCAGGGTGCGCGCCATACTGCCTTCGTAATTGTCTGAAAATTCGATGTGTGTAAAGAGTGCGGCCATTTGGCTTTCCTGCACGAACACAGGCAGACGCTTACCCATTCTTGGGGCAGTTACCTTGCGCATAGGATCTTTGTCGATCAGCCCGCGTTTTTTCAGGAACTTGAAATAAGTTTTCAGGCAGGAGAGTCGGCGCACGATACTTCTGGGACTTTGGCCGGCCTGCATCAGTGAAACTACCCAGGAGCGTATATGCAAATGCCTTACCTCGGGTAAAGAGGTAAGGCATTGGTGCTCAATACAGTATTGTATGAAGCTGGAAAGATCGCTGCGGTACGCTGCAAGAGTATGCGGCGAATAGCGGCGTTCAATCTTTAGATATGCGTAAAACGATTCTTCGTGAAACAAAGAATTAATCGTTCTTGTTGCCGTACATATCTTCTTTGTACACCGCTTTGAGTACTTCTGCGCGGCGTTCAATAGAAGGCTTAGTGAAGGCTTTGCGGCGACGCAGTTCTTTCAAAATACCAGATTTTTCGTATTTACGCTTGTACTTTTTCAGTACCTTGTCGATGGTATCGCCGTCTTTAACCTCAAGAATGAGCATGGATTTCTCCTTTTTATTTTGTGAAAGAATGAAAGAGTCAAAAATTGGGCTGCAAAGGTAAATCAAGTTTGTGAGAAAAAGTAATAGTGTTTGAAAAAATCACATCAAAATGAGTTGGTTGAGGTTTTTTTAATAAAATTAAGCTTAAGATAGCCTGTATTTACGCTAAATCATCTTTCTTTGCAGCGGAAAATACCCAACTATTCCAGCCATTTAATAAAGTTTTTTGAAAAATTATGCTCAGCAGACGTAGTGTCCGGGTCAAAGTGATGCAACTCCTTTACATGCTCAATCGGGATGAGTCGCTTGAACTCACCGAATTGCAAAAGGCCTATCAGGGCGGCATTTGGAGAGCCTTTGAACTTTACATTTATCACCTTTACCTTACACTGCGTGTGGCGCAATATGCGGAGAAGGATGCCGCAAACCGCGCCGCCAAGTTGGTTCCTACGGATGAGGACAAGGCGTTCCAGCCTCGCATGAGCACCAATCCCTGCACGCAAAGTCTGGCCAACCATGTTGATTTTCTCAATATGGTGAAGAAATATCGGTTCGCTGAATTTCTGGATGAGGATCATATCCGCAGCCTGTATAATGCATTTTCTGATACGGAAGAATTCCAGGCATACCATGCCTTGGAGGCGCCAACCGATTCGGATCATGCCAAAATGTTGCTGGAATTATATCGCTTTTTGTCTGCCAATGATTTGTTCCTCGACATGACAGAGGATCAGTTCAATAACTGGGCTGATGATGAATCTTTGGTGATGGGCGCCATGAAAAAGACCCTGAAATCTACTCCTGTTAGCGGAGCATTTTATCAGGAACATGAACCGTCTGATGAAACCGTCAAAGAGTTCGGCGCCGAATTGCTTACCCGCACTGCACGTGAAGACGCTGCTTTGTTAGCCGAGATTCAGCCCATGCTGAAAAACTGGGATGCAGAACGTGTGGCCATTCTGGATATGATCATGCTTAAAATGGCCCTCTGCGAGCTGCTGCATTTTCCGACTATTCCAACCAAAGTTACCTTGAACGAGTTTGTAGAAATCTCCAAGACCTACTCTACCGACAAAAGCAAGGAATTCATCAACGGTATTTTGGACCGTCTGATGAAAAAACTCATGGAAGAAGGTCGTATTGTGAAAGAAGGCAGGGGATTGATTGATCAGTAGGCCCTACCTTTGCGGTAACATGCAGCGTCAAGCAGAAGCCCCCATTCCATCTCGTTACGGATCTTTTCAAATGCTGGTCTACGCCGACAAAAGCACCGAGCGTATGCCCCATATTGCCTTTGTGGCCCAGGGATTTGATCCTTCAGGTCCTGTGGCCGTACGTATTCACTCAGAATGTATGACCGGCGACGTATTTGGTTCCCGTCGATGCGATTGTGGCGAGCAATTAGAAGCCTCCCTGCAAATAGCTGCAGAAAAGGGTGGGGTAGTGATCTATTTGCGGCAGGAGGGGCGCGGAATTGGCCTGATTAACAAATTGAAGGCCTATAATTTACAGGATCAGGGACTAAATACTGCCGAAGCCAATACTCATCTTGGATTTGATGTGGATGCCCGACAATATGATTGTGCTATTCACATTTTACAGGATTTGGGTATTCGGCAAGTGGAGCTGATAACCAACAACCCGGTCAAGGTGGAAGCGCTCAAACGCTCATCCATAGAAGTAACCGGGCGAATACCTATTGTTATTCCACCTCAACCTGACAGCAAACAGTATCTCCAAACCAAGCAAGACCTGATGGGGCATTTGCTTGGGTTATAAATCATGTTATGAAGAACGATGATACGATGAACGATGATACGATGAACGATGGCATACCCCAAGGGTTTAAAGCCGGGTTCGTAAATATTATCGGTCGGCCAAATGCAGGTAAATCAACGCTGATGAACGCCCTGGTAGGAGAGCGCATGAGTATCATCACGCACAAGCCTCAAACAACCCGGCACCGAATCATCGGAATCCTGAGTGGAGAAAATTTCCAGATTGTTTTTTCCGATACGCCGGGATATGTTAAAGCACCTTCTTACCAGATGCACAAAGCCATGAACCGTTTTGTGGAGGGTACTGTAGAGGATGCAGATTTGATGTTATTTGTATTTGACCTGACAGAGGAATTGGAGGCCGACAACCCGATTATTGAGGTGTTAAATAAAACAGATGCCCCGAAGTTGTTGGTTTTAAACAAAACGGATCTGGTAGCGCCACAACGTATTCAGGATGCCACGGGTTGGTGGAAAAAGCGTGTTACCTTTGATGAAGTCATTGCTGTTTCCGCTTTAAAAGCATTTAATTCGGGTGAGATGCTGGAAAAGTTGCTCAAATATTTGCCGGAGGGCGAAGCATTTTATCCTCCTGACCAACTAACTGACAGGCCGGAACGGTTCTTCGTGAGCGAAATTATCCGGGAAAAAATATTGCGCTTGTACGAGGATGAGATACCTTATTCGAGTGAAGTGGTGATTGAAGATTTTAAGGAGTCCAAAACCTCTGCCGGGGAAGACATTGCCCGCATTCGGGCAACTATTTTTGTGATGCGGGAAACCCAAAAGGCTATTATTTTAGGCAAAGGCGGGGCTGCCATCAAAAAATTAGGCACTTATGCCAGGCAGGATATAGAAGCGTTTTTGCAAACCAAAGCGTTCATAGAATTGACGGTGAAGGTTAGGGATAACTGGCGGGATGACGAAAAAGCGCTGCAAAGGTTTGGTTATGTGTGATCATTCTGGGCTATTTTACTCCAAATACAGGATTCAGGCTTGATTTTTGTGTTTGGTGTTTAAATTTTTTTCAATTTTGACCGAAAATATTCAACCCTTTTGAAACTTTTTGCGTCAAACAGGTATTTAGATTCAGGTAATCAACCCAAACAGGCTGTATGAAAAACCTTAACAAGGTTCACATGCATCTTTTTTACAAGTCAAACGTTTATTACTCTGGTTCAATACCTTTTCCTTAAACAACCGAGTTATGCGCCAGTTAAAAATCGCTCATAAGATAACCAACCGCGAGAGTCAGGCGCTGGACAAGTACCTCAATGAGATAAGCAAACTTCCTATGCTTACTCCAGATGAAGAGGTAAGTTTGGCACAGCGTATTCGCGAAGGTGATCAGGATGCTTTGGATCAAATGACCCGGGGCAACCTGCGGTTTGTTGTATCTGTGGCAAAACAGTATCAAAACCAGGGCCTGAGTTTATCCGACCTGATTAATGAAGGCAACGTGGGCTTGATCAAGGCTGCCCGCCGTTTCGATGAAACCAAGGGTTTTAAGTTCATATCCTATGCCGTTTGGTGGATCCGCCAGAGTATTTTGCAGGCCATTGTGGAGAATAGCCGGATTGTGCGCATGCCGCTCAATAAGGTTGGCTCCTACAATAAGGTGAACGAAGCATATATCTCATTTGTACAGGAATTTGAGCGCGAACCTTCAGATGAGGAGTTGGGCGAATTGCTGGGCATGTCTGAACGTGAAATTCAGCAATTGATTCACAGCGGTTCCCGACATGTATCATTAGATGCTCCTTTGCCTGGAACGGAGGAAGGTGACGCCACTATGCTCGATGTAATGGTTCCGGAAAACAACGACGATCCGGATTTCAAACTTATGGCTGAATCGCTTCGGGAAGAAGTGGCACAAGGCTTGTTTTCGCTTTCTCCCCGTGAGACCGAAATTATTGGCGCTTATTATGGCTTGAACGGCCGTACTGCCCTTACGCTGGATGAAATCTCCGAGTTGTATGGTCTTACACGCGAACGCGTACGTCAGATCAAGGAGCGCGGCATCCGTCGTTTACGCAAGATTCACAGTGAAAATTTAAAATCCTACCTGGGCTAATTCCATCCTTGCTATGCGTTTTCTTTTACTTTCCCTGATCGCACTAACCCTGTTTTCCTGCGAAGATGGTCGCACGCCGGAACAACAATTGCAGTATGAGATCGGGAAAATTCAGGACTATCTGAACGAACACAACCTGACGGCACAATCTACAGCCTCAGGACTGCATTATATTATTACAGAAGAAGGTTCAGGCACACATCCATCTGCCAGCAGCACCGTTACCGTACATTACGTGGGCAAATTGCTGAAAAATGAAAATGTGTTTGATCAAACCAATGGTACACCGGCCACCTTTAAACTTTCCAACCTGATTGAGGGATGGCAGGAGGGCATTCCGCTGTTAAAACGCGAGGGTAAAGCAACGTTTTTTATTCCTTCAGTGTTGGGTTATGGACCATACGGATCAGGGGATATTCCAGGCAATGCCACGCTGATTTTTGAGATTGAACTGGTTGATTTTTAAGGAATTACTCCTTTTGCAACACATCCACTTCCTGCATATTGCGCGGAGGGAGTTTCCACATGGTTGCTTTGTTTTCAATGTATGCTCTGATAGGATCCGGGAGTTCCGAAATATCACTTACCCGATGGCAAACTAATTGCATCACGCTTCTTCCACCGCCAAGAAATGCCGGTATTTCTCCATATCTCCACCAGGTTAACTGGTATTTTTGATCCAAACGACCAGCGTTTTCATTCAGGAAGAAATCAAAATTTTCATAAGCCTCATACTTCCCTTTGGCTGTTTGAAAATTCATGAAAGCTGGGAAGGAAAACACCAGGTTCTTACCCACTTTTTTCACTTTTCCGCTTGCATTCGGACCAATTCGCAACAATCTGGAGCCACTTCCCTGTGTTACATAGGTTTGAAGGGCATTTCCTTTTAGCACATATTCAATGATCTGATAGGGGTACTTGATGTGGTTCACAGGTACACCTCCAATGGTGTCAAGTATCCTGTTATTGTCTTTGTCCAGGTAGAGAAAAATTTTCCGGTTGAGCTGTACCACGCTGTCAGGCCGTGGTGCAAACCAGGTAGCTACATCAAGGCCCTGCACCCGGGCTACCAGTTTCCCTTCAGGATAGCTGTATAATTCCCCATAACAATACCAGTAAACAGGTTTTTTCCCATTCCCAGCCCGTAAATTGATCCATTTTTCGAATACTTCCGGGGTGAATTCAAGGCTTTGGGCATTCAAATGAAAAGAAATACAAAAAATAAGCGGCAAACACCAAATGTGTTTCATGACATAGTTTGATTTGATGAAAAAACAGCATGAAGGCTTCCCCAGCGGGAAAGACATAGTGTTTGCCAGATACCCGTAGAAACGGGAAAAATAATGCGAAGGAAGGAGGATGAGTAGCGGCCCGAGGATGATCTATGACAGGATGTAAACAGGCCGGGCGTAGTTAATATGATTCAAACGCCGGGCAAATATACACGTATTTGTTGTGAATGGGTCGGTTAACGGGCTAAAGCTGCACTAATATTTTAGGCAACTGGATATGAATTCAGGAAAGTTTACGAAAATGTGCTACCTTTGTGCCATTACATTGACACCATCCGGTGTTTGTCCGCCCTGGACATTCGTATTTTGAATGTGATCTAAGGAGATAATCCTTATTTTTAGACCCCAAATTAGTCTTTCCACATTCATCACGCTT
>JAEUUS010000041.1 GCA_016787545.1 Saprospiraceae bacterium
AACCTACCAGGAAGGCGCTCTCGATGTTCGAACCAAAGAACTACTCGGTTTGGTAGCTTCCATGGTGCTTCGTTGCGACGACTGTATCAAATACCACCTCGGCAAAAGCCACGAACTGGGTGTTACCACCGAACAAATCTTTGAAGTATTCGCCGTGGCCAACATGGTGGGAGGCTCTATCTGCATTCCCCATACCCGCCGCGCCGTAGAGTATTGGGAGGAGTTGACGGCTGACGGTGGACGGTAGACGGCCGACGGTGCGTGGGAGCTATACTTATGTGAGTTGTCATGCCGAGTACTCGGCACCTACACAAGCCAGATTTCGAGATTATCCCTTGGCAAAAAGGATTGCCCGGAGCCAGGCTTGTGTAGGTCTCGATTCTCGGGATGACAACCCACCTTGCTATAAATACCCACGCACCGTCTACCGTCCACCGTAAGCCGTCGACCGTCTAATCCACCACCACTACCTTGCGGAGCAACCTAAGTCCGATCGACAACTCTACCGTAGTATTTCTGATTCTGCGCTCCGGAATACTATAATTTGGACCATTGAAACAGGTGTCAATTACGTTATTCACGGCATTGGAACGGTACTGGGGTGTAACATCGGGATTGACCGTAAGTTGCACCTGGGCGCCTACCAGTTCCGAAAAATCAAGTTCGATACCTCCGCCAACCGTAAAACCACCCATCCAGCGCTGCACGCCTACCATGAAAGGATAGTAGCCCGGATTGCAGTTATTATCGTTCAATTCATCAATATTGGTACTATAGGTATAGTCGGTACGCAGCCCCCCCATGTAAAAATACCGCACCGTTCCAATACTATTCTCCTTAAAACGCTGTTTGAATCCAAGCGAAAAGGAAAAATTGTTGAATTTAAACCGCTCTGTGGCTGTGCCGGAAGGCGCCCCGGAGTTGATGTTGTAAAATCGATATCGTGTAGCGCTTCCTTTTACATGGTACCCTAACTGCATGTAAAAAGAGCCGCTCAGGTCATCATTATTAATGGATTCCATGCTCACCGCGCCATGGTATTGAAACAAAGGTTCCCTGCCAGAAGCGTTGTCCCATTTCTGTAGACCGGCCGTAGGACCAACCTGCAAAACATAGGCTGTACTCTGTGCTTGAAGAATACAGGTTCCCAAAAAGGAAAAGAAAAAGAAAAGTACTGAACGCATCATATCGCCGATTTTAAGGCGAAAGTAGCAAATTGGTCGGATTTAGATTGTCTTGACTTGTTAGACCCCTTTTTACCAGGAATTTTTACTGTATTTTTGCCAGGATTTGGAGCTGTACCCTTCTCAGCCCTCTTTTATGCATAGTTCTCCAAATACCCAGAACACGTTTGTATGACGCAAAGCCCACTGGCCCCGCCTGCCGCCACCACATTCGATGATTTTCCTTACGTCAGACCCGACATGGAAGATCTGAGCCGGGATTTTGAAAAACTCCTGCAATCCTTTGAGCAAGCAAACTCCGCAGAAGCACAAGCGGAAGCCCTCGCTGCAATTGTAGCAGTGCGGGAAGAATTTGGTTCTATGTTCAACCTCTGCTATGTACGGCATACCGCTAATACCGCAGATCCCTTCTATGAAGCGGAAAATCAATACTTTGATGAGCAATCTCCCTCTTTTGAGGCGCTGAACAACCAGTTGTACAAGGCCTTGCTCAACTCCAGGTTCAGACAGCAGTTGGCCCAAAAATTTGGCGTTCACCTGTTTACCCTGGCGGAAGTTTCCCTCAAAACCTTCCAGCCCAGTATTCTGGAAGATTTACAACAGGAAAATGCACTCAGCACGGAATACACCAAGATCAAGGCACGCGCCAAGGTTGATTTTGAAGGAAATTCCTACAACCTCAGCAGCCTGCTGCCCATAGAACTCTCCAACAACCGGGAAACCCGCCAAAAAGCTACGAGCGCCAAATGGCAGTTTTACGCAGATCACGCCGAAGAAATTGAACAAATCTTCGATGGTATGGTGAAACTCCGGCACTCCATGGCCCAAAAATTGGGCTTTAAATCCTTCACCGAAGTGGGTTACGCGCGCATGCGACGCTCGGATTATACCCCCGAAATGGTGGCACGATTCCGCAAACAGGTGCTGGATCATATAGTGCCCATTGCCTCGGAATTGTATGAAAGGCAGCGCAACCGACTCGGACTGGCCTCGCTGAAGCACTACGATGAAGAATTCAAGTTTGCCAGCGGAAACCCTAAACCCATCGGCTCGCCGGAGGAAATAGTGGCCAATGCCGCCAAAATGTATCAGGAACTAAGCCCGGATACCGACCTGTTCTTCACCCACATGCAGGAGGCCCGCCTCATGGATCTGGTAAACCGCGATGGAAAAGCCACAGGCGGTTACTGCACCTATATCGCCAAGTTTGAAGCGCCTTATATTTTCTCCAATTTCAACGGCACCAGCGGAGACATAGATGTGCTGACCCACGAAGCCGGACATGCCTTTCAGGTGTGGAGCAGCAAGGATTTCCCCTTCGAAGAATACCACTGGCCCACCGCCGATGCCGCTGAAATACATTCCATGAGCATGGAGTTTTTCACCTGGCCCTGGATGCACCTGTTTTTTGGCGATCAGACAGAAAAATACCGCTTCATGCACCTGGCAGGCGCCATTCAGTTTCTGCCTTATGGCGTAGCCGTAGACGAATTCCAGCACCGGGTGTACGATCAACCCGACATGACGCCCGCCGAGCGCAATCAGGTTTGGCGAGAACTGGAGAAAAAATACCTGCCTCACCGCGATTACGATGGAGTGGCGCACCTCGAGGCGGGTAGGTTCTGGCACAAACAGAGCCATATCTTCAATTCACCTTTTTATTACATTGATTACGCACTGGCGCAAATCTGCGCTTTCCAGTTTTGGGTAAAAGACCGGCACGACCACGCCACTGCCTGGGCTGATTACCTACGACTTTGCCGCGCAGGCGGTAGCGATTCTTTCCTGAATCTGGTAAAACTCGCCAACCTGAAATCGCCGTTCGACGACGGCTGTGTGCAATCTGTGGTGGGAGAAATTCAGGCATATTTGAACCGCGTGGATGATTCCAGGTTTTAACCCCAAAAAAATGATCCAACCTATGCGTTATTGCTTATTGGCCCTGGCCTTGCTGGCCTCGTTTGCTTTTACCACCCCACCTACCCTCAAACTGGCGCTACTGAAATACAACGGCGGCGGCGATTGGTACAACGACGTCAATTCGCTGAAAAACTTAGCCAAATTTTGCAACGAAAACCTGCGCACCAATTTTGAGGTGAACGACTACGCCACCGTTGAACCCGGCAGCGCAGAAATCTTCAACTACCCCATCGTGTATGCCACCGGCCACGGCAATATGCTGTTCAGCGACCTGGAAGCCCGCAACCTGCGCGCCTACTTAGAAGGCGGCGGTTTTTTGATCCTGAACGACGACTTCGGCCTCGATCCTTTCGTGCGCCCGGCCATGAAAAAGGTGTTCCCGGAGCTGGATTTTGTGGAATTGCCTTTCAGCCACCCCATTTACCACCAAAAATACAATTTCAACAACGGAATGCCCAAGATTCACGAGCACGACGGCAAACCGGCCCAGGGCTTCGGACTGCTGTATCAGGGCCGATTGGTGTGTTTCTACAATTTTGAAACCGACCTCGGCGACGGCTGGGACGATGT
>JAEUUS010000688.1 GCA_016787545.1 Saprospiraceae bacterium
ATGGCATGGCCGGCCGTCTCGGAAAGTGTGATAGGGTCGCCGGCACAAACGGATACTGGCGCTTGTATGGTTACGGCAGCAGCGCAAACCAGGACTTCTATTTTATCACTTTCACACCCAGTGGCAATTTCGCGCATTGCAGCGTAGAACTTTTTAGAATGCGTCATAAGCGGTTGGAACAAGTTGGCCGCATCTGCATAAAGTTCCGTAATCTGATCGGAATCATACCAGACAGCTGCGTAACCCAAAGGCAGGTTTTGCAGGATCAGTTTAGCCTGTTGGCCCGGCTGAACGCTGGTAATTGAGGCCGGATCCAGGATGGGCGGGCCATCAGGGATGATGTCGAGTTTGACAGTGAGAAAATCCAGAATATTATCATAACTGCTTGATAGTCCAATGGCTATATAATCTCCGTCTACGGTTTCTTTCATGGATGTAGCCCATTCATAACCTGGTCCGCCAAAGGTTCGCTCCCAAAGCACATTACCATTGGGATCTGTTTCAAAGAACCAAAAATCCCAATTACCAGCGCCCATTCCCAGGTGTTCACCGGCACAAACCCAGTTTCCATTTGCCTTTTCTTTGGTTACGTACAGATAATTTTCACTGGGACCAGGAATAACAACCTCATTCGGCCAAACATAGTCACCGTTCCCATCCAGTTTCCACATAAAACCATCAGCACCAGCATATTTTCTTCCTGCATACATAATGCCGCCATCTGCTGTTGGTTCTAACACATACCCGATTCCTTCTACCCCCGGGCGTTCCCATACCTCATTACCATTCAGATCCACCTTAGTCAGGCCGTAAGTGCCTGCGGTAAGATAACCGCTTCCGTTGGGCAGTTCTATGCCAACATAAGGGCTTTGCCAGCCTTGTTTAGGGTATAGCTTTGTCCATTGTTCATTCCCGTTGGCATCTATTTTTGTCAGGTGAATATCTCCCCAAATAGCCAGATCCGGAAGGAAATTGCTAAAGGAATAGTCAGTAATCAGGAAACCACCATCGGAGGTTGCAGATATGCCTCTGGAGTACTCATCACTAGAACCTCCATAAATTTTAACCCATTGTTGATTCCCTTCCGAGTCGGTTTTTATGAGGATATTATCCAGGCCACCATGACCATAACTATTGGTATGGCCAATGATCAGAAATCCTCCATCCGGAGTTTGAATCAACGCGCGGTCCATTAGCCAGGAGATACGTTCATGTGCAGGGCCACCGTAAGCTCTTTGCCAAATGATATCCCCAGCACAATTACTCTTTACCAGGTATATATCGCCATTCGGATCACAATCACTACCTGCGTCGCCAGCCATAACATAGGTACTGTCAGGCAAGGCGATGATCATTCTTCCGGCTTCTACACCATTTCCGGTACCAAAAGTATGCGCATATTTTATCCCCGGGGCATTCCCTACCGGGGCACTTGAAAACGGCACCTGCATACCATGGAAATCGAACAAACAGGTTTTGATTTCCAGCAATTCACTGATACATCCAGTTACCGGATCGTGTACAGCCCCGTAAAATGTGGTTGGTTGATTGACAAATATTTGAAAGTTGTTATCGGTACTGGCATAAAGCACCGTAATCTGATCATCAGCATACCATATTGCTTCATATCCTGGGGGCAGATTATCTATAATAAGGGTAACAATACCGCCCGGCTGTTGCACCCGGATGATACTATTGGGGTTGAGTCGGGGTGCAGGCAGCAAGCCAACGGTTAAGGACATGGTTCCACTCACGGTACATCCCGTTTGATTGCTGGTTACAAGGGTGTAAACGATTCGGGTACCTGATAAAAAACTGGCTGGATGCAGAATTTCATTCAATAAAACTGGATCGGTAAAATAACGCACATCCAGACTGTTGTCGCCGAGGGTAATACAATCCTCTCTGGATGTGAGGTCAAAAAAGGCTTCTCCACTTCCAGGAACGTTTTCGCAAGCAAACATGGGACAATCCGAGTTGGTTTGTGGACTCTCCAGCACTTGCACCTGGATCGTAGCCTGATTGGTACAACCATTGCTACCGGTAATTTCTACAGTATAATCGCCACTGTTCGACAAACTTGGATTGGAAATGGTTGGATTTTGGTTGGTTTCGTTAAAACCGGCCGGCCCCGTCCATATCCAGGCTATCGCATCGCCACCGGATTCAAAAAGCTGCAAATCCGGGCCATTGGTACACACCGGAGTGTTGCTACCCGCGATCACGGTGGGCGCCAAGGACGGGTCGTAGGAAATCACTGCCGAGCCATTCATGGTGGCAGGACAGCCAGTACCAGTAATATTGGCAACAACAGTATAGGTTCCAGCTACATTCTGGTATCCGAAGTTCAAGGCGCTTCCAGTTCCTGGCAGAGGGGCGCCAAGATTGATGCCATCTCGTTTCAACTGGTATTCTACGCCTGTATCGGAATCATCGAGCCCTACCTCTATATTGGCGCCTAAACAGGCAATTCCGCCACCAGTAACCGTATATGCCTGGGGGGGATTTATAGTTGTAATAGGTACCGTCAGTACCACTGTGGATTCACACAAGCCACCATCGCTGTAGACGCGGGCATAATAAGTGGTTGGACCGGTGATATCCGGTTCAAAGAGGTTACCACCTGAGTAAACCAGGTTAAACATGGCATCCGGATCCGTGTACCAGTTGGCCCATTCATCGGGTTTAAGGTTGGCCAGAATGAGTCTGGCTTTGCCAGGCGGACAACCTACGGTGATACTCAGCGGATCAAGAACTGGAATACTGGCCGGACAAGGGTTGCAGGGGAAGAACAGCCAGCCGTCGTTGTTGAATACGTTTCCGCCGGGCGTGGGGACGTAAATCTCCTCCGTTCCGGTGTGATGCATACCGGTCAGGAAGAGATATTTGGTGCAGATGTTATCGCCATCGGAATCGTCCATGTGGATGATAACCGGGCTATTGATATTAGATGATTTTATCTCAATATACTGCCCGGGTAATCCGGCGGCGTTGAATTCACCTTCCTGTCCGTTAAATGGTACAATGGTTTGATTGTATCCAGAGTTAAAAGTATACCGTTTGCCGGGTGCGAACTTTATTTTGTGGTAAGACCTGGAATCGTAGATTTCGGCATCCCCTTTGAATTCTACATCATGAATGTAGCCACCGGAGGATGCATAATAGATGGAACCATGATCATCAAATATCAACTTGTTTTTAATATTCCCTCCAAACAACCGCGAGTTGTAAGATCGAAAATGCACATTGTACAATTCTGCGTTATAGCCATAGGTATAGATATCATTCAGGTAGCTGTTAGCGAAATTAAATGTGGACGTGCCTGATTGAAAATTTCCTGTTGGATAATACAAAAATGCAAATGCATATCCATAATATGGGCTGCTACCTAAAAAATCTATAATAGAATTTCCCAAATACGCTTCAGCAGAGGGATGCGCATATTGATTATCCCAGAATCGTTCTATAGTTACATGCTGATCGTTTGTTCGGAATTTTCCATCAAAATGCACCAAATCCCATTCTGTCCAGAAGGGGTCGAGTAAAGACCAATCTCCATCGGGATGATAGGTATATACGCTCCATTTGAAATGGTTTCCGGCACTGGTAATGGTGGCCGGCGTATTAGCCCGTAAAAAAACCGGACCTCTGAAATCATTCACCATGGTGTTGCTGAATTTCAGGTTACCAAATACATCCAGTGCATTGTAGGAATATGGATCCTCCCAATTACCAATAAGGTCATTATTATTAAATACCGCGCCGTTGCCTACACCCGTCCAGTCCATGTTTTTGCAAAAGGCAAAATCATAATTTACGGTAACGGCATCACCGGGGTTTAGACCGGAATTGGCGTTAAAAAACACATCATCATGAGCAGTTGGCGGACACTCACCGCCGGCGCCACCAGAACTTAACGACCAGTGGTTACTGTCATTCCAGTTGCCATTCCCGCCTACCCAATACATGGTTCTTGGCGCAGGATTGGTAATATTCCAATCAGACTCCACATCTGGCTGGAATGCCACACAATTCGTGGCATTATACACTGCACCAGTAGTTAAGTCCGGGATTACCTGGTCAAATATGGCATACCCAATATCGAAAGTAGTGCCTGCTCCTTCTTTTCTGAAGGTGGTTCTAAATTCAGGACCGTTATTGTAAAAATAGGTTGGTGTGACGCAATCGGTATTGATATGATTAAAACTCCCCCCTGCAGTAATCGTCTGAATGGTATTCCCCTGTCCATAATATGGCTGAAACTTAAAGGAATGCCCGCCATGAATGGTCATAATGTCGTAGGTGTGGCTGTCGAACAAATAGGAACCAGCATGAAACTCTACTTCATGGATATAGGAATCAGGACCTACCAGGTTTCCAAATGCCTGGAAGTCCAATTTGCCTAATATATTCCCATATAAAAAATCGCCGGCATGATCAATCGGAATATAAGTTACGTTCCAAAAATCCTGATATCTGGCTGGGTGGCAATCAATATAAGCGCCTTTGGCGCCATAAATATGAGACTGCTGCGCATGGAACTTCCCGGTTTCGTACCAGCATCGGAAATGACCTTTTTGTGCAGTATGTAAACTCTTGATCATCCAGACATCTGAATTGCCCCCACCTGGCTCTCCTAAATACAGTTCAGCCCCCATGTTAACCTCCTGGTTATCAGTTTCCCGAAAGTTTCCCCACCAGTAATTGATCAGCATGGGTTGGCCCATGGACTTAAAAGTCCCTCTTCGGTGATAGACATGATAATTAACAACCTTGAAGGAGTCCTGAAGCTCCCATGTACCTGTACCTTCAAAAACAACATAAAAAGGCATATCATGTCGGGCACTGGTAATAGTAGCCACATCATCTGTTCGAAATCTTATAAAACCACCATAATCAAAGGTCATGTCTTCCACAAGTGTAAGGCTACCGTATATATGCAATGCATTGTTGGAACCAAATGTGTGGTAAAACTCCGGAGATCCTGTTACACCCGTCCAGTCCATATCAGCGCAGTAAGACACTTCAGGCACATTTACCATATCACCTGCGGCGAAACCTGAGTTGGCGGTAAAGTGTACATTGGTAGCACCATTCGGAATACAATCGCAATCACCATTAAGTCCATTTGGATCTGTAGTCCAGTGGCATGGATCATTCCAATCGCCTGCACCACCAACCCAATACAAATCCATAGATCCATGCGGGTTTTGAAAAATCCAGCCGGTATTATTACCCAGGTCAACGCCATCAATAACCGTCAAACTGTTTGCTCCGGTGGCGTGGCAGTCTTCCAGGATCATACAATGACCAATTTGGTCAGTTCCGGTATTATTCACCAGATTGAATGAAGTGCCATAGTGATAGGATTTTAGCGTAATAAACTCAGAGCATGTACCTGCGCCTAAGGCTGTAAAACTTCCACCTGGCAACAGAGTTTGATCCGTCCCGGTAATACCTGTATAATCTTGAATAGTATAGGTTTTTCCCGCGGTCAAGGTCAGATGTTTATAATCAACTGCATTATAAATATGCGCACTACTCTTGAATACTGCTTCATGGATCTGTGGAGGGGGCACATTGTAGCCATGAATATATACATAGTCATTGCAAGTTAGTTTTCCGGCAACGTTACCCCATGCGAAGTGACCGTGAGAAAGTAAGGTAACATCAAATAAAGTACACTGATTAATGGCAAAAAGACCGTATCCGGAACCTTCAATGATGATATGCGAAGTGCCTGCATCCATCTGAGCCGGCAGGTAATACATATAGGCATGACCATAAAGCAACCTAAATTCTGAACTGCCTAAATGCAATTGAGCGGAGGTGCCATAGACCGCTCCATAATAAGAATAAACAAGAGTAATATTATGACCTTGTGTTTCCAGCAAGCCTTCATTGTGGAAAATGGTACCGTCACAATATAGATCATCCAAAAGCCTCCAACCACCAGCAGATCCGGAAAACTGCAATACGCCGCTCGGAAAATGTACACCATTACTCAGAATAGTGTTCATGGTTCCAATAGCCAGTAATTGAACCGTTCCAGTAAAACTTATGCTCATATTACCATCCAACTTCACAGAGCCATAAATATCAATCTGGCTTCCAGCTCCGCCCCAGATAGTACCCGTGGGCACACCCGTCCAATCCATATTCCGGCATTTGGGTATGGTTACACCTGCATCCACATCTACGGTATAAGCCACCCCTCCATTATCCGTAAAATAAACATCATTGTTGGCCGTGGGTACATTGGCATGAAAATCAGAAGGGCCACCTGGATTGGGCACTTTCGCCCAGTGCGTGGCAAATTCGCTCCATTTTCCGTTCCCATTCACCCAGTAATAATCCAGGGCAGATGCGGAAAACGGTTGGGATAAAAAAACCAACAAAAAAAGGAATTGACCAAAAAAGGTAAGGCGGGGCATGCCGGAGCAGCCCTTAATA
>JAEUUS010000696.1 GCA_016787545.1 Saprospiraceae bacterium
GATTAAGGATCAGTATAAGAAACAATACGGCGAGAATATCACCTTCACGCCTATTTTTATAGAAGCCGTTGCACGCGCGATCCGCGATTTCCCCATGATCAATATTTCTGTTGACGGCACCAAATTGATCGTCAGGAAAGACATCAATATTGGTATGGCAGCAGCACTTCCAAGCGGGAATCTGATTGTTCCGGTGATCCGTAATGCAGATTTTCTCAATCTGACCGGTCTTACCAGACAGGTAAATGACCTGGCCAACCGCGCCCGCCAAAACCAGCTCAAGCCGGATGAAATTCAGGGCGGCACCTTTACCATTACCAATGTAGGTACTTTTGGTAACGTGATGGGTACTCCGATTATCAACCAGCCTCAGGTAGCTATCCTGGCCACAGGTGCTATTCGCAAAAAACCGGCCGTTCTCGAAACCGAATACGGCGATGTGATTGCCGTGCGCCAGATGATGTTCCTTTCGCTCTCCTACGACCACCGCGTGGTAGACGGGTCTCTTGGTGGATCCTTCCTGCGCCGGGTAGGAGATTATCTGGAGCAGTTTGATCCAAATAGGGCGTTTTAAAGGGGTATCAATACACAAGACAATTCATTTAAAGGGTCAGTCCGTATAGCGCGGATTGACCCTTTTTTATGGTTTTAATAGCATTTTTCTACACAATATGGGTGGTCTTGCCTGCTTTACATGGCAACCTGACATACAATGCAAGAATCCCCCCCTGCTAAGTGTACTATTTTTTGGCATTTCGCCCTTTTAAATTTGCCCTATATTAGTCAACCTAGATCTTTTCAAACTTATGCACAGAACCATTTTTCTCGTGCTGACCTGGCTTATTTTTTTTGGAGGAAAACCGCCAGAGCTCAACATCCAAACAGAAACCCCAAACGAGACATTCAAGTGCTCTCTCCCTGCACCAAAAAACGTATTTTGGACAATCGGAAGCACCGATTATGTTTTTTTTGAATGGGATCCAGTCCCAGGCGCTGCCTATTTCCGGATTAAAATCTTTAAGTCTTCCGATAACACCATGATTTATTCAAAAATGGTGACGGCATTGCCTCGAAAGAATGGCGTGGTAATCAACGACGTAATTGCAGGCAATTCGTTTTATATCGAAGTACACTCCATTTGCAGCAACGGGGTAGAAAGTCCTAAACCCTCTAACTAAATCCATATGAAAAACTTACTTTTTTTTGCCTGGGGACTCCTAATATCCAATTTGCATGCACAAGAATCAGGTATTCTGGACACCTCTTTCGCACAACAGGGATGGAGTACCGTAGACCTCAACACCTTTGAGTCAACCCAGGCTTTTGCTGTTCAACCTGATGGAAAAATAGTCGCCGTAGGATTTACGGAAAAGGATGACACGTCAAAATTTTCCATTTTGCGCTACCTACCCAATGGTTCCATCGATACTACTTTTGGCAACAAGGGTGTGCATCTTGCCTCTTTTTTTCCGCACATCAATATTGCACAGGCAGTTGCCCTTCAATCTGACGGGAAGATTGTAGTAGCCGGATATACAGCCAACCACCAATTAACAACCAACAATAATGAGGAGCTTGTAGTGATGCGACTTAACCCTGATGGACAACCAGACAATACTTTTGGCACTAATGGCGCTGTGATATTAAATATCGGATTCAATGAGCGACCTGTAAGCATCCGTTTACTGAGTGATGGGAGTATGTTGATTGTGGGTAATGTCTTTTATGGTAAAAACTCCAGGTTTTTCATATACAAGCTTTCCAGCTCAGGAAATGTGGATATGAATTTTGGCGCCAATGGCTACAAGTTAGTATATATTGTAAACGGACTTTGGAATTACTGCCAGGCCATGGAAATATTACCAGATGGGAAAATTTTGCTTGCCGGTGAAGTTAAAACAGCGATAGAATCAAGTTTTGCCATCATTCGGCTGAACTCTGACGGTGGATATGACACAAGCTTTAGTGGGGATGGTAAAGCCACTTTTAATATCAGCCCACAAAACGACGGGGCACAGGCCATGTTATTATTGCCTGACGACAAGATTCTGCTGGCTGGTTATGCCTCAGACGATAATGATAAAACGCATATCGCCCTTTTGCGGATCAATTCCGACGGGACCTTGGACAATACCTTTGGTAATGGAGGAACCGTTTTGGATCAAACAGGCACGGACTATGCCGCTGTTGCAGATCTATGCCTGACCCCTATGGGTAATATCATAGTGGCAGGAACAGCCAACAGATATCCTAGTTACTTCGACTTTTTTCTGTTAAAATATAAGACAGATGGCACTCTTGATGATGGCTTTGGCAATCAGGGTATAACGTTTACAGACTACGATGGCCACTACGATGGCATTTCCGATGCGCAAATTTTGCCGGAAGGCAAAATCCTTGTCGCTGGCACAGGTGTGAATACATCCAATTCCATTTCAGAATATTTATTAGCCCAATACTGGTTGGGCGAAAGCACTGGAACAGAAGATATTAAACATGTTTCTGCAACTGCCTGGGTTTTTCCAAACCCTACGAGCACCAGAAGGATAGTACTTAGCTACAACCTGAAGGAAGAGGCAAAAATAATAGTGGAGCTTTATTCCATGAATGGAGAATTGCTGGGCACCCTTTCAAAATTTGACCATTCTGCTGGAAAACAAAACGAATCTGTTGCCCTTCCGGCAGGTTTATCGGCAGGAACATACCTGATTGGGTTACGCTCAGATAACCAACAAACCTTTGTTAAAATAATTGTCCAATAAAAATCAGGTATAATGAAAAACTTGGCAATCATATTCATGCTGTCAATCAACAGCATTGCCTTAATGGCGCAATACGATATAGTGTACGACTCTACCTTCGGCACAGATGGCACTGTAATTCTGCCATATCAAATTGTAGCCAACAAAGGGCTCTTTTTACAATCAGACGGCAAAGTGGTTCTGTTGAGTAATAAAAAGATAAACAATAGCACAACTGAATTTACCACAATTAGACTTAATCCCAACGGAACATTGGATCTAACATATAATAACGCTGGCCTGAATAACAGTCCAACGTCTTTTGATTCCGATCCGGACATGTGTGGACTGATGTTTCCTAACAATGATTTAATTGTGGCAGGTTCGGAACCATATATCAACCCATTGAGCGCCCAGGGTATCCATTTTTACAAATATCTGGAAAATGGCAGGATGGATAGCTTATTTGGAAATGGTGGCGTACTCACCATAAAGGAAGATTCCAGTTTCCTTTTCTGTAAGGATATGATTCGTTACAATGACACAAGTTTACTCATGCTTTACATAGGGTATCCTTTTCCTAACAGTACAGTTCAACGGCAACTTGTTATCTGTAAAGTTAATTTGAACGGACAATTAGACAGCTCTTTTGCAGTAAATGGCAAACTTAGGCAGCCTTTAAATCCCTATCCAGATGCTCTAAAAATAACATTGGATGATCATGGAGCCATTTATGTTGCCGTTAATTATAATGCACCTTCGTTAAATTATAATAAGATAATCAAATTAAATCCTGATTTGACATTAAATACAGCATTCAATTTTCAAATAGATCCCCCAAATCATAGCATCAGCAATGTTGCTTTTGACGAGGATGGCAAATTGATTATTATCGCTTCAAGAATAGGATATGGTTACAAAGTGTGGCGATTCATGCCTAATGGCGTCCCAGATAATTCCTTTAGTAAGGATGGACTGTTTGTTGGACACCTGAATTATTATACGGCAAATCCGAAGCAATTTATCCAGCAACCAGATGGCAAAATCTTGATTGGAATAAACATTGGGGCCAATGCTATACGCCTAAACCTGAATGGAACAATGGACTTTTCTTTTGATTTGGATGGGGTGGTAGAACTAGTACCTTATTTAGGAACAGGGGTGGTTACGTTTAGATCGTCCGGCATGGAACTATTACCAGATGGAAAAATGCTGTTTATGACGGAAACCGATACGGATCAGATTAAAATTATTCAGGTTAAGACACGACCATGAGATAATACAACTATTCGGAAGTAAAATATACTTCAAAAATTTTCCTGTCCATTGTCAATTTTTACCAGATGGTAGACGGCTCCCTGGGCAGCTCTTTCCTGCGCCGGGTAGCTGATTACCTCGAGCAGTTTGATCCGAATAGGGCGTTTTAGTGACGGGGTGGCGTAGTGTCGGGGTGTCGTCGGGGTCCCCCCCACACTAACTCACACCGTGACTAAGGCAACCCGGATATTTTGATAAAGTAATACAAAAGGCAGAACACCGATCTTAAACGGTCGGGGTTAATTTGTTATAACCAAA
>JAEUUS010000723.1 GCA_016787545.1 Saprospiraceae bacterium
CGTGAATGAGGTTATTAACCAGGAACCCAACCCTGTTTACCAAACCGAAACCTTGGAACGTGACGTAAACAATCTGAAGCGCAGACTGGACAACTACGGTGAGATTAACCCGATGGCCATCGAGGCCTACAATGAAATCAAAGAACGCCACGATACCATTGCCGGGCAGCGCGACGATATCCTGACAGCCAAGGAAAACCTGGTGCAAACCATGAAAGAGATTGAGGAAACCGCCACTGCGCGTTTCCTGGAGTCGTTTGCACAGGTGCGCGAGAACTTTATCAACGTATTCCGTACCCTGTTTACAGAGGAAGATACGGCAGATTTGTTGTTGACCAATCCGGATAATCCGCTTGACTCAGACATCAATATCATTGCCAAACCCAAGGGCAAACGTCCGCAAACCATTGCCCAGCTCTCCGGGGGTGAAAAAACCCTTACGGCCACGGCGCTCCTGTTTGCCTTATACCTGCTCAAACCAGCGCCATTTTGTATTTTCGATGAGGTGGATGCACCGCTCGACGATGCGAACATTGAGAAGTTTAACCGGATTATCCGCCAATTTTCTGCCCAGTCGCAATTTATCGTGGTTACCCACAACAAGGCCACCATGGCTGCTGTGGACACGATTTATGGGGTATATATGCCAGAGCAAGGCGTTTCAGCTGTTACTCCGGTAGACTTCCGCAAGCTCAATCACGAGGCGCTGGTGTTCGAAGCAGGGTAGGGGGCGAGGGGGATGCCCAGGTCCTCTAAAGTTTTGGCTTTCAAGGGGTTATCCGTAATCAGGCTCACTGATTGCACATCAAGATCCTTCAGGATTTTTGCAGCCGCTCTGAAATCACGGGCATCATTCGCGTATCCTGCTGCCATATAGGCTTCTGCCTGCCGCATGCCGGTTTTTTTATAGGCCTGACTTTTCATCAGCGCCAAATGACCATTCCCTTTTCCTTCCTGATCCATTAAAATGATAATGCCGCAGCCAGCCTCCTGGATCAGTTGCTGGGCCGCTTCCATTTGTTGCCGGCAATCACACTCTACACTGTTAAATACATGGCCGTAAATGCAGGAAGAATGAATCCTGCACAATACCTCTTTTTGCCCTTCCGGATTTCCCAATACCATCGCAATCGTTTCTTTTTGACCATCGTAATACAGGATTTCCCGGTATTCTCCGAAGCGGGTTTTGAGGGTGCCTTCTGCCAGCCTGTGAATCATATTAGCATGTTTTTTTAGTTAAAGCATGGCGCTTCACTTGAACAAAATTAATATTTATGAATACATTTGTCCATAGGGTGAAGCATTTTATCAGTTTGCTGTATCCTGTAAGGTATTCACCTTTTTTAATCATCTTAAACCTGTCTCGATATGATCAAGTTTCCTAATTGTACTTTATTTATATTTTTTAGTGCTTTCATCCTCCCGTTTGTGCTTTCCGGACAATGCGTTCCACCCGCCGGATTTTCTGTTTATCCTCCACTAACATCCTCTTCCATAGCTGTAAAGTGGAATACGGCCGCAGGAGCTAGTGCCTATCAAATTCAATACTGGGAAGCGCAAAATCCCTCAGAAAAAACCATTGTTGACCAATCCGGGCCCTCGCCATTTTCCATAAGAGGCTTGAAAAAAAACACTGCCTACCAAATTCAGATACGGTCAGTTTGTAATGGAAACTATTCAAATTGGTCTTCGGCAATTTCAGCTACGACATCCAACAGCTCTGGCTCCTGTGGTGATCCGCTTAACGTAACGGCAACCGTCAATGGCAATAACGTACTTATCCAATGGACGTCCACAGGTATATATGGTGTAAAATACCGGCCTATTGGTTCATCAGAATGGTTTGTGCCAGCAGGGGCGATGAATACCACGGGGATGTCTTTTCCCTTAAATCAACTCCTTCCGGGTAGTTATGAAGCCCGTGTGCAAAAAAATTGCAGCAGCACCAGCAGCGCGCCCGCTACGGTGTTCTTTCAAATAGCTTTTCCCTGCACCACTCCTGCACCACCTGCTATTACGCCCGACGTGTATCAGGCAACCGTAAGCCTGCCGCCAACTCCCGGCGTGCTTGGCTACGTGGTTTCTTACCGTCTGGCGCCCAATGGCTCCTGGATGCAAAGTGGTCAGCAAAATGGCAACAGCTACCTGATTACAGGGCCCTTATTGCCTTCAAATACCTACGAGGTGATGTTGATGGCCGTATGCACCGGTGGTACCAGTAATTTTTCCCCGATTACCGCTTTTACCACGTTGGCAGAACCCGTCACGACCTGCCTGAAGGATAAACATGCGGGGAAAAATCTGACTGCCCAGCAATTGGAAGCTGTGAAGGCATATTACAACCGTCCCAGCCCATATTCCTTCGGGGAGATGATTGGCATCAACGATGGCGGTTTGATTTTCCGTTCATTTCAAAATCAGGCATCAAACCAGATACTGCAGCTGACCCGGCATTTTCGAAATTTTCATACCATGGATGAGGATTTTGACGCCTCTCTCAATGATTACAATTCCAACATAAAACCCAAAAACACGGTTCCGGAAGGTACGCCGGCAAACATGGGATACAACAAAGGTTTGTATCAGCTTTACCACAACACACATGGATTTACCGGCATCACAGCCGCTACGGAACTGTTGCAATATGCTCCGCAATCCTGGAAAGATAAAATTTACCGGGAGAGTGACTGGTCTGCACAAGGTCCGGCCGGCATTCGACTGTCGTTTAAAAACTACACCAAAACATTCATCCAGCAATTTGCTCCGGCCAATGGTAATGCCTCCCAGTTGTTAGCAGCTAATTTTCAGGTTGGCAACGAATTATGGGATTATCCGGTAAAAGCCGATTACCAAAGCCTGCTTTTGGGCGCCAGAGACGCTTTTGTGTCGCAATACGGCCCTAAATCTCAGGGAGGATGGAAAATGCGCCTGATTGCCGGGGCCTTCCAGGCCTATCGGGACGGCAATTGCACGAGCACCCTGCGCGATGTATCCAATTGCAATGGCGACTTACAGCGGCATGATTTTATTGGCGATTATCTGGATGTTGCACCCGATCAGTGCGGATTGCTTCAGGATTTGGGCGCGATTGATTGTCATCCTTACAGTTTTAAAACAGGAACCACAACCTGGACTTATCCGGAAGATTCAGATTCCGAAACCAGACAAATTGCCTCACTGGCGGCCTGGCTGAAGGCAAACAGAGATGAAAACAATGGCATTCTCACCCAAACCAGCTTATGGAGCTCTGAATTTGGTTTCGACAGCTACGCGGTTGGTGAAAAAACACAGGCTGCGTATTTGCTGCGTGGCCTGTTCCTGCACAGCAGATTCCATTTTGAGAAAGTGTATTTCTATAACGCTTTTGATGCAACTTATCCAAACGGACCCGGATATGACGGACTTTACGGAAGTTCCGGACTTTGGCGACAAGGCAAACAGGGTGTTTGGCCCTCTCCGCTGGTGCAAAACAACGCCACCCCCAAACCAGCCTGGCACGGCCTGATGGACCTGAAATCCCGGTTTGGACAACACGTTTTCTTCGGTGTATTGGCTGAAAATCAGGATGTTGTATCCATCCTGATGGCCAAACCAGACAGCACGGAACCTGTTATCGTATTTTGGTCGCCCAAGGCTACCACAGATGCCAATGCAGATCAAAATGTACCCGTTTCGCAAGCCATTAGCTGGCAACAGTGGCTTCCGGCCGACTATCGCCTGGAGGGTGACACAGCACAGCTGTTTGCGCATACTGAAAACGCAGGCTCGTTTTTTGATGCCTGCACAGGTACACAATGTGGTACAGCTCAAATCAAAGCGGTCAGACGATACCCGTCGTTTGTGCGGTTAGTGCCCTGCAATGGCTGCTTCAATGTTACCAATCCGGGGCAAATTGCAGCGCCAGCCGTTAGTTCGGGAATGTCGCCTTTTGATCCGGAAGTGATTCAAAATCAATCGCCTGCAAATGGAGGTGATCCAACGAGCCCCATCGTTTATCAATGGCAAAGCTCATTGGATCAAAGCATGTTCGCTGATATCCCCGGCGGCACTTCAACTACCTTTGACCCACCTGCGCTGAATCAAACCACCTATTTCCGTCGCGGGGCCAGGCGTTTGCATTGCCCGGAATGGGTGTACAGCTCTTCCATAGGTATTACCATCAACCCGGCCAATATTTGCCCGCTTATCAGTCGTTTTGAGCGAAAAGCGCATTTCATGAGCAATTGCAATCCACAAGGAGATTTCTACTTTGAAATTCAGGTGGATCAGGTGAATGCAGATGTTACCGTTGAATTAGATAATCTGCCTGGCAATGGAATTAATATTCCAATGTCCCTGCTCAATGGTGATCCGTTTACGCCGGGCAGTTTCCAAACGCATGTGCAATACATCGACGCCCAAACGTACCGCTGGCATATTAAAGCCAATAATGGCTCAAGTCAGGTGTTGAGGCTTTATTATTGCTGGGCAAATAATTACCCGCCAGCAGCACAATCCAGCGCCACCAATTTTTGCAACAATCAGATCGTATATTGTTCAGAGGCATTTAACGACCCCTGGGTTGAAAACAGAAATCAGCAGGAGGGGATAGCTGGTAATTTAAGCATTTGGCCCAATCCGGGGGCGGATCAGTTGTATCTCAGCATTGGAGAAACAACGCGTGAAAGCACAGTTAGGGTGGGTATCTGGTCGTCCACGGGACAGTTGATGCAGGAAGTTTGGTTGTGTCCAGGTCAAACGTATCCCCTCCATACCCAAAACTGGCCGGCCGGCATGTATGTGGTGTCAGTTTGGCTGAATGGGATTTTGGAGAGGGGTATTTGGGTGAAGCAGTAGTTATTCTTTTTTACCGCAGAGAACCAGAGACGCAGAGTACCCCATGTCCCTGCGTCTCTGGCATAAATACAATTATCTTCTGGATAATTCCTTGATTGGCTGACCTGGTTTTAGTGCAGACTTTACCTTTTCCACAACCTGATTGGTTTTAACTTCAAAGCTTGCCTGCTGGCGAATGTCCTGACTGGAAGCTCCAAACATCACAGTATAAGCTCCTTTTTCTACCATCCATGCGCTGGAGGCAGTGTGGAAAGAACTTAGGTCTTTTGCCTGAATTGAGAAACTGAGTTCCTGGGTCTCACCCGGAGCCAGCAACTTGGTTTTGGCAAATCCACGCAGCTCTTTAACGGGTTTTTCCAGGCCATTTACCGGCGCTGCTATATACATTTGAACCACTTC
>JAEUUS010000729.1 GCA_016787545.1 Saprospiraceae bacterium
ACTTACGAGGGCTTTTTGTTTTGGGTTTGGTAAGTTGTTGGTAATTTAATTCCATAATTGCCCTTTGGACGGTTAATCCCGCCGGTATAACATCTGTCTCCGGAAAAATTTGTATATTTGTTTATATCCATCAACCCGTTAACATGCCCAACACCCTGCAAACCGGCATCATTGGTGAAAACGCAGCCACAGTATTCCTGAAAGCCAAAGGCTACCGGATTGCAGAACGCAACTGGCGTTTCGGAAAATCAGAGCTGGATATCATTGCCTGGGCTAATGATCGTTTACTGGTGTTCGTGGAGGTGAAAACCCGCACAGGGCAGGGTAGGGGATATGGCGGTCCGGAAGGGGCCATAGACGCCAGGAAACAGGCACGGTTGTTACATGCAGCAGGAAATTACATGGAAGTTATTGGGTACGACTGGGAGATTCGCTTCGATACCATAGCCGTTATTCTCTCTAAACAACAGCAGGTGTTGGAAATCAGGCACCTGGAAGATGTTTTTTACCCGATGTAGCGTCTTTTTCAGATGCGGTTTCTTCAGTATCCTCTGTAGCGCTCTCTATGATCTCCCTAAATTGGCTGGGCAGGAGTCGGAATTTATTGCCCAACCATTTTTCCAGGGTTACTGCCACTAAAGCGTAACCCTCTGTAACGCCCGGCACAGGCACTGCTACTACTACAAAGAATGGCAGGAACCTTGGCAAGTCTTTCAACTGCTCGCTTGCTTCCTTAAGTTCCTCAGGGGTAGGTTTTTTATGCTTGGGAATGATGCGCAATTTCCCGGTTCCATGACGCGCATACACGTGCACCATGCGGGAAGTTTCTACACCTTCCATCACCAGCGCCCACAACATCCGTTTGGGTAACTTTATGACTTCCCGAAATTTCATGAAATATTGGTCTGGGGCAAAATTACGTCTATCCAGAGTGGATTGACGTGGAAATATTCGACGAGCGTCTTCAGGGTTTCTGTTTGCTCAATAAAATAGCGCGATATCTGGTGGGAATGACCCTGATTTTATCTCCTAAATAGCGCTCCAGTAAAATGGCCATGAACACATAAAGACCCACAAAACCTGGTACCGGCATCAGAAAAACCAGCAGCAGCAACAGTAATCTGGGCAGGTCTTTTAATTGATTGGCCGCACGTTGCATCTCCTCCTCCGTGGTAGCCATGCCTTTTATTCGAAGTTTTTCGCCTCCATATCGCAAATAGGTATGCACCATTTGGGTGGTGCCAATGCCATCGCCGGCAATGGCTTCAAAAACGTGTTTGGGCGCTTGTATAAACTTCCGAAGATCCATGATTATTGCAGATGATTATTTCTCTGCAATAAATGTACCAAAAGCCGGTGGACGGCCTACGGTGGACGGTGGACGGCCTACGGTGGACGGTCTACGGTGGACGGTGTGGGAAATCTCGAGATTTATTTGGACTTTAGGTAAAGAAAACAACAAAAATCAATCTTAACGCCACCGTCCACCGTCCACCGTCCACCGTCCACCGTCTACCGTCTACCGTAGGCCGTCCACCGTAGGCCGTCCACCGTAGGCCGTCCACCGTCCACCGTTACACCTTCTTCTTCGTTACTTCTTTACCATCAACAATGGCTTTTCTTCCAAAGGTTAAGCCTGCAGCGTCTGCATCAATGAGGACGGTGTCGCCTTTTTGGTAATCGCCGGCAAGCAGGTGTTTGGCCAGTTCGTTGATCAGTTCACGCTGCAGGGCACGTTTGAGAGGCCTTGCGCCAAACTGTGGGTCGAAACCTTCCTCCACCAGCGTTTTGGCGGCATCCTTGCTGATCTCGAGCTTTAACTCCTGTCTGGTGAGCATCTCCCGGATGTCTTTCATCAGGATTTCCAGAATTTGCGACATCTGGTCTTTTTGCAGCGGATGGAATACCACTACCTCGTCCAAACGATTGAGAAATTCCGGACGAAGGTTCATTTTCAGCGAATCCATTACATCTGCCTTGGCCTTCTCAAATGCCTCTTCCTTGCGCTTAGCGCTAAGTTCTTCATAACCTTCAAAGGCTTCCATAATCCGGTCGCTGGCCAGGTTGGAGGTCATGATGATGATGGTGTTTTTGAAATTGGCTGTCCGGCCCTTATTATCGGTCAGACGCCCATCGTCAAGCACCTGCAGGAGAATATTGAAGGTGTCCGGGTGGGCTTTTTCAATTTCATCCAGCAACACGATAGAGTAGGGGCGCCTGCGCACAGCTTCGGTCAATTGACCACCTTCATCGTAGCCTACATATCCCGGAGGAGCGCCTACCAGCCTGGAAACACTGTGTTTTTCCTGGTATTCACTCATGTCTATCCGGGTAATTGCCTTTTCATCGTCAAACAATACATCTGCCAGGGCTTTGGCCAGCTCCGTTTTGCCTACCCCGGTTGGGCCGCAGAAAATAAAGGAACCAATGGGTTTATCCGGATCGCTCAGGCCGGCTCTGCTGCGACGAATGGCATCAGACACAACGGTTACGGCTTCATCCTGCCCCACCACGCGTTGATGCATTTCGGTTTCGAGGTGCAATAAACGCTCGCGTTCTCCGCGCATCATTTTGGCCAGCGGAATGCCGGTCCAGCGCGCCACAACCTCTGCAATATCGTTTGACGTTACTGTTTGGGTAGTCATGCGGTTCTCCGGCGCGAGATTGGCCAGTTTCTCCTCTGCAGCCCGCAGCATGGCTTCGCGGGTTGGAATATCATCGTACTTAATGCGCGACGCTACTTCCAGATTGCCTTCCCGTTCTGCACGCTGATATTGAATTTGTAATTCCTCCAGCTTTTGTTTGTTAGACTGGATGGTTTCCACAATTTCTTTTTCAGAAGTCCATTTGGCGCGCAAATCATCCAACTTTTCCCGGAGCTCCTGAATTTGTTTATTCATGGCATCCAGTTTCTTGGTGTCGTTTTCCCGGCGAATGGCTTCGCGCTCAATTTCCAGCTGACGCATCTGGCGGTCCAGCTTGTCTACGTCTTCCGGTACAGAATCCAGCTCAAGCCTAAGTTTGGCGCTGGCCTCATCAATGAGGTCAATGGCTTTATCGGGCAGTTTGCGCTCGGAAATATACCGGTGAGATAGTTCAGCCGCTGCAATAAGGGCTTCATCCAGGATCTGAACTTTGTGGTAATTCTCGTATTTTTCTCGGATGCCGCGCAAAATACTGATGGAATCCTCCACGCTTGGTTCGTCTACATAAACAGACTGAAAACGACGCTCCAGAGCCTTATCGCTTTCAAAATACTTCTGATATTCATCCAGCGTGGTGGCGCCAATGGTGCGCAATTCGCCCCGCGCCAGGGCTGGTTTCAGGATATTAGCCGCGTCCATGGCGCCCTGGCCGCCGCCGGCGCCTACGAGGGTGTGTATCTCATCAATGAACAGAATCACCTGTTCATTGGAGTCAATGACTTCCTTGATAACCGCCTTCAAGCGCTCCTCGAATTCGCCTTTGTATTTGGCGCCCGCAATAAGAGAGGACATGTCCAAACTGAATATCTTCTTACCTGCCAGCGTTTCAGGCACGTCTTGTTTGACGATACGCCAGGCAATACCTTCCACAATGGCCGTTTTACCCACACCAGGGTCGCCAATAATGACCGGGTTGTTCTTTTTCCGACGGGAAAGAATATGCAGCACGCGCCGTATTTCTTCGTCACGACCAATTACGGGGTCCAGTTTGCCTGACTCGGCCTGTTCGGTGAGGTTTACAGCATATTTCTGAAGGGCGTTGTACACGTTGTCGGTGGTTTGCTCTGTTACGGTACGTCCTTTGCGTAGCTCTTTAACAGCGGCGCTCAGTGCATCGTAGGTAGCGCCGTTTTCCCGAAGCAGGCGAGCGGCTTTATCATTGCCTTTTACAATGCCCAGTAGCAGCAATTCTAAGGAAATGTATTCATCTCCGAAGTCTTTGAGCAGTGTTTTGGCATTGGAAATAGCTTTATTGGCTTCATTAGTGAGGTATTGTTTGTCAGAACCCTGCACTTTAGGCGTTTCCCAAATCAGTTTATCGAGCTGTTCAGTGAAAACCGGGAGGTTTACACCGGTTTTTTTCAACAGAAAATCCGTCACGGAATCATCTACATTCAACATGCCTTTCAGCAAATGTCCTGTGTCGACGCTCTGTTGTTCATAGCCTGCGGCAATTTGTTGTGCCTGGAGAATGGCTTCCTGAGCCTTGATGGTGAAATTATCGTATGTCATTGAATAGTTTGAGGGGTTTGAAGGGTTTGAATAGTTTGAGGGGTTTGAGGGGTTTGAATAGTTTGAGGGGGTTGAAGGGTTTGAAGGGTTTGATGGGTTTGAGCAAATTCTTTTCCAAATTGAACCAGGTGCAAAAATGGCAGAAAATATGGTGGGAGTAGCGACAGTTTGTCGGAATGTTTGGAAAAGAGGTGACGAATTGTCGGACGGTGTCATCAGCTGAGTACAATGTATACCTTTGCGGGATGATTATTTATCCTGGACAGTCTTTTCCTGATCCGTTTCCCAAGGGAGCGGTCTTATTGGTAGACAAACCTTTAGCCTGGACCTCTTTTGATGTGGTGAACAAAGTCCGTTATTTTTTATCCAGAAGGGTAGGTAACAAAAAACTTAAAGTTGGTCATGCAGGCACACTGGATCCTTTAGCTACGGGACTGTTGGTCATTTGTGTGGGAGATTTTACCAAACGCATCGAGGAGTTTCAGGCAATGCCTAAAACCTACGAGGGCAGCATTGTTTTAGGAGCCACTACACCTTCTTTTGATTTGGAAAAAGCGCCTGATCAGTTTTTTCCAACGGATCATATTACTCCTGCCGTAATGGAAGCTGCCAGGTTGTTATTCCTGGGTGATATTGAACAGATCCCGCCCATATTTTCTGCTGTGAAAGTGGATGGCAGGAGGTTGTACAAAAATGCGCGAACCGGTGAGGAAGTGGAATTGCCACAACGAAAAGTTCGCATTGATTCACTTGAACTACTGGGCGATTTGAAAAAAGTTCAATCTTCTGGTAAGGAAGCCTATGTGGCCAGTAAAAAAGGTGCGCCCATTATGTTGCACCCTGATTATCCGGAAGGCATGATGCTTGATTTTCGCGTGATGTGTAGCAAGGGTACCTATATCCGCTCCCTGGCTAAGGATTTTGGCGAGGCTGTGCAAAGTGGTGGCTATCTGAGCCGATTGGTGCGTACCGGAACAGGTGGATTTGAGCTGAAAAATGCCTGGAATTTGGAAGCGCTGATTGCCTGGATTGGCGAAAATCAGCTGTAAATTTCATTTCTTCCCCTCCGGATGTACCGTTTGACGTTCATCCAAAACGCCACAAAAAGGTAAACAATCAAGGGAGAGCCCATTCCAATGAATGAGGTGTAAATGAAGTATTTGCGCACTTCAGCCGGCGCCAAGTGCATGCGTTCGCCGAGATGCTGACATACGCCGAATGCATGTCTTTCTACCAAATCTTTGAACCAGTTTTGCAACATAAGCTTCTGTTGTGAAGGTTGGTTATGGGGAAGAACGCAAAGGTATGGTGGTTTGTTCTTAATGAACCGGAATTAATTTTGAACAAGCGCGTAGTCGACTGGTTTGGCCAGGTCACCACCCAATCCCCCGGGGCGTTAGCCCCACAACGTTGGTAGAATCGTGCCGCGATGCGGCAAGGGATTCCAACATAACGCCCGGGCTACCTACATTTTGGGGCTAACGCCCCTGGGGATTGGGTAGTGCTTAAGGTTGCCCTTTGGCAGTTTCAATCATGATGCCAAGCTCTTCTGCAAGCCCTTCATCAGAACCTTCAAATCCAATTGCTTTGAACCGTATTTTTCCATTTCTGTCTAATATGAATTTTGTAGGTATTCCTGAAACGCCGTAGGAGGTTATGACCTTATCTTCATTATCCATAAGCACATTAAAGGTGTAACCTTTACCTGTAATAAATTCCTGAGCATTTTTGGCCTTATCTGTACCTTTTTCCCAGGAATCAATGAAAACAAAAGCCACATCCGGGTCGTTTTTGTATTGATTCACAGCTAATTGCATGCCTGGGAAGGAAGCTTTGCATGGGCCGCACCAGGTAGCCCAGAAGTCAACCACGACTACCTTTCCGCGCAAACTTTCCAGGCTGACATTTTTGCCTTCTAAATTAACCAGGCTAAAAGGAATAGCCGGTTCGTTCATCATGGTTTTAGTCAGTTCCTTTTGCTTGTTCGCTTTGGCTTCTTTTTCCAAACGAGCCAGGTAAGCAGCAGCTCCGGCCTCACCCTTATCTTCTGCGGTATACAGTTTTTTGAACTGTTCTTTCATTTTCGCTGTGGCATGTCCGGTAAGGATGAAGCCTTCCAGTTTATAACGGAGTTCTGGTGATCCGCATGCTTCCAGATAAGACGTATAACGCTCGTTCATTTCAGCCTCTTTCCCTTTGGTAATCTCTATTACCTCAGCCTGCAAGGCGGCAGCAGATTTGGCATCCCCGGATTTATTCAAGGTAAAGGCATAGGTATCGCCATACATGGCAAAGGTTTGCTTCCGTGTGAGGATCCATTCCTTTTCTGTAGATAATGCCGGACGTTTTCCAGTAGGCATATTCATTTCCTTTCTTGCCCAATCCAATGCAAATGCAGCCATTTTGCGTGCTTCTTCCACATTTTCGCCTTTTTCGGCATTCTCCCATGCAATGTTGTTAAACGCGCTTGCCCGATCTGCTTCCGGCAATTTGGACACCAGCTCCTTGAATTTTAGCATATTCCCGGAATCGGCTATTTTATTAGCCAGATTGCCCCAAAGACTATAAATGGCTTGCTTTTCGTCTTCGTTTTGGGGAGCAAACTCTTTTTCAAAAGTCGTCAAAAGTGTTTCCGCTTTCATTAAATCCGGCTCATTCTGGATGGCACGGCGTTTTTCCTGTTTCACTAGAGTTCCTTTAGGGAATGCGGCCCGAATCTTATCTTTCAATGCTTTACTACGATCCGGTTCGGAATTCCGGTCATAAAAGCGAACTGCAGCAAGCCATTCATCTTCCGTTGCCTTGGTATCCACTTCCACCTCTGCCAGCAATCTAAGGGCCTCATCTTTAGATTCAGCGCCTTTTTTGGCAGCCATCAAGTGGTTGATATAAGTGCTAAAATGTTTCCTTTTTAATTCTGGTTGTGCAGCAAAAGCCTGATTTAAGAGTCCAAATGAAACGGAAGCTGTGCGGTTTAATTCCATCAAACCGCCATAATCGCGGTATAGAATGGCAGCAGCCACCATGCCTTCTGGCTCAGGTTTATCCTGTTGGTTATAGAGCGTTACAAAATACCCTTCTCCGGTGTTGTTTTCCCAACGGTCGGAATCGTCTTGAACTCCTACCACAGCAGATTTGGCCTCAGCATTGAGGGTGAATACACCGATCATTTTTTCATCTTCCATCATCACGGCCGGTGCAACCATGGATACTTTCCCGCCAGCATACTCCATAATCACCATGGCTAATTGGGCGCCACCTCGCAGTTTACTTGAAGAAAGATCAATTTCCACCCGAACCATTTCACCCGGCTTCGGTTTGGAAGGCTGTGTGACAAAGGTTTGAGCGTATAAAAATCCTGGAAGCAGGAAAAAGAGAAAGATGCAATGTTTCATGGTTGTTATAGCTTAAAAATTTGGACAAACCACCCGAGAACGTTTTTCGCCTGGGTGGAAATAAGTGAGGGATACTTCAAAGGCGCCGCGGGAGTTGTTTGCTGTTGCTAATGGAGATATCGTGATATCGTAACTTAATCCTAGCATCCAACGATTTAATTCCAGCATCCCTACAATGGTAATAGCATCGGCCTGAAGCCCTTTTTCCAACTGATTGCCAATGCGTGCCCAGGCGCCTGCGCGGAGCGCCAGTTCGTTATAATCATTGTTTGAATACCGTAAATTCAATCCTAAATCGGTTTCAAAAGCAGGGCCTTGGCTCATAACCAGAACGCCGGGAAGCAGACTTACCTGATCATTGATCGGGAATTGACCACCTGCATGACCGGTTACCCGGGTATACAGGGTTTCATTATCGTCTTCTATCAAGGAAATTTTGGGTTTGTTTAGGTGATGCATAGCGCCACCCAGATAGAAAAAGCCCTCATTTTCAAAGACAGCATACCAAAGCAATCCTGCATTGAAATCCAGGTAGCCCTTGGATTGGGCATTGGCGTTGGGTTCATTGGAGGGTAAACTGGTGTTAGGGGTTTCAGTGCCAGAGTCAAACTGGCGACTGAACCACAGTTTGCCCCAGTCAATGGAATTTTGCCCAAAGCCCAACTGGGCGCCTGCAGAAAGATAGTGATCGGCCTGACGGCGACCACCACTGAGTTGTTTTAAAAAGGCGCCGCCCAATTGGACTTTATTTTGTGAAAAACGGGCTGTGCCGGCTTCATCGTGCATGGCGCCCAGCCCAAAGGAGGCATAATCGTCGCCATATCCAACCTGTAAGCGATGTTCAAAAGCAGCTGCATAGGTTCTGAATGGTACCGGCGACAAGATGCTGCCCCATTGGTCGCGGTAATTAACCGTTGCCCGCCACTTGCCGTTGAAAACCCCGTTGAGTGCAGGATTTAAGTTCCATGGAGAGGCATAATACTGTGAAAAACGGGGGTCTTGTGCGTTTGATTCAACAGAACAGGCCAGCAAGAAAAGGGCAAGAAAGAGGATCGGTTGGGTAAATTGCTTCATGATTAGTTGAGTCTAAATGGTTACAAATGATTTTCCAGCACAAATGTAGCAAACGAAATCCCTACCTTGTGCCGCTTTTTTGAACAATAACATCAT
>JAEUUS010000008.1 GCA_016787545.1 Saprospiraceae bacterium
CATTAACCTATTGTTTCATGACGTTAATTGATTGGTAATGAAATACTTAGTTTCTTTCGGACTGCTCCTTAGTTTCTCCGCACCAATACACTCGGCAACAAGCGCCACGGCTTCCATGGGTGGCATTGAGTACTTCTCTACTTTGATTTCTCTGGCAGACAAGGATACCTCCGGAGATGGCGCAGGAATGGCTATTATTGGACTTTCCCTGTTTGTGTTAACCTTAGCCAGCTGGTTTATCTCGCCATTTCTGGGCATTTTTGCTACAGTACCTTTATCTATCATCGGGCTGCTGTTAAGTATCTTTGGGCTGCGCAGGGCGCGCAAACGCTGGTATCAGACCAAAACCATTCGGATATTGTCAATTCTGGGCATTGTATTGAATGGGCTGTTGCTGATCGGCGGTTTTTGGTTGCTGCTGGGTATATTTTCCTGAACAAATTAATTATGAAGGACAGTCCTCTAGGAATTGATTCACCGCTAAGTACGCTAAGAACGCTAAAATCAACTATTTGCGCCCTTTGCGTACTTCTCGGTGAATCTTTCCTTTGGCTCGGAATCTTCCTGCTCATCGGGCTATCTGCCTGCAAGGAAAACTCCCGGGCCATACCGCCAGCGGAACCCGTCGTTACCACAAACCAGACTGCGCAGCCCACCCCACAAGAGCAGCCCCTTGCCCAGGTATTGGTTGACCATGAAGTGGAAATTCGACATTTTTTTGCCTTTCTGGACAAGCTGGTAGCCCAATATGATTCCCTGAGTACCTATCCATTAACCGAAAACCTGATCCTGCGCGCTAATCCCTGGATTTTGGACAGCCTGGTGCAAACAGATTATTACCTCCAAATGGCCAAAGGCAATTTCGTGTACGATCAGCCCCGTATGCGCATACTACACCCCGGCGACACCATTCGGATTCCGGGTCCTAAACTTGCCGCCAAACTGCTGGATAAAATGGCCCGAACCTGGCTGGATCTCAATATTCCCGCCTTTGAATTGCGCATCATGGAAGGAGATTCCGTCTTGTACAACATTCCCGTCAGGGTAGGCAAAAACGAAAGCAAAAGACTGGAACTGGCTGGTCATGAGGTAGACCTGCGCACACGCACGGGGGAAGGAAGTATCATGCGCGTAAACAGATATCCCATTTTTATAGACCCGGTTACCGGAGAACGGTTCAAATACACCAAACGCGACGACCGGCAGACTACCCTGATGCCACAAATTCCGTGGATAGAACCTATAATAGACGGGAAAAGGTATGGTCAACTCATACACCCTACTACCAATCCCAGAACACTCGGGAAAGCTGCTTCCAATGGCTGTATCGGCACATCGGAAGCGGACGCATGGCGAATTTACCAATTTGCGCCTGTGGGCGCCAAACTGGTAATACGGTATGATTTACAAGCTGTTACCCCTGCTGGCGACACCCTGCGTTATCCGGATATTTACGCTCCGGTGAAAAAAAGAAAGGCCAAAAAAGACGTTGTGTCGACCATCCCGACTGATCCCGCCATGGCCGCACAAATTTGTCAATGCGATCCATTATTTTAGCGTATATTGTACCATGTTTTCCATGCCCGACAGTTTGAGAACCTTCCTGCACGAAACCGGCGAAATTGCCAGGTTTTCCATGCGTTTTTT
>JAEUUS010000102.1 GCA_016787545.1 Saprospiraceae bacterium
TGTTTCAAAGCCATCTTCACTCCCAACGCCGGCAGCATCCGTGATATCTTTAAAGGTGAAATTACCCTGGTTGAGGTACAACCTGTTTTTTCCACTGGTGTTGACAAAATAAATATCCGGTAATTGATCGTTGTTGATATCAGCAACTGCAACCCCTCCACCATTGTATTGATTGATATTGGAGAAGATATTTATGTTGGCATCCTCAAGTATCTGATTCTCAAAGTCTATTCCGGTTTCATTCGCCGACAATAATTGCAATAAGGGCTGCTTTGCTGTCAGGGTAGGTTCACTACCGGAGTCATCGGTCAAGTCTACCTTGCCGGTGCTACCTTTTTTAGACAACAAAAAATAGGCAAGAATCACTGCCAGTAACAATCCGGCGCCCAGAATCAGGAAAAACTTTTTACCTGAAGCTGGCGGATTCGGCTTTGCTTTGGCTTTTGTTTCGATGGGCTTCGAATGTTTGCTCATATTGACATAAACATCTATGATCCAATCGAACCTGATGTTCGTGGAAGGGAAAACAAAAGATATACCTGTAAAGCTTTACAGATACGTCAGGTTACAAAACAGAGATATATTCAACAGGATTAAAAATGGTGAACCAGCTCAGTAACTGGTTAATCCATCTCCCTTGTATTGGGCGCCTTCATTTAGCAATCGGGTGTGTATTATTGGAAAATTTGGAGCGCACTGTTGCTATTGGGTACCACGAAAATGCGTTTTCCGGCAGGCCCTCGCAGCATCAATAAATCGCGCGCTTCCCGGGATGCCCAAAAACCACTTTGCAAATTATTGACCCAGCTAAAGTTTCCTTTGCCATCACCCGCAAGAAATACGCCATTGCCGGCATCGCATCGGCCGCCTTCAATTTCCAGACGGGATTTATTACCCGCTAACAGCAAATCCAAATGGCCATCACCATTCAGGTCCTCAGCTACAATGCCTTGAATAACAGATATTTGTGCCTGACGAGGTAAACGCTTGCGCACAAATTTTCCATTTTGGTTTTCCCACCAGCAAGTCTCTAAATCATATGCCACTAAATGGAGCGCAGCATCCAGATCTGCTTTGGGAAACACATCCTCAATCGTTGCCGTCGACCAGTCTTTGGCATAAAGAAATTTCTTCTTCAGACTCGGAATCTGTTTTACAATATTCTCTTTTTGAGCCATCGGAAAATTGTTTTCACCCTCATACATGGTCATTATGGGGTCTAAAGTGCCATTGTTATCAAAATCCTTGGCATAACAACCCAGAGGTCCTTTTTCACTGGCAAAAAAGCGTGTATTTAAGCCAAAATTGCCTGTTACGATATCCAAATCTCCATCCTTATCCAAATCTGCTAGCTCCAAACTGTGCCATAAACCATCACTCTTGTCGAATCCAAACTGCTTGGAAACATTGACTAATTTCCCTCCCTGCAATTTAAAGACCGTCACAGGCATCCATTCTCCTACAACGATCAATTCTGGCTGCCCATCTTTGTCAAGATCCCCCCAACTTAAATCCGTTACCATCCCGCATTTGGCAAAATCTCCTCCAACTTCTGCTGTAACATCGGTTAACCGGTTCCGATCGTTGCGAATAACCCGGCTTTGTGGCGTCAGTGGCCACCTTTGAGGCACAACTCTTCCACCCAAAAATAAATCCTGATCTCCATCACCATCATAGTCGTGTGCAGTAACCCTTAAACCAACATCCCGGATATCAGGCAGATTGGCTGGGTTAGCCTTGCCAAAAGTGCCCTTCCCGTCGGTGTTGATATACAAGCGACTTTGCCAGGCAAATGCCTCTGAACCTTTAACAGCTTCTGATCCTCCACTCACTACATATAAATCCAGGTCGCCATCCATATCGAAATCAAAAAATACAGCGCCGTGATCTTCATATTGTTTTTCTGCCTCCCAAATGGATTGATTCGTGGGCTTAAATTGCCCCCCTGCGGTTTGAATATACAAAGCCGATGGCTGTCCAAATCCGTTTCCAACATAAAAATCGTCCAATCCATCACCATTAACATCTCCTTTTGCTGCCAATGGCCCAAGGTCTGTTTCATACCATGGTACCAATGGATAGTGTTCAAAATCAATGTATTTATTCTCCCTATGCACAAAATTCACTCCTGAATTGGCCGTTTTGTCGGCCATTAAGGTTGAACCGCTATAATCTGGCGACAAATGCTTTTTGTAACCGCTTGCATTAGCATAATCCAATTGTAATCGCTGATTGACAGGTACATTGGACATTTCCTGATACTTTCCATCCGGCCACCTTACGGTTAACTTGTTGAGTTGTTGGGTTTGCCCTAATCCGAAATGTATCAAGTGCTCTGAGCAGGAAAATATCCCGCGGTTAGGACTGATTTCCTGGTATTGAACTTCACC
>JAEUUS010000201.1 GCA_016787545.1 Saprospiraceae bacterium
GTAGAGAAGTACTCAATGCCACCCATGGAAGCCGTGGCGCTTGTTGCCGAGTGTATTGGTGCGGAGAAACTAAGGAGCAGTCCGAAAGAAACTAAGTATTTCATTACCAATCAATTAACGTCATGAAACAATAGGTTAATGGCGCCCAAAATCAGCAAGACCGTTGCAATAATAAAGCCTGTACTTAACAATACACCCCTGGCATACCTTCTGGATTTTTTGTTGGGTTTTCGGCCAAGGACAATGATGGCCAGGATATTAGCTACCAGTACACCAGCCAAACCAACATAAGCCAAAGGCAGGAAGAAATTGCCTAAAGCTGCGATACTTGCATAGGAGGCTACCAGCACAACCAGCGCTGTACGGGCCAGTTTACTGGGCTTTTCCTGACTGAGGGAATCTTGGTTGTTGACATGACGGAATAGGAAGGATGGCGCCAATCGTTTGATCCAGCCCGATTTGTGCTGTTTGTGCGTTACAGCAATGGCAGAAACCGGTTCTGGCAAGGCTGCCGATACCTGGCTCATTCCAAACAATACAAACAGGAGCGAAAGAAACCGTGATTTAGACATGGTATTTCATTAAAAAATAGCGCCGAGCGTGGCAATCAAAATAGCATAGGCCAACAAAACAAGTAAGGCAAAAATCAGAACCAGTGCAAGTGATGCCAAAAGTATCGTTCTAGCCGTTTTTCGCGCTTTTGGATCCTCCCAGGTGGCTAAAATAATAAAAGAGAGAATATCGCTGGCCAGCAAGGCTGCTAAGCCGACATACAAAATAGCAGCGCTGATGAATGCGCCAATAGCAATCAACGAAATGCCAATGATAAAAAACAATAACGCAAAGGTATCCATATTCCCACCCTGTTCTTGCACCCATGCTTTCGCCTTTTTGAGGCCTTTTTTCAAAGCCTTAACCGCACGCAGCTGTTTGAAAAACCCACCGCTTTTGCGCAGTTTGGTTTTGGTTTCGAAAGGGCTGGATTCCGCATAGGCATGTTGTTCGGTAACAACCTGCGAGGGTGCTTCCAAAGCATACACTGGAAGGGCGCAGAACAAGCTAACCGTTAGCCCGAGCATTAATGTGAATGACTTTTTCATAGGATGTTAAGTTGTGGGTGGCTAAATTACTTAAAAAGTTCTTCCCCGCCCGCGTTTTCCTCCCAGTCGCGGTTGGTGGCGGGAGGCTCCGCGTAAGTGTGATCGCGTTCGGGGTTAGTCCATGGTGGAATGGGCAATTCTTTCTCATGGGGTTCCATGGCTTCCGCTTCCAGCATGTTTTCTATGCCTTTAATCAGGGCATCGGCATTAAAAGAAATACTGTGTATGCCCTCATTCACCAAAAACTGCGCAAATTCAGGCATGTCGCTGGGCGCTTGGCCACACAATCCAATCTTGATCCCCTTTCTCCTTGCAGCATGAATGGCCGTGGCAATCAGACGCATAACCGCCGGATTTTTTTCATTAAACAAGCCGCTCACCAGGGCGGAATCCCGATCCAGTCCCAGGGTTAACTGGGTTAAATCGTTGGAACCAATAGAAAAACCATCAAAAATGCCGGCAAACTCTTCCGCCATGAGCACGTTGCTGGGTATCTCTACCATCACATACACCTCCAATCCGTTTTTGCCGCGCTCCAAACCAAACTCGCGCATGGTTTCCAGCACCTGTTTGCCTTCTTCCACCGTTCTGCAAAAAGGAATCATGAGTTTGACATTGGTAAAGCCCATGTCATCGCGCACCCTTTGCATGGCCTTGCATTCCAGGGCAAAACCGTCTTTATACATCGGTGAGTAATACCGGGAAGCGCCCCTGAAACCAATCATGGGGTTTTCTTCATTGGGCTCAAACTGTTTGCCACCCACTAAGTTGGCGTATTCGTTACTTTTGAAATCACTCATGCGCACAATCACATCATGCGGGTGGAAAGCGGCCGCAAGGGTGGCCACTCCCTGTGCCAGTTTGTCTACAAAAAACTCTTTTTTATCCCGATAATGCCGGGTGAGTTGCATGATCTGAGCCCGGGCTTTGTCATCGGTTAATTGTTCAAAGCGGGTCAGTGCCAGCGGATGCACCTGAATATGGTGGGTAATCATAAACTCCATGCGCAATAAACCCACTCCGCGGTTGGGCAGAAACGACTGCTGAAAAGCGAGGGAAGGATCGCCCAGAATCAGCATAGGCGCCGTTTTAGGCATTTTCAGGTTGGAAATATCTTTTTCCTCTACGGTCCAGGTAGCCTTTCCGGCATACACATAGCCCGTTTTGCCTTCAGCACAGGATATGGTAATCTCTTCACCATCGTGGATCTGATCGGTGGCATTTCCACTGCCCACAATGGCCACAGTACCCAGCTCGCGGGCTACAATGGCCGCATGACTGGTTCTGCCACCCTTGTTGGTAACAATGGCGGCGGCTCGTTTCATGATTGGGTCCCAATCAGGGTTGGTGATGTCGGTTACCAGCACTTCACCCTCTTTCAGCAGGTGCGCTTCTTTGGGCGAGCGCAGCAGCCGGGCTTTGCCGGTGGCAACCCGTTCGCCCAGGGCAATGCCTTCGGCGAGTTTTTTGCCTTTGGACTGTATTTTGTAAGTGCGCAGGGTTAAACTTTTGGTTTTGTCTTTGGCGTGCACAGTTTCCGGGCGAGCCTGCACGATGTACAGTTTGCCGGTTTGCCCGTCGCGCGCCCACTCAATATCCATGGGTTTTTGATAATGCTGCTCGATGCGCACGCACCAGTCGCCCAGTACCAGGGCATCCTCTCTGCTCAGAGAGTAGGTATCGCGTTTTTCGGGTGGCGTGGGCAGATTCAGCACGGTTTCGCCAGTTTTAGGAGCCTCGGCATATACCATGGTCCATTCTTTATCGCCCATATTTTGCATAGTGAGCGGATTGAACGCCGTGCCGATATGCGGTTTGAACAGCACAAATTCATCTGGCGTGGAGCGCCCCTGCACGATATTTTCCCCCAACCCATAAATGCTGTTAATCACCACCACCTTGTCGAACCCGGTATCCGGGTCGAGGGTAAAGGCTACACCTGAAGAGGATAGATCAGAGCGTACCATCACTTGTACCCCCACCGAAAGCGCCACATCGGTATTGCCAAAGCCCTGGTCTTCCCGGTATTTGATGGCCCGGTTGGTGTACAGAGAGCAAAAGCAGCGGTGAACGGTTTTTACCAGCTCTTCTTCCCCGCTAATATTCAGGAAACTTTCCAGTTGACCGGCAAAACTGGCCGATGGCAGGTCTTCTGCGGTGGCGCTGCTGCGTACCGCCAACGTAATACCGGCGCCTTCCTGTTGTTGTAATTCACGATAGGCCTGCCGTATTTCAGTTGCAATATTGTCCGGCATGGAAGCCTCGCGAATCAGTTTGCGGGCTTTTTCACCAGTTTCCGGCAGGTTGGAAAACTGTTTTTTATCCAGCTTATCCATCAAATTGTTCAGAGGCGCTTCCAGCTTGTTTAGGTGCAAAAAATGCCGGTAAGCATCTGCAGTTACCGCAAAACCGTTGGGTACGGAAATACCTTTTGGGTTTAATTGGGCATACATTTCCCCCAATGAGGCATTTTTACCTCCTACCAGTGGCAGGTCGTTTATGGAGATTTCCGCGAATGGTTTAATGAATGCAGGCATGATATAGTAATTTTACTCATACAAAGTTGCCTTCAAAAGGATGCGGAATGCCATGACCGAAGTTTTACACAGGCATGATAATTATCACGTTGAAAACTGGCGAAGGCGGTTACATTTGTGTGGTGGTTGGAGAGATTCCGGCGCCTAAATACCACACTATTGGACATTTTGGTTTCAGACCTATAAGGTTTTTGGAAACCGTATAGGTCTGAAACCAAAATGTCAAGTAGTGTGCTAAATACACTTACAACCTTTATGGCTGAAGAAACTGATAGCGAACAACTGCTGCACAAACTGTACGAGCAGGTCAATGAGCACCTGGAAACCAGGTGGGCCTATTTTACCCTCAATGCCACAGAAAAGGCTGCAAATGCCGCATCCGGATTAGCTGGCGCGCTTACGCTGGTGGTTTTCGGCTTGCTCGTCCTGTTCTTCTTCAGCATGGGATTTGCCTGGTGGCTGGGCGATTTTATTGGCAACAGGGCTGGCGGATTTGCACTGGCCGGTTTGGTATTCATCCCTATTGCCTATCTGGCATATCGCTGGATTGGCCCGTTTGTACAGGAAAAAGTGATTGAAGCTGCTTTACATGAACCCAAAAAGCCGGAAGAAACCCATGAGTAATCTCGCCAAACTGCAACAACGTAAAGCGGAATTAGCCGCTAAACTCGAGCTTCAACGCGTCGAAATCAAGCAAACACTGCTGGAGGTTAAGACGGAAGTGGAGCCATCTAACCTGCTCAAAAAGGCTGTAAAAGGCGTTTTTTCCAAAGGCGGCGAAAAAGGCGGCAGTGTAAACTCTGGAACCCTGGCACAGGGCGTTTCTTTTCTGTTAGACCTGCTGGTCAGGGATCCTCGCCTGTCAGTGGTACTGAAACTGGTAACACCCATGGCGCTGAAACTGCTCCCCTTAGGCGCTAAACAGGAGGAAAATCCTGAAAAAGTGGAAAAAGACCTGGAAAAAGCCCTGAAGCCCAATTTTTATGGAAAACTCCGCCAAGGCGTATCGGCCCTTAGGGGGAAACTGAAAAACAAGGAGGAAGCTCCTGAACCACCACTCACCAACCCTGACCAATAAAATACTATGGAAAAGAGAAACAGTGCTGAAATCTTACTGGCAGCCTTACTGCTTGGGGGCGCCATTTACTTCCTGTTTTATACCGAAAGCGGCCGCCAATGGCTGGATCGTTTGAAAAACCTGGCCGCTGATCAACTCGATAAATGGCTGGAAGATCTGGAAGCCCATTTGTTGAAGCTGGAATTGGCCGACGAAATTAAAATACCAGTGTAATTCCCCCCACTCCCAACTATGTTCCGTGAATCATTTCGACCCACTTACCTGCGGATTTTGCTATGGAGCTTTATCCTGATCTGGGTTTTGCTGGGTATCAACCCGGTCTACCGGTCTGATTGGTTTTTGGAAAACATACTGGTGCTGCTGGGCGTGCCTTTTGTGCTGTACGTTCACCGGAAATGGCCATTAAGCAACTTATCCTACACCTTCATATTTCTATTTCTTACGCTGCACAGCATTGGAGCGCACTACACCTACTCAGAGGTGCCTTTTGGGCAATGGATTTCTGACCGAATGGGTTGGCAGCGCAATCATTTCGATCGGATGGTGCATTTTTTATGGGGATTCCTGATTGCCATGCCCATTTTCGAGATTCTGAACCGCCGCGTGCGCGGACGCAGACGTGCGATCGTGTTTTTTACCCTGAGCGTTATTGTACTGGTAGGCGTACTGTACGAGTTTATGGAATGGGCCGCTGCCCTGGTGGTGGCGCCAGAAGCAGGAACAGCTTTTTTGGGCACCCAGGGAGATGAATGGGATGCCCAGAAAGACTTGCTGCTCAATTTGTTGGGAGGTGTTGCCTCGCTGGTCTTTTTGCCTGAGGTATTGCGGGAATCCAGGGACATCAATCGTTGACAGCCTCTGGTTCTATCCTTCCATCCTGCATATGGATAATCCGGTGGGTATTCCGGGCAAAGGCCTGATCGTGGGTAACAATGAGCAGGGTTTGTTTCAGCTCTTCGGATAATTGCCGGAAAATATCAAACACCACATCACTGTTGCGTTTGTCGAGGTTGCCCGTTGGCTCGTCGCCCATGATAATAAGCGGATCGTTGATGAGGGCACGGGCAATAGCCACACGCTGTTTTTCTCCGCCAGATAGCTGGTTGGCCGCTTTTAGCGCCAATTGATCAATGCCCAGCTGTTTCAATCGCTCCATGGCTCGATGTTCCACTTCCTGTGCTGTATAACGCTGCAATTTTAAGCCAGGTAACATCACGTTTTTCAACACGGTAAACTCATTCAAGAGGTAGTGAAACTGAAAAACAAAGCCGATTTTTTCATTGCGCACCCGCGCTAACTCCGCTTCGGTTTTGCCTCGCATCAACTCGCCATCTATTTGCAAATCACCCTCATAATCCGTATCCATGGTAGACAGGATATACAACAAGGTGGATTTCCCGCAGCCGGATTTTCCGGTAACCGACACAAATTCCCCACGATTCACCGTCAGGTTGACGTTGTCCAGGACCTTTACCAAAACGGGATCCTTGAAGTATTTATTGATATGACTGGTTTGAAGAACAGGCATTGTGTAACGATGGGACGATGAACGATGGACGATGGGGGAATCGCTAACGATGCCTCGTCACCCTGGGCGAAGCGAAGGGGGGGAGGTTATCTCGTTATGATTGGTTTTGTTTTTCAAAGGTTATTCCATTTTTCTATTACTATTCAAAGCAGAGGCTTCGGCAAACCCTTCGCTACGCTCTGGGTGACAAGCTGTAACCAGTGATTACGTAATCGTCCCATCCCATCGTCCATCGTTCATCATCCATCGTCCCATCGTCCATCGTTCATCGTTCATCGTCCCATCGTCCCTTACTTCCCTCTGATAATCACCACCGGATCAACCATACTGGCTTTTCTCGCCGGGAAAAAACCGGCCAAATAGGTGGTGATGAGGGAAAATGATATTCCAATGAGATAATATTTCAGATCGTAGTTCACCGGGTAGGTGGTTATGGTGGGCAATGCCGGGGTGACAAACGGAACATGGTCTATTAGAACCGACAATCCAAAACCAATGGCCAATCCGAGTAATCCGCCTGCCAACCCTATACTCAGGGCAATTCCCAAAAAAATCTTGCGCACATCGCTGCCCGAAAAGCCCGTGGCCTTAAGGATCGCAATGGTGTCCATTTTTTCGTAGATCATCATATTCAGGATATTATAGATCCCGAAACCGGCCACAATCAGAAGTACAATGCCCACCACATAGGAAATCAAGGAGCGGATAAAACTCCCGGTTTCAAACTGGGCATTAGCTGTCTGGATATCCTCAGCATCCAGTTCAAAAATCCGGGCGTACTCCCGGGCAACGGTTGGCGCCGAATCCAACTGGTGTAGTTTAATTTGGACATCGGTTAGGTAGGTATTGGGCTTGGCAAGCAGTTTTTGAACGGTACTTACCGAGGCATAACTTTGTACTTTGTCAAAATCTGCCAGTCCCGACTGAAAAATACCGACCACTTTCAAGGGTAGTTGTTCGCCTCTGGAGGTGGTTACCTGAATAACGTCCCCAATTTCAGCCAGCAGCTTATCTGCCACTCCTTTGCCCAGAATGATGCTGTTGGAGATATTTTTCAGATCCAGCGGATCTCCGGCCCTGATATAATCCCGAAAAAAGAACAGGTCGCTCTCCGCCACCACATCAATGCCTCCCACAACTCCGGTAATATCAATGGTGCCTGAATTATACAAAATAGGCGCATTGACCCTGGGTGCAATTCCTTTCACCCTCGGATCCCGTTGAAGGGCCTCCAGAATGGCGCCGCTGTTGGCAATATCCAGGCGCAGGCCACTGGATTTAATAGAATGGATGAAATGATGTTGCCCCTGAAATTCAGGTGTGAGCGAAATGGGCTGGTCCGGATTGGGTTTTACCTCGTTGAACAGCCGCACATGGGCGGTTCTGTTCAATACCAGGCCATCCAGCAGATCGTTTAACCCGTTCATGAAACCCAACAGTGCAATGAACATGGCTATGCTGAAGGTTACGCCAATAGCGGCCACAACGGTTTGTCGCAGCCGGGCCAGCAGCAATGACTTGGCAATATCCGTGATCAGACCTGGTTTCATAGCATCAAGCCCCCGGACGATTTTCGCCGTGGGTGATTTTGTAAAGGGCGTAGCCCAAGCCACCAAACAGGTGAAGCAAAACGACGATAAAAATGACGGTACTCATGTTGTAATGTGTTTATTGGTTATTTGCCGGGTTTGAGTATTTTTTCTCCAGCCTTCAGCCCACTCAGGATTTCTGCCTGCTGGTAATCTTTAAGACCAATTTGCACCTTCCGACGCTCTTTATTTTCCAGAATGGCTACTGTATCGCCAACCAAATAGTTCCTTGGCGCCAGTAGCACCTGATCGCGGGTGGCAATCAGGATATTGGCTTCGGCGCTCAAATTGGGGTAAAGCACTGCGGGTGCTTGTACAAAATCGGCTGTAACGGTAAAAGTGCGTGTACGCTCGTTCATCAGCGGTTCGATGCCGGAAACAACGGCCTCAAACGATTGATTTTTGTAGCTGTCCAGCGAAAGGAACACGCGCAACCCGGGTTTTACCCGGGCGATATCTTTCTCATCTACCTGCAATTCCGCTATGAAAACCACCGGATCGCCCATCACGGCCACCGGTGTTTGTGGACTTACCAATTCCCCCACTTCCTTATTCAGGCTGTACACCCGGCCATCGTGTTGTGCCCGAATCACGTAATCGGATTCCAGTTTACGACTGATAGACCATTGTTTTTCGGATTGTCGGGCAGAAAATTCAAACTGCCTTTGGGCATCGCGATATCGGAGTAAAGTGGCTTGCAGGTTGTTGAGGGAGCTGGTGAAAGCCAGTTCACGTTGTTCCAGTTCTACCTGAGAACCAATTTGTTGTGCCCACAAACCACGTTGCCGTACCAGCAGCAGGGAGTCGTTGCGCAGGCGTGTACGCGCGAGCTCAATGGCGTTTTCCAATTCTGCCAGCCGTTCGCCCCGGGTATTGTTGCGGGCGTATTCAGCGGCTAATTGGGCATTTTCAGCACTTAACCTGGAGGTTTCGCTTTGGATAACGAGTAGCGGAGCTCCTTTTTTAACCAGATCACCTTCTTTTACCAGTATCTGCTGCACCAAACCATTGACCGTGGCAAATACCTGATACTGGTTTTTGCTTTTGATAACGCCGGATGCGTAAACCGATTCGGTGATTTTACCTAACCCTGGCGTGGTGGATTCCGGCGCCTTGCCGCATCGGGCAAAGATTGCCAGCACCAAAAAGAGTATCAAAGAAGGCCTCAAACTTGTCGACATGACTTATAAGTTACTGCTTGGAAGATTGGGTTGAGGATCTGGCTGGGGGATGGGCTTTTCCGGAAACTTTTGAAATATAGCTTCAACCGCCTGCTTGATTCGTAAATCTGCCTCTTCCGGAGCTAAATCGTCGAGCACCCCAACAGCGGCCCCACGCCAGACCTGATTTCCGGTTTTGGTTTCTATGAAATCAATAATCAGGGTGCCTTCGCGGTAATGTACTGGTTGAACCCTGTGACAACGATCATAATTGCCAGGTGTTTCAAATACGCCGCCGCAACTCCAATCGCGCACATACAAAACCTCGTTTTTGATCACAATATGGTAGTGCAACATCAGGTCGGGTTTATCGTCGCAGGGCTTGAAACCATATCGCCCCATTTGTGCCTCCACGCTGGTTCTGATTTTTCCCTGGACACCTTCCTGAAGCCAAATTGGACCGGAGTTGCCGTTTTTAACCTCCGAATTGCGCAACCAGTCAAAGGTATGGTATTTGGACAGATTAACGCCGGGTTCCACTTCCGAATACACTTTGGTAAAAGGGGAACAGCCCGTGCCGATGCCTGCCAAGACTGCAAGCATCCATGTGAAAAGAAATATTCGTGTTTTCATCATACTTCTATTTGACACAAAATTGGGGGGAATTGGCACACAAGGGAATTGACTAATATCATGCCATGGGTTCATTTATATCATATAAAACGAGTCATAAAAAAGGACGATATTGACCCAAAAACAACATTGGAAATGGATAAAACCATCAAATTTCGAATCAAAAACCAGGATGACGCTTTTTTTCAGGAGCTGAGGGAAGAGGTTGGCAAGTATATAAAAACACAACCAAACGGCCCGTATGGTAACGGAATCATCCTGATTAAGGCTGCGTTGTTTTTATCTCTATTTTGGGGTGCGTATGGCTGTATTCTTTTTGCCGGGTTGCCTAACTGGGCTAATATTGCCTGTTATGCATCAATGGGGATATCTGGCCTTTTTATCGCATTTAATATTGCACATGATGCTGCACATGGCACGCTCACGCGCGCTCCAGGCTGGAATAAGGTGATTTATTATCTAACCTTCAACCCATTGGGAACGGATGCCTATTTATGGGGAATGCGGCATAACCAGTCACACCATTTATTCCCAAATGTGGATGGTGTAGATGTAGATATTGACAGCAATTATTTGGTGCGACTTTCGCCAAACCGACCGCTGCTACCACATCACCGTTGGCAATATCTATATGCACCACTCTTATACGGGCTTTTTACCCTGCAGTGGGTATTGATTAAAGACTGGCATTACCTGTTCAGGAAAAATTTGGCTAATCTGCGGAATATTCAGCATCCGGCAATGGAAATTGCCGGGGTCGTTTTAGCCAAAATCTTCCATTTTACCTACTTGATTTTACTTCCGGTTTGGCTGGGAATCCCCATTGGGGTGGTTTTACTCGGCTATTTGATGTACCATGTAGTGATGTCATATTTCTTTTTATTCACCAATATAATGAATCATCATTCCGAAGAAGCAGCGTTTCCCAGAAGGGATGCAGAAGGTTATCTCCCTGGTTCCTGGGCGCAGCACCAAATTCATACCTGCCTGGATTTTCATCCTACAAGTAGTGGTTGGAGCTTTTTCTTTGGTGGATTTAATGCTCACGCAGCGCACCATTTATTCCCCAATATCTGCCATGTGCACTATCCAGTCATTTCTACATTTATCAAACGTTTGGCCACAAAACACAAGGTCCAATATAGGCAATCTGAATGGTGGAGTTCCCTGAAATCGCATTTCAGGCACATGAAAAGTTTGGGACAAACCCCACCTGCTTCACTCATTACAACGACTTAGCGCATGGGAGAATCAAATACCAAAACAACCAGAACCATCCGGTTCCGGGAGGAGATCCGGCAGGACTCATTCTTCCGGTTACTTCAGGAACAAGTAAGGAATTACCTGCTGGAACATGGATTCGATGGGCTTTCTACCCCGTTACTATGGTTAAAAGCGATGGGGTATGGGGTATTGTTTTTGAGTTTGTATAGTGGTTTGTTTTGGGCGCCTAACCCATTTACATGGTGGATTTGGGCCGGACTGGGATTAACGGGGGTGTTGCTGGGGCTGAATGTTTCGCATGATGCAGCGCATGGATCCTTTTTCCGAAGTAAATTATGGAACGAAATCTTGTATTACCTGAGTTTCAGTTTACTTGGGGTAAATGCGTATTTATGGCAATTGAGACATGTGAAATCGCATCATTTATTCCCAAATGTGGATGAATGTGACGCTGATATTGACGACAACCCGTTGATCCGGCTTTCACCACAGAAGCCCTGGCGCCCGTATCACCAATATCAGCATTGGTATGCTCCGTTGGTGTACCTTTTTTATTCACTGATTTGGGTATTTGTTAAGGACTTCATGATACTGCAGAAAAAACAACTGGCAAATTTGCGCCAGATAAGTCACCCTAAAGGACAGATTTTACTGTTTTATATGGCCAAGGGCTTGTATCTGCTCGCTTTTATCGGGGCGCCAATTCATTGGGGTAACTTTAGTGCTTTGGAGGTATGTATGGGGTTCGTGGCGATGCACTTTGTGTCCGGCAGTGCATTTATCTACCTCTTGGCGCCTTCGCATTTTGCGGAGGGAAGAACTTTTTCCACGCTGGATGAAGAGGGGTATTTGCCCGGAAGTTGGAGTAGGCATCAGATCGCTACCTCGCTGGATTATCACGCTAATCAGAGGTGGGCTAACTGGATTTTCGGCGGGTTCAATGCTCATGCAGCGCACCACCTGTTTCCAGGCATCAGCCATGTACATTACCCGGCTATTTCCGCTTTGATAAAGGACGCTGCCAAACAATACCAATTACCCTATCAAAACCTGACATGGCCTGAAGCGGTAGCCGCACATTTTACCTACCTCAAAAAATTGGGATTGCCTCCGGCAAAAAATCAAAGCCATTGATAGATCAGCCAACCCAAACCCACTGCCAGCACCAAACCAAAACCAATACCTACGGGCTTGCGCAGCGCTGCCGGACCGTTTAGCACACTGACCAACCATTTGAAAATGGAGTTCGACATTACGGCCAGCAAAATGATAATACCGGCTTCATGGGCATTCCCAGCCGGCGTAGCTGCCCATTTGGCAGTCGAAATAGTAATAGCATCAATATCGGCAATGCCTGCAACGGCGCCGGAAACATAGATTAAGGTCTGGTTTAACCATTGCCTCGAAGCAGCCATAGACAAGGTAATGACGATATAGAGCAGTACAAAAAAGACCGCATTTTTAATATCGAGCGGGTTGCCGGGAGAAAGCGCCGGGGCATTATCGGCTTTTTGATGAGATTTTATGACCTGCCAGGTTGGAATCAGACTGGTTGCCAACATGAATAAAAGCGGCAACAACAATTCCCTGGCTACGTCAAAAGAGAAAATGGACACCCAGACAAAAACACGGATAAACATAATAGAGGACGCCAACACAATGCCCGCGCCATAGGGGCCAGCCAGATCTTTTCGTTCCTTACTTTTAGCTGAAAATACCCAGGCGATCATGGTAGAGGAAAACAAGCCACCAATAACTGCCGTAAGCAGAATCCCCCTGTGTGGACTGCCAAATTTCAACAATAGATAACCGGCAAAACTCAGACTCAATACCAGCACTGCAATGTATCCAAGATCCCGTGCATTCAACAAACCATCGGGGCCGAATGGCGTTGTGGGCAACATGGGTAAAATGAGCAGGGCCAAAATGATAAACTTCAAAAAAGCAAACAGCTCATCTTCGGTAATTTGTCGCACGAATTGGTGCAGACGCGATTTCAGTGATAAAATCGTAGTCATCAATACCACTACGGCAATGGATTCCTGAATCAACCCTTTGGCATTGGCAATGCCCAATAGAAACGTAAGCAGTAGTGCAGCTTCGGTGGTAAGACCAATTTTGCCGTGTTGTGTCTGAATATAATACACCAAACCCACAAGCAACACAAAACCGCCAACAATGGCTGCCAAAACAGCAGGGTGTGTATAGCTGGCAATCCATCCGGCAACATTACCCAACACAGCCACCAGGGTGAAAGTACGTATGCCCCCTATATGAGAAGGATCTTCATGCGTGTTGAACTCCCTTTCCAAACCAATGATTAATCCGATACCTGCTGAAACCAGCAAGTGGATAAAAAAAGGTGGAATAGCCGCATATATGGACTCAAGCCAGGTCATAGGTCATTCAGGTATTGCCGCAAAGCGATTGTGCCTCACTCATGATTTTATTCCGGCGTTCATTAGACAAATGTAACAAATCCGACCAGCCTCCCGGCCTGCTCAACGTGGAACTGAGTACAATGCCGTTCTCCAAAAGTTTATTTTTCTCCTGGCGGGTGAGGTAGGTCAGGCAGGTTACCGGGTGAAGATTGGCCCGGTCTACCATTTCTCTCAGGCTTCCGTTGGAAGGGTAATTCCAGCCAATCAATCGCATTCCGGCACAACGCCCGTAGGCCATGGCGTCTTCGGAAAAACGGGTATTGGTAACAATCCAGCCTTCACCCCGAAGTTGGCCGTTCCCATTTTGCTGCTGTTCCAGATCGCGGAAACGCGAGTGTACATACAAAGGCACCTTAACATTGCTCACAGAACCCGGTATTGGGTGGTATTTGCATTCTAACCAGATCAGGCGGTCCTCTTTTTGGGCTACTACATCCATTTCATGCCGGATACAGGCCCCAGGCAGCAATTGCCTGGTTTCAACTTCATAGCCCTGACTTTTCATTACTTCTGCTACAAAATCCTCAAAAGGGAACCCGGATGGCCCGAAATCAAACATAGCCTGTTTCAGGGTGTACCGGGCAGCATACGGCCGGTTTCGGCGTTTCAGCATTTTGAAAGCCCTTTTGAAAATAGATTTGGTGGTTATACCCTCATGCCATTGCTCCGCCAGTTCCTGAATGATCTGATTGATCAATACTTCGTCGGCTCCGGATCGTCGAAGAGATTTGCGCAGTTTTTCCTCATTGAATGGCTCCATCACACCGGAGGCTTTGACCACCTGAAAGTTTTGCCCCATGGAATTAATTGGATGTTGGGTTATAGGCTAATCCGGTGAGTTGAAAAGTTCCATAACATAATTGGCCTTCAGGGTAATGGTAAATTGTTTCCGCATCTACAGGGTGTTGACCGCCTTCGATGGTCTGGTAGTTACGCAACGGAGTTGACCATGGTATTTGTCGCATAAGATTGTCTTCGCCTGCAGCGTAGCGATCGCCGGAAGTAAAATTGATTAATTGCCCCTGATCATTGAAATACAGCCATGCCGTAATGGATATGCCATGGTTGGTGAAGGAAGCTTTGACATTATTGCCTGCCGTTTCCAGCCATTGTATTCTTGGATCAATCAATGTAGCAGGCGCCAAACAACACATGTCGTTGAAAAAAGTAACCGTTTCGGCGGTATCCATTTCTGCACCATGTTGGTATTGAACCCGAAACAGAGAAAGAAGCCGGATATCCATAAAAGCATCGCCGTCGGCAAATTTATGGTAACCATCCACCGGAAGCTTTTTCATTTCTGCTTTCATAAAAAACAGACGGGTAGCCGGTTCCATGAAATTGAACTGTTCGGAGTGGAAGGGCATCCATTCACTCTGCTCATTTTTCCGAATTTGTCCGGAAAAGCACAGCTTGAAATGGGTAATTTTGGGTTGGCCGACTACCCCGCTATACCGAAGGTATCGCTGCACAGGTTCTGGTAGTGGTGTCAGATCGGTTTCCGTGAGAATGTCTGGCGTATGTTGTAGGGATTGAACTAAACCGGTTTGTACATCAAGGCGATATATTCTGGAAAAATGCCAGGAGCCTATTCCGACAACAATGCCTAACAGGATCAACAGATTAGCAATTGTACCAAATTTGGCATCTTGCCAGGTATTGATGATCAATCCTTGCGACAGCAAAACTGCTACCGATGCAGGTATCCACCAGTGATTGTTGGAAATGCTTAGAAGTACCACGGCTGAGAGCAACAATAGGGTTGCCAGCAACCAAAGTAGCCCGGTGTTGCGGGAAATGGGGTGGGTAAGTTGACTGATTTCGGCCCATTTGAAGGCCTTCACGAAGCCCAGCAAATGAATGAGCCCGTGTATCAGCATCAGGGTAATAAATAGGTAACGCATGGGATTAGATTTAAAAAACACCCCGGCGAGCGAAAAACACTTGGCAGATCATTAATTAGGTAATTCCCGGAGTTTTTCTACTTTGAGTACCGTAACAACACCGTCTTTGATATCCACCATACCTTCATTTTTGAAATCAGTAAGGGTACGGATAAGGGTTTCTTTGGCCGTGCCGGCAAGTGCTGCAAGGTCTTCACGGAGCAATTGTATCACCGGGCCGCTTTGATCAGATAACTGGGTGAGTGCGGTAGCTACCCGTTTGCGCACGGAATTATAGGCAAGTTCAATAAGTTGCTGTTCCCGTTCGGAAACATGACTCGCCAGCATTTTGATAAACCGGGCATTCACATCACGGTTGCCAAATACAAGCGCTGCAAAATCTTGCTTGGGTACCAGTTTAATACTGCAATCTTCCAGAGCAGCGGCGCTTTCCGGATATGCATCCTCCTTAAACAAGGCCAGAAATCCTAGAAAATCGCCTTGTTGGGCTACTTTGACAATCAGTTCCCGACCATCATCACTGGTTTTAAAAATTTTAACCTTACCGCTTTCCACAAAAAACAGCCAACGCGGATGTTCTCCTTCCCGGAAAATGAGGTCTTTTTTCTTGTAATGCCGCACTTCCCGATTTTCAGAAAGGTGCTTAATGGCCTCCATGGCCCGTGCCTCATCAATGAATCGCTCTAATGAATTATTCGTTTGTGTCGATGCAGCACGCAGGCGTTCACTCTTTTTCAAACGACTTTCGATCGTCTGGAGTAAAACAACATCATCAAAAGGCTTGGTGATGTAATCGTCGGCGCCCAGGGCCATTCCTCTCCGGAAATCATCCTTTTCTGCTTTAGCGGTAAGAAAAACAAATGGAATATCGGCTGTAGCAGCCTGGCGGCTCAGGATGTGCAGCACACCATAGCCGTCAAGCTCTGGCATCATGATATCACAAAGGATCAAATCCGGATGATCAGACTGCGCTTTTGCTGCGCCGATTTTGCCGTTTTCTGCGGTAATGGCTTCATAACCGCTAAGACTGAGGATCTCCGCAAGGTTTTCCCGCACGTCTTGATTGTCTTCTATAATAAGTATCTTTTTCATTGCACAGCAAAGATAGAAACATCCCTCATGTGTCAAAGTGATTTCAATCAACGTGCGCGCTAACCCACATCATTCCTGGCCGGCAAGCATTTACCTCACCTTTGTACCATCTCTCAACTAAGCATTAAACGCAACTCAAATTATGAACATCTTTGCTCCAATTTCAAGCATTATGACCGATCACAAACATCTTGTGACGGTTGATCCCGAAGAATCTCTGGCCAAAGTAAAAGAGATTTTCGACAGCCATAAATTCCACCATATTCCGGTGGTTCACTTCCGCGAAATCGTAGGTATCATCAGTCGCACCGACTTTGAACACTTCATGGGTGGCGCATCTCATTTTGAGGAAGATAAATACGTTAACCAACTTCGCCTTGATCGTGCACAAGCACAGGATATCATGGTCAAACGTCTGGGTAAAGTAGCATCGGACGATCGTATCAATGTAGCGCTGGAGGTGTTTATGGTAAATCGGTTCCATGCGCTGCCAGTAGTGGACGACGGAGAGTTGGTGGGTATGTTGACTCCGTTTGACATCATGCTGGCATTATCCAAGCAGGTGCCTTCCGATTCCAGTCTGGTATACGAACAAAAAGACTGATTATGAAAGAAATAGCCACCATCCGTCAAGTCAACACTGATGTCTGCACAGGCAGTTGTCAGGGCTGTGGTAAAACGCACATTAAAATATTTGGTGCGTATGATACTACATCAAGGCTTTTAGGAGCACGTGTGCGCCTGGCCTTAGAAACTGCAGGGGTGGATGGCAAAGTGCTGGAGGTTGCTGACCCCATTGCTATACAGCGTGAAGGGGTCAGCATCCTTCCTGCGCTCATGATCGAAGGAAATATTGTATTGCAGGGTTTGGTGCCGAGTGTACATGAAATAGCCCGACTTATGAAAAACAGAGATCTATACAACAGCAAAATTTTTCATCTGCGCACAATAAGTGTGGCCGTTGACATGAGCGAGGTATCTGCCAATGCATTGGCTTTCGCCTGGAAAATTGCCGAGCGGATGCAAAGTAAACTGGAAATCGTGTACGCGATGGACAGCATATTTGAAGGAACGGTGCCTTCCGCTTCCGGATTTCTGTCGGGCTACTCCAAAACGATGCAAACGGAACTGGATGGCTTCGTCAGCGAAACACTTCGTCCTCTGGGTGTAAACTATTTGCCGCCGGGAAAATATGCCGGCGATCCAGGTGGCGTAAGTACTGCCGATAAAGCTATGGTCATCAGTTCAAAAGTGATTTATGGGGCTCCGGATGTAGCGCTGGTGGAATATTCTAAAAAAACCGACCTTTTGGTCATGGGGGCTACAGGTCGGGGTGGACTCGGTAAAAAGTTATTCGGCTCGGTAAGTATAGAGGTGTCTAAAGCGGCGCATAGCCCGGTATTGTTTGTATCCAAAGAAGCTGAATTCAGAGGATTTGACAACATTTTGTACGCCAGTGATTTTGATTCGCTGAATCCGTTATCCGTTAAACAAACCGTATCTTTTGCACGTCGTTTCGATGCGCAGATACATTTTGTACACGTTGGCCCGGGTGGAGAAAGAGATCTGGAAGCGCAACGCGAGCGGTTTGAAGCGAGTTTTGGGGATTCCGGCTACGATAAGCCATTTATTTTCAGTAAAATGGTGAGTGAAGACATTGTAGGAGCATTGTACGAGTACGCATTTTATCACCGGATTGATTTGCTGGTATTCGTCACTCACCACCGGTCTTTCTGGGATAATATCCTGCATAAAAGTATCACCAACGAAGTGCTGGCAAGCAGCGATTTGCCTTTGCTCATTATTCATTCCGACGACGATTTGGTTTAAGAGTATAGTGGAGTTAGTATATTCAGTGATTGACGCATAGACAGAGGGTTTTTTCAGTCCCCGTTGAATTATTTCAACGGGGATTTTTATTTCATCGGTACTTATGCAAACGGCATCCTGTCGAATTGTCTTTTTTTTGACGAAAACACCATGCACACAACTAGGGGATTAGCGCCTACCTTTGGTCTTGTAACGGTACATCGCCAACCCACACTGTCATGCGAAAAATTTACCTCCTGGTTGTAGTGTTGTTTTGGAAAGGAGTGGTTCTCTGCCAAACTTTTCAAGCCATTCCGGAACCAGTCCTGACACAGGAACTTCAGTTCAACCTGGCGAACGAATGTTATATCTACTTCAAAAATCCTTCCGGCGATACCTTACACTTGCGCTGGCGTTTGGTAGAATCTAATTTACCAGACAACTGGGTGGCAGATCTGTGCGACTATGGTACCTGTTACAATGGTATTCCAAGCAATGGATTGATGAACCCCGTGTATGACAGCATCCAACCATACCTCAAGTTGATTGTACAGCCCGGTGAAAACGCCGGCGCTTGCTGGATATGGTTTCGGGCGTACGAAAACGGTAACCAGGCCAATTACGTGGATGTTTTTTTTAACCTGCATACTCCAGGCACACTTCAGGCCGCGGAACCCATTGCCCCGAAAATCAATATCTACCCCAATCCGGTATCCACCAACCTCCGGCTGGAAAATCCGGGAGGCATAATAACCGGCGCCCAAATCATTCAGCTCTCCGGTGCAGTAAGCTGGTCAGGCGATATTCCGGAAAAAACAACCCTCATTATACCAGTACACCACTGGCCTTCCGGCAACTACCTGCTCAAAACCTCCCGCCAAACCAAACAAATCCAAATCCAACATTAATCAATAAAAATGTCGCCCCAACGGGGCTTTAGGGCTTGCCGCCCCATTTACTCACTTACTCATTCACTTTTTTATGCGACATCTCTTCACAAGCCTGTTTTGCTTATTTTCCTTCGGGGCAGTGCTGGCACAAACTCAGGTTCAGATACTCTCCAAATCGCGGAACGAAACACTGTTGAAGCTGGAACTGAGCGATATTCGTAAAACATCAGTGAGCACCCCGCAAGGTGACGCACTGGTAATAAGTATGGAAAATGGCACCCCGCTACTGGAAGCCGGAGCGCCGGATGTGCCTAAGTTCGCCACCTCCCTCCTGATCCCCAACACCGGAAACATGGCGGTGGAGATTGTTGCCTCCGAATATACGGATTACAACAATATGCCGGTTGCACCTTCCAAAGGCAACCTCATGCGCAATGTGGATCCGGCCACTGTGGGCTATCATTACGGAACCAGCTACGAACGCAATGCCTTTTATCCCGGCAAACTGGCTACGCTCAACCAACCCTTCCTCATGCGCGACGTGCGCGGGCAGGCGCTGTGGGTTTATCCGGTTCAGTATAACCCGGCAACCAAAACCCTGCGGGTGTACCAAAACATTACACTGCGCGTGTACCATACCGGCGGACAAGGAGAGAATGAAGCCACAGAAGCGCGTGAACGAGTGATCAGTGCGCCATTTAAACAACTGTACAGCAAGCTGTTCCTGAACTTTGACGAAACGTTTCTGACGGAAACCAGAAATGGTGAAGAACCCGTAAAAATGCTCGTAATTGCCCAGGACGACCTTATCCCCGGGCTGGAAGAGTACGTAGCCTGGAAACGTCAGATGGGTATTCATACCACTGTGACGCCTACTTCTGAAGTTGGGAATACCCCGGCACAAGTGTTCAATTATGTGCAAAACTTTTACAATGAGCACCAAATCTCTTACCTGCTGTTAGTAGGCGGCGAAAATGCTATTACCCCAATGGTGCGCCCTGGCAGCGATTATTCCTGTGACAACTGCCTGGGTTATATGGAAGGCAACGACCACTATCCGGAAATTTTTGTGGGCCGATTCCATGCCACCGACCTCAAGGAGCTTGCCATTATGGTAAACCGCAACCTGGAATACGAAAAGTCGCCACTGGTAGATTCACTCCATAACTGGTGCGCTACCGGCATGGCATCGGCGTCTAATCAAGGACAAGGCATCGGGGACGATAATCAGGCAGATTATGAGCAAGGCAACGAATGGAAATCCAAACACCTGGCTGATGGTTATGAGCGCTATTGGGAATTTTACGATGGCAACCACGCCAGTATATCCCCAACACCGGGCGATGAAACAGCCGACAAAGCTGGCGATCCACAGAATCCTGCTTTGGTTGCTGTGATGAACAGCCCTGGCGTGAGCATTTATAACTACACGGGCCACGGTTGGGAACAAGGACTGGTGAGCGGCAATTTCAATACCGATGCCGTGAAAAACCTCCGCAATCACCAGCGCTATCCGATTGTCATTGCAGTGGCATGTTGCGCCGGCAATTTCACCAACAACGGTGGCGGCGATTGCCTCGGTGAAGCCATGCAGCGTGCCGGCGATTTGAATACAGGTGAAGCCTGGGGCGGTATTGCCGGATTTTACTCCAGCGATTTCCAAAGCTGGGCCCCACCTATGGAAGGTCAGGACGGCATGAACCAGTACCTGGTAGATGCCGACGGATTAACGCTGGATCCCAATCTGGGCGCTATGGCCACCTATGGCAATGCCCTCATGATCGCTGCATACGGACAAGGTGGTATTGATATGGCAGATGTATGGAACCCATTCTGCGATCCAACTACGGTGCCACGTACAGCTATGCCACAGGAACTGATTGCTACCCATACAGATCAGGTAGTGATTGGCACCAACAGTCTGCAGGTAAGCTGCGATGTGGAAGGCGCACTCGTTAGCCTGTATTGGCAAGGTCAGGCGCTGGCTGTAGCCACGGTAACCGGCGGCATTGCTCAACTGAATTTCCCTTCCCTGACGGATGTAGGCGATTTGGTGGTAACCGCCACCCAATTCAACTATCGCCCATATCAAGGTGCTGTAAATGTGGCTCCGGGCGCGGGCGCGTATGTGATCAGTCAGGCTATTGTGTTGGATGATGCCACAGGCAATAACAACCAGAAAGCAGATTACGGTGAAACCATTGCCCTGAACCTGACACTCAATAACCTCGGTGATCAGGTGGCGCAAGCTACCAGTGCAACCATTCAGACAGACGACCTGAATGTTAACATTACCGATAACACTGAAGTATTTGGAGATATGGCAGCAGGCGCTTTGCAAGAAAATACAGCCGCGTTTGCCTTTTCCGTAAATGATGATTCGCCCAATGGCCAAACGGTGCTGTTCAAATTGCGCATTGAATTTAACGGGGGCCAGGTATATGAAACCAACTACCCTGTTAAACTTCAGGCTCCTGAATTGGAACTGGATGGCCTGCAAATTTCCGATCTGGCCGGTGGAGATGGCGATACCCGTCTGGAAAGCGGCGAGCAGGCTGTGATAACCGTCAAAAACCTGAACGTGGGCCTCAGTAAAAGCCCTGATGCACTGGGTACGCTTACCACCGACTCTCCCTGGCTCACCATAAGCGGCCCGGTAAGTCTGGGCCCTATTGATGCTCAAACCGGCACCGCAGACGCTACTTTCCAGGTAACTGTATCTGCCAATGCACCACAGGTGGCACTGGCCAATTTTGAATATCTGGTAGAAGCAGGCAGCTATTCTGCACAACAAAGCTTCGGCCCATATACCATCAATCCGATTATTGAAACCTACGAGAGCCAGACCTATGCAGGCTTTCCATGGGATATGGAGGGCAATAAGCCCTGGTTTATTACTCCGAGCGCAGCCTATACCGGAACTTATTCTTCCCGCTCAGGGATTATTACCCACAACCAGCAATCGGTGATGAACCTCACCCTTGATTTCACAGCGGCTGGCGTGGTAACTTTTGCCCGTAGGGTTGGTAGTGAGCAAGATTACGATTTCCTGCGCTTCCTGATCGACGACGTAGAGGTAGACGCCTGGAGTGGTGTAGTAGCCTGGTCGGAGGTAAGTTACCCGCTGACTACCGGTATACACAAACTTTCCTGGATTTACCAAAAGGATGATCTGGCCAGCGCCAATGGCGACCGCGCCTGGGTAGACGATGTATCGCTGCCGCCACACCAGGTACTGGTGGGCACCAATACACCAACACAGGCCGATTACCAAACCAGCCTGTCTCCAAACCCCACCAAAGGCAAAACCTGGCTGCAATGGGAAATTGGTCAGGCGCAGCAGATGGATATCGTGGTGCTGGATGCACTCGGCCATCAGGTGCTTAACCTGACTTCTGAAGGCCCGCTTCAGCCGGGTCTGCACAGCCGCACCCTTGATCTCCAAAACCTCAGCGCCGGACTCTACTTCGTGCAATTGCGCGGCGAAGACGGCATTCAGGTAAAAAAAGTGGTTAAACAGTAGACACGGCCTACGGTGGACGGCTTACGGTGGACGGCCTACGGTGGACGGTGGCGTTGCTCTTGGGATGTCTTCTTTGGCTACGGTTAAAGAACCAATGCCAGGAGCAACGCCATCGTCCACCGTAGGCCGTCTACCGTAGGCCGTCCACCGTAAACCGTCCAAAATCCGTATCTTGCCCCCCATGAGTACCACACAGGATTTTTTTGCGACTGCTCCTGCGCCCAGTGCACAACATCTGAAGATTACCGACGAAGCAGAAGCCTGCGCCGCCGTGTTGTTTGCATGTCGCCGTGCAGATGAAATTGATGGCCCCGGCGGCACGGCCGCTTTTATGACGACACTTAAAAGTCGGAACATCTTCATTGGTTCTGATCCCGAGGCGCTGGTGGATGCCGCTACCCGGTATTTTGAACAGGCCGGTAGCTCCGCTGCACTCATTGATGCGGCCATAGGTGCTATACGGGAACAAACCCGCCTGCCGCTTTTCTACCATTGCCTGGATATGATGCTGGCAGATGGCGTTGTAACACCCCAGGAACATAAGATATTCCTGTATCTGAAAGGTAAGTTCCGGGTAGACGACGATGCCGCGTTCAACGCACTGGATGTGTTGGTGGTAAAAAATCAGCTTTAATACTTGTAATACCATGTTGATAAACCTGTAAACCTTCCCGGAATACCATTCCGGGTTACATAAGCCCTCCAATGTGCGGCCGTTATTCCTTTGTCCCCAAAGCGAAACAGCAAAAAACGCTGGCAGAAGTGGTGCAACTCCCCGCTGAATTGCCCCTGAGCTACAATATTGCCCCCACCCACGAGGCGCTGGTAATTGCCAATGACCATCCGGAGCAACTGCAGCGTATGGAATGGGGACTGGTGCCGCACTGGAGCGCCGATGGCAAAAACAGCGGCAAACTCATTAATGCCCGTGCAGAAGGCATTGAAGAAAAACCCTCTTTCCGGGAATCCATCCATCGCAGGCATTGCTTAGTGCCGGCCGACAGTTTCTACGAATGGCGCAAACAAGGCGCCCGAAAGATTCCGTATCGTATTTTCCGTAAAGACGAACAACTGCTTTTCCTGGCCGGTATCTGGGACGAATGGAAACAGGGCGGACAAATCAAACGCACCTTTTCCATCATCACCACCACGCCCAACCGCGAAATGGCTGATCTGCACGACCGCATGCCGGTCATTTTTTCCACTCCCGAAGAATGCCGCCGCTGGCTTTCCCCCGGCCCCCTGGAAGAAAGTCTCCGGCTGCTCCACCCACCAGCAGACGACCTGCTTGCCATGTACCGCGTTTCCGAAAAACTCAATAAACCCGGCTACGACGCCCCGGACCTGCAGGATCCGCAACCGGAGGAATGGACGCTGTTTTGAAGTACATGATTGACGAGTACATGATTACATGAGTGAAGAGGGAGAGGCGTTGCCTTTGGTATACGAGAATAATCAAGCTGAATGCCCCACCTCTTCACTCATGTACTCATGTACTCGTCAATCTTACCTCAAGTCCCCCCCCCTTTCCGTACCGCATATTTCCCAAAACGGTTCCGGATCTTGTCCATGGCTTCGAGCAGGCGGGCTTCTTTTTCCGTGTTGTCGAACAGGTTGAGCTGGCTGGAGCCTTGCACCAGTTCGCTGAAGCGCACGCCCAGCAGCCGGATGGCCTGACGGCGTTCGTACAGTTGTTCAAACAGTTGCAGCACTTTGGATTCCAGCGGGCCATCCTGGGCTGAATACGGGATTTTAGCCTGTTTGGTAAAGGTGTTGAAATCGGCATAGCGGAGCTTAACCGTTACGCAGGCCGTGAGTTTGCCCAGGGCGCGCAGTTGATAGGCTAATTGGGCCGTTTGCCTGCGCAGTTCATCCTGCAGGAAACGCATGTCTATGCTGTCGGTATGAAAGGTGCGCTCGGAGGAGATGGAGTCCTGCTCGCGATAAGGTACTACCGGACTGTCGTCCTCGCCGTTGGCCTTTTTCCACATAAGGAGCCCGTTTTTGCCAAATTCCCTTTGCAGCAAACGCGGCGGGATCTCGCTCAGTGTCCCGCAGGTGCGCACGCCCATGAGCGAGAGCCGCCGCTCCGTTTCCCGCCCGATAAAGGGGATACGCCCTACCGGCAAAGGCGATAAAAAGGCTTTTTCCGTGCCGGCTTCCACCAGCTTAACCCCGTTGGGCTTCACCTCCCCCGTGCCTACCTTGGACACGGTTTTGTTCACGGAAAGCCCGAGCGACAACGGTAATCCCGTTTCCCGAAGAATCCGATCCCGCAGCTCCCCGCTCCATTTCCAGCATCCGATGTAGCGATCCATGCCTGTTAAATCCAAATAAAACTCGTCAATAGAAGCCTGCTCGTACAATGGCGCCTGATCTTCAATCACGGCCCGCACCAGTCCGGAGTATTTGGAATAGGTTTCCATATCGCCCCGAAGCACCAGAGCGTCCGGACACAACTGCAACGCCTGCCGCATAGGCATGGCCGAACGCACCCCGAAAGCCCGGGCCTCGTAACTGCACGATGCCACCACGCCCCGGTTGCTGCTGCCGCCAATGATCAGTGGCTTGCCCCGCAATGCATCGTTGCGCAATTGCTCTACCGCCACAAAAAAGGCGTCGAGGTCCATATGTAGAACAGATCGGTGGGTCATATTGATGTCTTGTACCGGCGGGTTTAGCCGCCGCTGTTTGAGGGGTTTGAAAGGTTTGATGGGTTTGATGGGTTTGAGGTGTTTGAGGTGTTTGATGGGGTTGATGGGTTTGATGGGTTTGATGGGGTTGATGGGGTTGATGGGGTTGATGGGGTTGATGGGGTACACATTTTTAATTTGGAAAGTGATGCTAAAATTGCCCCGCCCTTCAGGGCGGGGAATAGAGTTAAATAAAAATGGAAGGGGCTTTAGCCCTCCCACTCATTGTGATCCCAAATCCCCAGCCTAAAGGGCGGGGAAATTTGGCTCCAGGCATTCCGGTATACCCGGTTTGTGTGTATCCCGATTCCCGTCTAGCAACCCACGTTAAGCCAAACCCTACACGGCACCCCATCGTCCATCGTCAACCGTCAACCGTTACATACGCCAGTCGTTCCATACCGTGCACCTCCAGGCTCACAAAGCCAAATTCGCTGGTTAATCTTCCGCGGATGCGGTAAATGCCGCGTCCGCGGAACGGCGTTTTGCGCACCTGATCCGGGAAATGCACCGTATCAAAAAACTGCCCCTCCCGGTCAATCCAGGTGCCGAATTGCATGAGCTCGCCCTTTACGGTGCGGGTATCCTTGCGGCACACATAGTAGCCGGTCATCGTAACCAACTCGTGTATGTGCTTGCCCATATCGCGCGCCAAAAGCCCGGGATTTCCGGTTTTTGCACTTTCCTCCAGCAAATCAAACGGCGCACAAAGCGGAAATCCCAACAAGTCCATTTCCTCAAAGGCCTGGTCGTAAGGGCCCTCTTCCAGCACCGGAAGTTGGTAGGAATCAGCCTCATCGGCAAATAATAACTGGGCGCCCATGCCGCTTTCAGGCGTGAGTACCCGGCTTTTTTCCCAGAACAACGCACTTTTTTTCATGCCCGTAAACCGGAATGCCCCGATACGAATCAGCAGATCCAGTTGCGAGGGCGCCACATGCACCCGGCGCACAAAGTTTTCCATGGATTTGAATGGTCCCATGGTTTGTTGATATTCAATGTTTTGTATCAAGTCCGACTCCAGTCCACGCACGTGCGTGAGGCCCAGGTACACGTCCTGACCTTCGATGCGGGTGAGTCGTTTGCTCCGGTTCACGCAGGGCGCATGGATACGCGCGCCGCACATGCGCGCCTCGTGCACGTAAAACTCTGTGCTGTAAAATCCGCCGAAATTGTTGATCACGGCCACCATGAACTCCAGCGGGAAATAGGTTTTCAGGTACAGACTCTGGAACGATTCCACGGCGAAACTTGCCGAGTGCGCTTTGCAGAAGGAATAGCCGCCGAAACTCTCTAATTGCCGCCAAACTTCTTTGGCCAGCGTTTCCGGATAGCGCCGGGTGGCACACTGATCAAAGTATTTCTGTTTCAGGCGTTCAAATGCCTCCGAAGAGCGCTTTTTGCCCGTCATCATGCGCCGCATCACATCCGCTTCGTCCAATCCCAGGCCCGCAAAATGGTGCAGAATTTTCATCACATCCTCCTGGTACACCATGACCCCGAAGGTTTCCGATAAATGCTCCTTGAACACCGGATGCAGGTACTCAAAAGCATTGGGCTGATGAAAACGCTGGATATAGGCGCGCATCATGCCGGAACTGGCCACTCCCGGCCGGATGATACTGCTGGCTGCCACCAGGTGTACATAGTTGTCGCAGCGAAGCTTGCGCAATAAACCGCGCATGGCAGGACTCTCAATGTAAAAGCAGCCCATACACCGGCTGCTGCGCAACTGTGCCCGCACCCGCTCGTCGTTCTTGATACGTTCCACCTCATGCACATTCACGGCCTTGCCCTGGTTTTCCCGAACAATATCCACACAATCCTTGATGTGCCCCAGGCCGCGCTGACTCAGGATGTCGAACTTGTGATAGCCCCATTCCTCGGCGGCATACATGTCGAAATGCGTAATCGGGAAGCCCTTGGGCATCATCTGAAGGGCTGTGGCTTCACTCAGGGGTTTTTCCGAAATGATGATGCCGCCGGCGTGTATAGACAGGTAGTTAGGAAAATCCACCAGCATATCCCCGTAGCGCAGGATGTGTTTGGCCCAGGGATGCAGGCCCTCCGGCAAGGCGGTCGCTGTTGCTGCAGGGGCGGTGGCTGCGGTGGTACTTCCGGCGCTTCCCTCGCCTTTCCGCCCTGTCCATTCCCAGCTGCCCGGGGTGTTTTTATGCCAGTGATCCAGAATGGCCTCGATGTCGGCCGGCGTTAATCCGAACACTTTGCCGAGTTCCCGGATCACTGCCGCATGCTGAAAGGTGCTGTAGGTGGCAAGTAGGGCAGTATGCTCCCGTCCATAGCGCTTGAAAATATAATCGGTTACATCGTCGCGCTCGTCCCAGGAGAAGTCAATATCGAAATCCGGCGGCGAGCTCCGTTGCGGGTTGATGAACCGCTCGAAATACAGATCCAGTTCCAGTGGTTCCACGTCGGTGATGTACAGGCAGTAGGCTACTATGGAATTGGCGCCACTTCCGCGTCCCACATGGTGGTAGCCGGCCGATTCGGCGTAACGTATAATGTCCCAGGTGATGAGAAAATATGTGGCAAAATCCATTTCTGCGATCATTTTAAGCTCCTTGCGCACGCGCTCCTGTGCGCGCTTGTGCCCAGGGCCATACCGCCGCACGCAGCCGTTTTCTGCAAGCTTGGTGAGCAGATTCAGGTCGCCCTCTTTGCTGCCCATGAAGGTCCGGCGATTGCGGTGCAGGCCGGTTTCGAAGGAAATGGAGCAGGCATCCAGTACACGGCGGGTGTTTTGCACCACTTTAGGGTGGTTTTGAAAAGGCGCCAGTAAGGAGGCTTCCGGCCGGAAAAACTCGTCGGGACCAGCCACAGCCACGCCATCTAATTTGGTTACCAGGGTATTGGCGTCCATGGCGCGCAACAACTTATGTAGCCTGTGGCCCTCGGCATCGGGGTAGGTGAGGGGCTGCCATACCACGAGCTGCTCCGGCCGGTGACGCCAGGAGGAAAATACCAGCTTCCCGGCATCGGCCGGCCGGATACCGAGTAGTTCATGTGGGCGAAACATGTCGAAAGGTTTGACCTCGCGTTCGTAAATGATGAAGACATCGTCCATGGGCGGAGGCACTGCAGGCAGCGGTTTGCCACTCAGGGAATGTTCGGTCAGGAAGGCGCACAGCGTAGCCCAGCCGGCATTGTTGCGGGCAATACCGGAGTACAGAAAGCGGTGTTTATCATCCCGAAACTCAATGCCCAGGATAGGTTTAATCCGGTGCTTTTGGCAGGCGCGTACGAATTCCAGTGCTGCAGACGTGTTGTTGATGTCTGTCAGTGCCAGGGTTTTGACCTGGTGCGCAGCAGCGACTTCTACCAGTTGACTGGGAGAAAAAACGCCATAGCGCAGACTAAAAAAGGTGTGCGCGTTGAGGTACATCGGACCGGGCGCGGTGTGGTTTGCTGTAAAAAAGAATAAAGCCCGGCTGTATGATGCCGGATGAAGGCGGGTAAGTCACGCAGGTTTTAAAAAACCCGGTAAGGTGGGGCAAATATAAGAACATTAAACTTTTTGTTTTTTATTACAAAACAAATAATTTTAAAACGAATTTGTTTTATAATCCGGAAATGTTGTACCTTTGAAACCAAATTGTTGTTCTTTTTAATACAATAAAGCACCCGCCGGAAGCATAATACTTGTAATAGGCTTGTTTCGACGTTTAAAAGGCATTTTTTAAAGTTGGCAAGACTATTGCATTAGGTTGAACTTTAAACCTTTTTCTCACAAACACACGAACAATTTGTCTTATGCAAACTGCTCAAAAACTTTTCCTTCTGCTTTTAATCGGTGTTGCTTCCCACGCTTCCGCTCAGGTAACCGCCGTACGCCGGTATAACCCTTCCGGCAGCACCGCTCCCCAAACCTATTCAACCGAAAGCTCTTCCGACGCTTCCATACGTCGTGCCGCCGCCTTGTCGAAGGTACAGGGCACCCCTGCTAAATCCATGACAGCCAAAGGCATGGCGCCTGCACAGTACAGCACGGATGGTACTGCTCCGGCTACTTACGACATTGAGCCGCCAAATCCGGCTACTACGTTTACCGTGAACGGCGCCAATGTGCACCGCAGCGTGCGCAAAGGCAAAGGCCAGGTAGGTGATTTGCTGTTCACACCAATCATTGAACTGCACTATGTGCAATTCGCGGTGTACTGCAAAAACACGCCTGTCGACAAAGCGCCTTCCATCGAAGGCCTGATGTTGCTCTGGCACGAAGGCAGTCGCTGCCCGGGTGGCGCAGAAGGCGCCTGCTACATTGTAAAAGGATACAACACGGCTGAAGAAGCCAAAGCTGCTGTATCCCGGTTCAAATCCAGCGGTGTTGACTGCTGGTACAACCCTGCGCTTACCGGCGCCGCGGTAGAAGTAATCGGTGTGCGTTCATAGGATTAAAAACTTGTTACTTTTTTGTAAAGCGATCGGTTCACAGCATGTGAATCGGTCGCTTTACATTTGCTGTCAAATAAAATCAAATTTTCATGTCAAAACAAGTGTACGAACGCACCCTCAAAACCTGGATTGAGGATGAAAAGGCGGCCCTTGAACTCATTGCCATCGTAGGAAAACTCTGGTTCGACAAGTCCATCGAACTCGTGATCTTCCGCAACCAAATGGTAGACAGAAGCGCCTCCGAATTGCTCCAGCTCCACCACTATGCCCGCGAGGTGGTACAACACCCCCTGACCGTGCATGACACGCTGGCGCTTGCCAAAGCCATCGCCCGTACCCCCATGGCGCCTTCCCGCCTGGATATCGGTCGCATCGGGGTGGATTGGTTGGATGAAAAAGATGCCTATCCCAATGAACTGGCCTTTATCAAAAAGAAGCTGAGCGACTACATCGGTAAAGACAAGATCAACCTCAAACCCAAAGACGTTATCCTGTATGGATTTGGCCGTATCGGCCGTATCGCTGCCCGAGAACTCATCACTCAGGCCGGGAAAGGACAACAATTGCGCCTCCGCGCTATCGTAACACGCGATAAAAGCCCGGAAGACATCATCAAACGCGCCGACCTCCTGCGTTCTGACTCCGTTCACGGCCACTTTCCCGGCACCGTCATTCCGGATGTGGCAGAACAATGTATCTGGGTGAACGGACATAAGATCCTCATGATCTCTGCGCCGAAACCGGAAGATATCAATTACACCAAATACGGCATCAACAATGCCCTGCTGATCGATAACACCGGTGTTTGGCGCGACCGCGCCGGTCTGAGCCGTCACCTGAAATCCAAAGGAGTATCCAAAGTGCTGCTCACCGCCCCGGGTAAAGGCGATATCCCGAACATCGTGTACGGGGTAAACAACCAAAACTTCGATGTAAACAGCGAAACCGTTTGGTCGGCAGCCAGCTGCACCACCAACGCCATTGTGCCGGTGCTGGCCGTGATCAACAAAACCCTGGGTATTGAAAAAGGACACATCGAAACGGTACACTCTTATACCAACGACCAAAACCTGCTCGATAACTACCACAGCAAATATCGCCGTGGCCGTTCTGCAGCACTTAACCTGGTGATTACCGAAACCGGCGCTGAGAGTGCCATCGCCAAGGTAATGCCCGAACTCTCTGGCAAATTTACCGGCAATGCCATCCGCGTCCCTACGCCCAATGTGTCGCTGGCAGTGCTGAACCTGCAACTCAATACGCCCACCACCAAGGATGCCGTTAATGAGATCATGCGCCAGGCAGCCTTGAATGGCAATCTGGTGGAACAGATCCAGTACTCTTTTTCTAACGAGTTGGTATCCAGCGACCTCGTAGGCAGCCCAACCCCGTCCATTTTCGACTCACCAGCCACCATCGTCTCCAAAGACGGCAAAAGTGTGGTGCTCTACGTGTGGTACGACAACGAATACGGCTACACCCGTCAGGTGATTCGTCTGGCTAAACAATTAGCCGGCGTGATACGATTGAGTTATTATTAATGAATGAGAACGTCGGAAGGGTTCTGAACCCTTCCGACGTTATATTCTCACTTTTTATTCCACAACGAGCTTACTGCTCTGCCTGAACTGCTCCCCTTCCAATACCACAATATACAAGCCCGGGTGTAAAGAACTGGTGGGTATTTGAAACTGCTCCGGTGTGAGCGCGCTGAGTTTGCGCTGTCCCAATTCCAGCACACACCGGCCGCTGAGGTCGGTTACATAGGCGCGCGCAAGGGCTTCCTTTTGCAGCGATACAGACAGAAATGCCACATCGCCAGCCGGATTCGGGTAAAGGCTCGTGGATTCCAGTATATTAAGCGCATCATTAACCGAAACCGTCGGATTGCCAAAGGTGTACTGAACCGGAATGAAATACTCCGCCAGAACTGTTGATTGATCGTCTGTGGTTATCTGGAAACGCAACTGGTCCACTACAACACCTCCGGAAGTAATGGTAAAATAGTCGTCGGCAAGCCCGCTGCC
>JAEUUS010000219.1 GCA_016787545.1 Saprospiraceae bacterium
GCCAATGAAAGTGCAGGAGCGCATGGTGTACGTGTTGCTCAACAAGCCGAAAAACGTAATCACTACCACCGACGACGATCGTGGTCGCCCCACCGTGCTGGATATTGTGGATCCTAACTTCCCCGAGCGTCTATTCCCGGTGGGAAGGCTTGACCGTGATACCACCGGCTTGATCTTATTGACCAACGACGGGGATTTGGCGCAAAAGCTCACCCACCCGAGTTATTCAGTGCAAAAGCAATACCGCGTTGGTTTGCGCCGCGGCCTTACCCAGGTTGATTTGGAGCATATTGAGCGCGGCGTGATGCTCGACGATGGTTTGATGGAAGTAAACTGGATACGTTTTTCGGAAGACCATCCGGAGCGCGACATCGTGGAGCTGGAGATCAGTTCCGGCAGAAACCGGGTAGTGCGGCGTATTTTTGAAACATTGGGTTATGAAATTTTCAAGCTCGACCGTTTCTATTTCGCCGGTTTGACTAAAAAGGACCTGGAGCGCGGCAAGTTCCGTGAGCTCACTCAGCGCGAGGTGATGATGCTCAAACACTTCACCGGGCATCCTTCCACGGCCAAGAAAAAACGGCCAGGTGAGGATACGCCAGAGATTCAAGACGACGCGCCGGAAATTGGATAACTGATTCCCGGCAAAGTATCATAAACAGGGAAAGGATGCAAAAGCTACGGACTTTTGTGTCCTTTTCTGTTTAGAAGGCAGGAAGGGGGCGAAGGCGCTAAGGCGTGAGGGCACAAAGGCGCAAAGGCACAAAGGCGCAAAGACACAAAGGCGCGAAGAAATGCTGTACTTAGTGTCTTAAGTGCCTTGGTGGTGACCCCTCTTAGCGCACTTTGCGTATTTCGCGGTGAAACCCCAATCTCAGTGCCTCAAGTGCCTTAGTGGTGACCCCTCTTAGCGCACTTTGCGTACTTCGCGGTGAACCCCAATCTCAGTGCCTCAAGTGCCTTAGTGGTGACCCCTCATAGCGCTCTTTGCGTTCTTCGCGGTGAACCCACACACAACAACTCAAACACTCACATCATGAAATCAATCTTCAGCTTCCTGTTTTTCGTCCTCTTCTTCTCCAGTGTACAAGCCCAGATGTCGGACGGGTTCCGGTTTGGACTTAAACTGGGGGTAAATGGTTCCAACGTGTACGATGATGCCAATGCGGCGGATATTAAAAAACGTTTAGGAGTGACCGGAGGGGTATTTGTACAACTTCCCTTGGGCGGTAAACGCCTGAGTTTGCGTCCGGAATTGCTTTTTACAACCAAAGGGGCCGCGTACGATTATTTGAACAACAAGAACCCGGATATCAAAATCAATTATATTGAACTGCCTCTTTCGCTGGAATACCACCTGTTTGGGGTGGTGAATCTTCATGCCGGCGCTTATGCTTCTTTGCTGGCTTCCGGCGACGGAGATGTGAGTGGTGTGCCGGGGCAGTTGGAGAAAGCCAGTTTTGAAGATTTTGATTTTGGCTGGCATGCCGGCACCGGGCTGGATTTTGGCGGTTTGGGATTGCATTTCCGCATTTCCAGGGGTTTAAAGAATGTTGGCAACCAAACAGCCACGGAATTATTGGGCGATTTGAAAAATTCCGCCTGGGCACTCACCTTATCTTATGGATTTTAATGGAAAAAATCTATGAATTTGATGCCATTTTGAATGGCGTGGAAGGCAATCAGGCTATGTCTGTAGACTTTCCGTACGATGTGTTTGAACTGTTTGGCGTTCGCGGGCAGGTGAAAGTCAAGGTTACCTACGATGGCGTGCCCTACCGTGGAAGTATGGTCAAAATGGGCGGCGATTGCCATTGGCTGCTGGTGCGCAAAGACATCCGCAAACTCATTGGTAAAAATCCGGGCGATACGGTACATGTCACCGTTCAACGGGATACCGAGGAACGCATCGTGGAGGTGCCGGAAGATTTGCAGGCTTTATTTGAGCAGCATCCCGAGGCTAAGGCATATTACGATACCCTTTCCTACACCCATAGGAAAGAATATGTTCAATGGATCAATGAAGCCAAGCGGCCGGAAACCCGGCAAAACAGGTTGCAAAAGACCATAGAAATGCTGATGGCGAAGACAAAAAGGTAGCGCGAAGGCGCGAAGACACAAAGACACAAAGGCGCTAAGGCGCGAAGACATATGATCTTAGTGTCCTTAGTGCCTTCGTGGTATCCCTTCGCGGTGAAACCCACTCCAACACCCCCACACTCCAACACCCCAACACTCAAACACTCGTCAATGAAGATTTTTTGCATCGGACGCAATTATGTAGACCACGCCAAGGAGTTGAACAATCCGGTTCCTTCTGAGCCGTTGGTGTTTATGAAGCCCAATACGGCACTTTTGCTGGCCAACCGGCCGTTTTATTTTCCGGATTTTACCAAAGACCTCCATTATGAGGGCGAAATTGTGCTGCGGATTTGCAAAAACGGTCGCTCCGTGCAGCCGGAATTTGCTTCGCGGTATTACGATGCGGTGGCGTTCGGGATCGACTTTACCGCGCGGGATCTGCAAGACAAGTTAAAAGCCAAGGGTCAGCCCTGGGAAATTGCCAAGGGTTTTGACCGCTCGGGCCCGCTCAGCACCTTTATCCCCTTGGAAAATCTGAAAAACCCGCAGGATATTCATTTCCAGCTGCATAAAAACGGAGCACTCGTGCAGGACGGACATACCCGCGATATGATTTTTCAATTCGACACCCTGATTGTGCATTTGTCGAAGTATTTCACCATTCAAAAAGGAGATTACATCTTCACCGGAACCCCCGCGGGCGTTGGCCCTGTACAAATAGGCGATGTGCTGGAAGGATTTATTGAAGGGGAAAAGTTGCTGCATTGTGCTATTAAATGAGTGTACTGTTTCTACATTTGCGTGTTCACCGCTAAGTACGCAAAGTGCGCAAAAAGAAACGCTTTCGCGTACTTAGCGTACTTAGCGGTGAAAAAACGCTTTTGCGCTCTTAGCGTACTTAGCGGTGAAAAAAAAACGCTTTTGCGCTCTTAGCGTACTTAGCGGTGAAAAAAGCCCACCAACATAAACCCAAAAACACACCAAAACTAAAACACTAAACATATGAGTGCAATACGCGAAGTAATAGCCAGAGAAATTCTCGACAGCCGGGGTAACCCTACCGTAGAAGCGGAAGTTTGGACCGAAGCCGGTTTTGTGGGTCGTGCAGCCGTTCCAAGTGGCGCCAGCACGGGAGCGCACGAAGCGGTGGAAATGCGAGACGA
>JAEUUS010000240.1 GCA_016787545.1 Saprospiraceae bacterium
TGTGAAGGGGTTTGTGCAAGCAGTTGTGCAACCATTTGCTTCAAGGTTTCAATTTCTGCCCGTTGTGCTGCTATCTGTGTCTGTTGTTCCTGCACAGCCTTGACCAACGGCACTACCAATTGCCCATAGGCTACGGAATAATTATCTGCGTCCGAATCCGGCACATGCACAATATTGGATAATTCCACTCCTTGATGGAGGCAAAGCGTTTCTACTTCCTGTGCCACAAAACCCATTTCTCTTTGTTGCTCTTTTTGTCGCAAAACGGCATTATCAACGCTTTTTTCACCCAAAAAACCTGAAAAACCAGGGTAGTTGAAGTGATAGGTCACCGGCCGGAGCCCCATCACAAAATCCAGTCCCGGAGCATTCTCCTGCACATCGGTTTTGAACCGGCCGTCAGAAACGGTGTAGGCAACCTGGCCTTCTATCACTGTTACGGCAGAGTTGCCCAGCCGGATTTTGTTGGAAGTGTTTACCCGGGCTCCGTTGCCAATTGCGGTAGCATTATTGAGGTTGTTGTTGAGGGTATTATCCGCATCAAAACCGAGAAAGGTACACTGGTTGTTTCCGCTGGATTGATCGCCGGCATTGACGCCAATGGCCGTGTTGTTGCTGCCGGTTTGGTTATTCAGCATGGCCGACCGGCCAATAGCGGTATTGCTGCCGCCTGTTGTGTTTTCGCGCAGTGCTTCCTGTCCAACGGATGTGTTGGCAGACCCGGTGGTATTGAGTTGTGCCGCGCGTCGGCCCATGGCTGTATTGTTGCTTCCACTGGTATTGTTTTGCAGGGCAGAGCTGCCAACAGCAGTGTTTTCAGAGGCGGTATTGGAAACCAGTGCACTGGTACCAACGGCAGTATTGTTGGTGCCGGTAATGACTGCCTGGAGACTGGCAGATCCAACGGCCACATTGCTATGCCCGGATGTATTAAACAACAAGGCATTTTGTCCGAAAGCCGTATTGGAATTACCGGTGTTGATGGATTTACCCGCGTTTTGCCCAGCCAGGGTATTGGCAAATCCGGTGGTGATGGCAGAGCCTGCCATATATCCAAGTCCGGTATTGTTGGAGGCTCCGGCCTGGGCGTTTATACCGGCATTTTGGCCAATAAACAGGCACTGGTTGGCATTCCATACATCTATCCGGGTTATACCGGCGGCATTTGCGCCAATGTGTAAACGATCGGCTCCAGCAGTTACCAGCCGGATTTTGTTTTCGTTGGGCAACGCTTCCGTTTGCAAACGGGTGTCTCCGTCGGTATCCTGGATTTGTGTTTGCGCCTGCATCTGTTGCAGGGTGAGCAGTGCCATGAAAAGCAGAAAGGGTTTGTTTTTCATAAAAGTTTAGTTTAAAAAATGATGGGATCAAATACAGGCCGGGCGCGGCCTGCCCGCGCGCCGACCTGTAGGGAGCAAAACTCCCCGCTTGCTTCTTTGTGTTATTTGGAATTTTCTCGCCAGGCGAAAAACTGCGCTTATTGCGCAGCCTGCGGCTCGCCGAAAATGAAATTATCCATGACTGAAACATCTGTGCCGCTGCCATCATTGGGACCAAGGGCAGCATTTCCATAGGTAACCCGGATACGATGCACAATGGCTTCGTGGAATACTACCCCCAGAAATACATGACCATTGTTCAAGACTGGTGTAGCATAAGTGCCTAATGATTTATCATTGCTATCAAAATACTCAAATGCCGCCCGTTCTGCTTCATCTACATCCACATAGACAGCACCGAAGCCTTTTACCACAGCTTTTGTAGCGGTACCCGGTACATAAAACCGAACATCGGCAATATTGCTTCCTACCGGTGAAAAGAGTCGCTCTCCGCTGAATGCCGGGAAAATGGCAGTATAACTGGGGTTTATATTCCCAAAGGAGATTGGTGTATTGGTTGGGTTATTACTATCGGCGCTCACCATCAAACCGGTGCCGGGTGTACTCAATACCAGACCACGCGCCCGCGGAGCTGTTGGCGCATTGAATAGCTCTGGAGAATACAAATTAGGGGCTGATTCCTCATCAGTCAACCCATCCCAGTTCAC
>JAEUUS010000268.1 GCA_016787545.1 Saprospiraceae bacterium
ATCATACTACCGGTCATTTTGGTTTCAGACCTATAAGGTTTTTGGAAACCTTATAGGTCTGAAACCAAAATGTTCAGTAGTTTAGTTTCTGGTACAAAAGTGCAGGCAGGCAGGCGCCCGGGCCAAACACAAAAAAGCGGATCGCTTCCGGCAGGGACAAAAAAAGAGTCATCCCGACAAATGCCGGGATGACTCAGGTCTGTTACTATTTCGAGAGCCGGTTGGCTATTACATCATGCCGTCCATGCCGCCCATGCCTGGGTGGCTGTGGCCATGCGCTTCAGCTTTTTTTGGCTTTTCGCTGATCACACATTCAGTGGTAAGTACGAGACCGGAAATAGACGCCGCATTTTCCAGTGCCACGCGGGTCACCTTGGTTGGGTCAATGATGCCGGCTTTTTTCATGTCTTCGTACTCATCTGTGCGGGCATTGTAGCCGAAAGCTGCTTTGCCGTCCAGTACTTTGTGGAATACCAGTGATCCGTCTACTCCTGCATTTTCAGCAATGATACGGATTGGCGCTTCCAGAGATTTGCGCACAATGGCAATGCCTGTGGTTTCGTCATCATTAGAGCCTTTCATGCCGTCGAGGCTTTTGATGGCACGAACGAGCGCTACGCCACCGCCAGGAACGATACCTTCTTCGATAGCAGCACGGGTAGCATGAAGGGCATCATCTACACGGTCTTTCTTTTCTTTCATTTCAACCTCAGTGGCAGCGCCAACGTATAGCACTGCTACACCACCTGCCAGCTTAGCCAGGCGTTCCTGAAGTTTCTCACGGTCGTAATCGCTGGTAGTAGCATCAATTTGCTGCTTGATTTGGCCAGTGCGCGCCTTGATGTCAGCAGCCTTGCCTTTACCGTCAACTATGATGGTATTGTCTTTATCCACTGTGATGCGCGCGCATTGACCCAAGTGTTCCAGACCGGCATTTTCCAGTTTGTAACCTTGCTCTTCGCTGATTACGGTACCACCGGTCAGGATGGCAATGTCTTCCAGCATGGCTTTGCGGCGGTCGCCAAAGCCAGGAGCTTTAACGGCAACTACTTTAAGACCTGCGCGCAGACGGTTTACCACCAATACGCCAAGCGCCTGAGAATCAACATCTTCTGCAATAATCAGAAGTGGACGACCAGTTTGCAGCGATTTTTCGAGTACCGGCACCAGATCCTGCATGTTGCTGATCTTTTTGTCGGTAATCAGGATGTACGGATTTTCGTAATCCGCTACCATTTTTTCTGCGTCGGTAATGAAGTATGGGCTGAGGTAACCGCGGTCAAACTGCATACCGATTACTTCTTCCACGTATGTATCGGTACCTTTTGCTTCTTCAACGGTGATCACACCGTCTTTAGAAACGCGTTTCATGGCATCTGCGAGCAAGGTGCCAATGGTTTCATCGTTGTTGGCAGAAATAGCGGCTACCTGCTGGATTTTTTTGAAATCGTTGCCAATTTCTTCGCTTTGCTCCTTGAGATTGGCGATAATTGTTTTTACAGCTTTGTCAATACCGCGCTTCAGGTCCATTGGATTAGAACCAGCAGCTACGTTTTTCAAACCGGCAGTCACCATGGCCTGTGCAAGTACGGTGGCCGTTGTGGTGCCGTCGCCGGCTGCGTCAGCCGTTTTGCTGGCTACTTCACGCACCATTTGTGCGCCCATGTTCGCTACAGCATCTTCCAGTTCTACTTCTTTGGCAACGGTTACGCCGTCTTTGGTGATGGCTGGCGCGCCGAAAGATTTTTGAATAACCACATTGCGACCTTTTGGGCCGAGGGTAACTTTAACGGCATTTGCGAGGGCGTCTACACCCTCTTTCAGTTTTTCACGGGCTTCTGTATTGAAGTTAATTTGTTTGGCAGACATATTTCTGTTGGATATGAGTTAGTGGAATGTGGTTAATGTGGGGAATGGGGTTAATGTGGGGAATGTGGGGAATGTGGTTAATGTGGGGAATGGGGTTAATGTGGTTAATGTGGGGAATGGGGTTATAGAATCACCAGAATCTCGTCTTCACGCATAATGATGAAGTCCTGGCCTTCATGGTTGATTTCTTGTCCGGAGTATTTGCCGTACAACACGATATCACCCACCTGAACGGTCATATTGTGGGCATCTTTGCCGGTTTTTCCGGGGCCAACAGCCACGACTTCGCCGCGCTGTGGTTTTTCTTTTGCAGTGTCAGGGATAATGATACCACCTTTCGTTTTTTCTTCAGCAGGCGCCGGCTTAATGATCACGCGGTCAGCGATTGGCTTCATAACGTTTTAACTATTTTAATTTTGGTGAGTGTTGAAGATTCTGCCGCAAACGGAATTATCTGCGGCAACCTGGTTTTGATCAAACTTCGTGCTACGCCTAAAGAACTGCCATTTTTTCAGATGCCTTGCCAGAATCTGTCAGGTTTTTACATTGACATTGACAGATTGACTCAGCTGAACTGTTTCAACTGAACTTTAATAGGTTGTAACGTATGCTGGAAAATTGTTTGCACATTCATTTATGCAATTTACCCCGTAATTTCATCCATTCAAAAACAAACACAAGTTCATTTCAAGCAATCCTCTACATTTGGCGGTGATTTCCTGAAACCAGTCACTATGTTGCGTTTTCTCCGTCCAAATATGCCAGAACATCAAAGCGACGAACAGTTGCTGGCTGATTATTTGGCTGGAAACAGCAGGGCGCTGGGGTTGTTGTATGAACGGTATATGCCTATGGTATATGGCGTTTGTTTGAAAATTCTCAAGGACTCAGGAAAGGCTGAGGATGCTGTGATGGGTATTTATGAGTCGCTGACTAAAAAGGTAAAGGAGCATGAAATTGGGGCTTTTCGTGGCTGGCTATACGTTTTGGCAAGAAATTATTGCCTGATGGAATGGCGTAAAAACCAGCGCAGGCCAACCGATCACATTGCTCCGGAAGATATGGTCAGGTATGATGCAGTGGAACCTGTTTTTGAGTACGAATTACCACAGGAAACCGCTTCACTCGAACGATGCCTTGCTGAACTGTCAGACCAACAACGGAATTGTGTACAATGGTTTTATTACGAAGACAAATCCTACAAGGAAATCGCAGATATCATGTCGGAAGAGCTGGGTAAAGTTCGATCCTTCATTCAAAATGGCAAACGAAACCTGAAAAACTGCCTGGAACGATCCATCCCAACACCCAGCCCCGGTCCCGGCCCCGGCCCCTAACCCCTCAAACCACATCAAACCCTTCAAACCCCTCAAACCACATCAAACCCCTTCGGCTAAACCCGTCGGTACATTAACATGGCCAACCCTTACAACAACGATAAAAGGCTGCTTGAACTGCTCGAGCGCTGGCAATCGGGTGATTTTACCCGGGCCGATGAGCAGGAATTGCAGTCGTTGACCGATTCCGATGAATTTCGTCGGGAAACGGCGGAAGGGTACATGTCTGTTCCAGAGGCTAATCATGCCCAACACCTGGCGTCTCTTCGACAACGGCTACAAGCAGGTTCCGGTACTGCCCGCAAATTATACCTGCCGCAAATGTTAGCCGCCGCAGCTGCCATCGGTGTTGTTATCCT
>JAEUUS010000278.1 GCA_016787545.1 Saprospiraceae bacterium
CCGCGTAGCGGTCAAACGTCAATAACGCAATGATTTTCATTGCTTTCCCCCCAACCGCTCCACCAACCTCCTCGCCAACCGCTCATTATCAAACTCCCGTTCACAAAATTCCCTCGCGTGCGCGCCCATTTGCGCGAGCGCCGGGCCGGCGTCGTAGCAGTGCTGAATGGCCTGTAGCCAGGCTTCGGGGGTGTCGGCCAGCAGGCAATCGTGCTGGTGCCGGGCGTCAATACCTTCCATGCCGAGCGTGGTGGAGAGCACTACTTTGCCCACGGCCATGCCTTCCAGGATTTTGGCACGCATACCGCCACCGGAGAGCAGCGGTACGGCCATGACGGAGTGCTGGTTGATGAAATCCGGCGCGCTGGGCACTTCGCCGTGAAAAAACACGCGCTCGAGCTGCAACTCCCTGATCCAGGCCGGTGCGGTGCGCCCGGCTATGTGAAAACTAAGCTCAGGAAAACGCGGGGCCAGCAGCGGCAACCACACCTGATCCAGAAACCAGCGCAGTCCTTCCTGATTGGGCATCCAGTCCAGCGAACCAATAAACGACAAGCTGAGCGGCCGCTGAAAACTGGACGGATCCGGCCGGTAATCCCGGCAATCGAGTCCGATGGGACACACCGTAGCCGGCCGGGTCAGGCCCATTTGCTGAAACCTTTCCACATCGCGCCGGGTGATGCCCACCACCAGATCGCATTGGTTGATTTGCTCGAGTTCGTATTTTTTCAGTCGCGGCGTGATCCGGTTCAGGTACCACTTTTTGAGCAGCTGGGCATTGTCGGCCACGCGTTCCCAGATTTCGTGTTCCACGTTGTGCGCCCGCAGCACGGCCTTCGCCTGAGGGGCGTATTGCCTGATTACGGGCAGGTAGGGGGCCAGAAAAATAGATTCCAGTTGCACTACGTCGTACGACTCGTTTTGCAGCAGTTCCGCCAGTTTTTGGGCAAAATCTTCGTTTTCAAAACGCTCTACGTGGTACGATTTCCGGCTGAACAACAAATTGCGCAGCGCCGGTGCGGGGCGGATATGGTTTTCTACATACACCGTGTGGATTTCCCGGTAATGGTTGAAATCCGGCGGAAGGGTATCCACATCAAACCAGTGTTTGCTGGTATTCATGGAGAGCAGCGTCACCTGATGTCCCAGTGCCGTATAGGCCTTGGCCAGATAGGTAACGGCAATGGCGCCACCGTCTTTGAGCGGGTAGGGGAATTTGTGGGTGAGCTGAAGAAGGTTCACAAAAACATCGTTTTTATCCCGTTCCACAACTGCGACTTCCGGTTTTTATCAGGCTCAAGCGTGGAAAGGGCGTCGGCGAAAAGCCAGGTGGCGCCGTAGAAAGCAGTGGGTTGGTAGAGGCTGATCTGGATAGAGAGGCCCAGTTGTGCCGGACTGATCCCGAACACCAGTATATGGCCGGGTTTGCGCTGCTGGAGGTCGGGTGCGATACATACGGGCTCCTGGGCAGGAATTTCTGCCAAAAGGGTATCCTGGGTCAGGTTGAGGTTGGCTGCGGCCAATACCTTGGTGAGGAATTCCCGGTTGGCAGCGCTGCTGGGCTCCTGAAGTGCCAGCACGGCAACTTTTCGGGCAAAGTTGCCTTCGGCGTTGGATAGTGCCGTTTTTTCGGCAGCTATGTATATGAGTTCCTGGTTAAAGAGCATGATCAGGAGGCTGCCAGCACGGCCACGGCGGCGGCGCGGGCCACCTCGTGTTGGTCGAGCAGGGATTTGATGTATTGGTGCATTTGTCCTTCAGCGCGGGCTTTCACCAGCAGGGGGTCGTTGCCCAGCAAACCCAGCGCATCGGCGGGGGAGGGCAGGGCGGTGAGGGATGCCAGCTGGCCGAGGTCGTTGCCGGTAAGCACCGTACTGTGTCGGATGCTATCAGGCAGCCCGTCGAACCCAATGCCTATGCTGGTGACTTCCTGCACAATTTCCACCACGGCATCGCCACTGGCCCGGGCGTAATAAAAGCGTCCCATACGACCCATCAGGTCTATTTTATGCGGATCTATGCGACCGGTTGGCGTAAGGATTTCTTCTGCAATGTGCATCAGCACAATGCGGCAAAAAATAAGGTTTCCGGCGCCTCCGCCCTCGCCCAGAGGCATGATTTTTTCCACCACACATTCCATTTGAACGGGACTTTCCGCAACGCGGAACGGTTTGATGCGTTCGCTGGGAATGGGTGTAAAACCGGCTTTTTTGAATTCATCCACTTCCGGCCCATATTCAATGCTGGTGAGCGCCATTTGGCGGGAAATGTTATAGGAAACCACATTGATGACTACCTCTCCGGTGTCTTCCACGTTTTTCAGGGTGTCTTTCGTGGTGTTATTGGCCACCCGGCGGTTGGAAGAAAAAATAAGCAGCGGCGGATTGCTGCTGAAGGCATTGAAAAAACTGTACGGCGCGAGGTTTGGCACCCCGTCGGTACTCATGGTACTGGCAAACGCGATAGGGCGCGGCGCCACGGCTCCAAGTATGTATTGGTGCAGATCTTTGGTGGCTATTTGGGCAGGATCGATGGATAGCATGGACGGTTGACGGCTTACGGTGGACGGCCTACGGTTGACGGCCTCCGGTTGACGGTGGATGGTTTTTAGAGTGGCAAAAATAGGGATAAGATGAACCAGGAAATAACTTTTACCGGATTATCGCCTCCTCGGGCTTTTATCAGGTTTTTTAGAGATGCTCGAATTTTTTCAGCCAGGTTTTCAAGTTCATACAACTTGTCAGCATTAATATAACCTAAACGATGCGCGATATTGAGTTGTGTGATGACCTCAGCGGTAGAACCTTTTGAAATTTGAAGGAAATATACGGATTGACGGTTGGAGTCTCTCTCATCACCCTCAGCAATATTGGAAGCTATGGCAACAACAGCTCTTCTTAATTGATCCTTTAATCCAAAGTCACGATGGAAGCTGCTGTAATTGGTAATCTTATAAACTTCTTCTGTTAAAGTCATGGCATCCTGCCAGACCCGTAAATTTTTGAAATTTCCCATAATTCATTGGTTTTAGTGAGCGAATACTGCAAATTACCAATAAACATCCAAAATTCCAAATTTTTACCGTCCATCCCGAGTTCTCGGGACCACCGTCTACCGTCCACCGTCCACCGTCTACCGTCCACCGTCTAAGCATTCGGTTTATCCGGCGCCGGGGCGCTGGC
>JAEUUS010000327.1 GCA_016787545.1 Saprospiraceae bacterium
CAATACCAACATCGATTTTGTAATTGCACCTAATAATTCCATTTGGGTTCGCGACTATGGTCCGAATTGCGTGTACTCCAATAATGTGGATTCTCTGTTCTTCGTCGACTGGATTTATAACCGAACGAATCGTCCCAAGGACGATACCATTGCCACAGCGCTTGCACCTCATTTTAATGTGCCATTGTACAGTACCAGTGCAGCGCCAACTGATATGGTAAATACAGGAGGCAATTTTATGTCGGACGGCATGGGTACTGCATTTGCTTCCTCCTTGATACTCAACGAGAACGAACTTGGTAATCCATATGGAGTATCAGAAAAAACGGAAGCGGAGATTGATCAGATTCTTTCTGATTTTATGGGAATTGACCGGTACATCAAGATGACTCCGCTGCCGTATGATGTGATCCACCATATTGATATGCATATGAAGTTACTGGATGAAGAACGGTTATTGGTTGGTCAGTATCCGGCAGGCATAGCAGATGGTCCGCAAATCGAAGCCAACATTCAATATGTGCTCAGTAACTTCCAAACTGGCTTCAATAAACCGTATAAAGTGATTCGAATTCCTATGCCTCCGGAAGGGAATTTGTACCCTAACAACGGTGGTGATTACCGCACCTATGCCAACGCTGTTTTCGTGAATAAGACCATCCTTGTTCCGTTTTACCAACAACAATATGATACTACGGCCCAACGGATTTGGGAAGCTTCGATGCCTGGATACAAAGTGGTAGGAATTAATTGCAACAGCATTATTCCATCTTTAGGCGCCATCCATTGCATTACCAAGGAAGTTGGCGTTAATGAACCTTTGCGCATTGTACATGAATCGCTTGAATGTCAGGATAATCACCTGAACCCATTGGCATACAGTCTGGCGGCCAAAATTCAACACAGAAGCGGCATCGCTGGAGCAAAAGTGTTTTATTCAACCAACCCTGACGGTCCATGGGAAACAACAGATATGTATCAGGGCATTATTCCAAATGATGACTGGTTTGGCTCCATTCCGGCGCAACCGGCAGGTTCCACGGTGTATTATTTCATTGTAGCGGAAGCTGTGAATGGAAAAACCTTTGCCAGGCCAATTACGGCGCCGGAAGGCTGGTGGAAATTTTGTGTAACAGAGAGCGTAAACACCAAAGAACAATTAGCTTCCATTCAGGCCATTTACCCCAACCCGGCCTCTGCTATTACGGTAATACCTGTGCAAGCCGTTCAAAAAGTACAAGGAAAAATAGTGGTTTTTAATAGTCTGGGGCAAGAAATTAAAACCATCTTCTCAGGCGAAATACCTGCCGGCGCTACGAATTACTTCCTGGATGCCGGTAAATTTCCAGCAGGCGCCTATTGGGTAAAATGCCAGGCCGGCAACCAGGTCAGCACCCAAAAACTTATTATAAGGTAAAAAAGAAGGGTGTAAGGCCCTAAGAGTGTACCACAAAGGCTCAAAGTCGCTAAGACACGAAGGGCGAATTGTGTACGCGAAGGAGCAAAGTCGCTAAGACACGAAGGGCGAATAGTGTACACAAAGGCGCAAAGTCACTAAGACACGAAGGGCCAGCTAACTGCTGGCCCTTCGTCCTTTAAATTATATAAGACTAAGACATGTAACCTTCGCGCCTTCGCGTCTTAGTGCCTTCGCGCCTTCGCGTCTTAGTGCCTTCGCGCCTTAGTGCCCTCGTGTCTTAGTGCCCTCGCGCCTTCGCGTCTTCACGCCTATCTTCGAGCCTTCAATTCAGGGTTTTAAAGCCCGTATATTTCCAGAGCGCTTTAGGTATTTGGATGCCCTCGGGAGTCTGGTTGTTTTCCAGCAAGGCCGCCACAATACGTGCCAGTGCCATGGCTGATCCATTCAAGGTGTGCGCCAGTTCTGTTTTGCCATTTTCATCCCGGAAACGCAGTTTCAACCGGTTACTCTGAAAGGACTCAAAGCAAGAAACAGAACTCACCTCCAGCCAACGTTTTTGCGCTGCCGACCAAACTTCAAAGTCGTACGTTTTTGCAGAAGCAAATCCCATATCGCCGCCGCACAACAACAATATACGGTATGGAAGCTCCAGTTTTCGCATGATGCCTTCCACATGGCGCACCATACCCTGGAGGGCTTTATAGGATTGTTCCGGATGCTCCACCCGAACAATCTCCACTTTGTCAAATTGATGTACCCGGTTTAACCCGCGTACATGCGCACCGTAGGATCCGGCCTCCCGACGGAAGCAGGGGGTATAGGCGGTCATTTTTACCGGCAGATCCTTAAGCGAAAGGATTTCATCCCGTACAATATTGGTGAC
>JAEUUS010000349.1 GCA_016787545.1 Saprospiraceae bacterium
GCTTGTTCGGGCAGAAAACGATAAAACCTGGAAACTTGACCAAAATTTACAGATAGAATGGGTAAAGGAGACCGCCTATGGCAGACTTTTCGCAGGCGCCGAAAACGATTTTTTTGTGGTACCCTATTTGTCGCAACCTGATCCTACCGACCCCATTCTAATACATCATTTCCATGCCGACGGACAGTTTGATAAAACCCTGGAGGTATACAGTAAAAGTCAACCATACTATGTTGCAGGTGGTGTCAGTCAGCTCAACAACGGCCCGGTGCTGTTCGCGGTGAAATACGATGCTGTCGACATACCGCGAAACTGGATGATATATATTGACCGCGACGGCAACCTAGCCAGCGAACAATTATTGCCTGAACAGTACAGTCCGGTGTCTTTAAACTTCAGAAACCAATTCATCCAAACCTCCGATGGCGGTGTGTTAGCTGCTTCTCCGAGAAACAACCGTATTTACATGCTCAAAGTAAAAAACGGCAAAGTAGTCTTGGACGCCAGTTTTGCGAATGGAACTCCGGAAGAATCTACCATGCAATTGCTTGGCATAGAGGAAGTGAACTGTAAGGGATATGTGTTGTCGGTGCTGATAAACGCCTATCAAAGTTTTGCACCCAAGATCATTCCGGAAACTACCCAAACCATTCTCTTGTATCATCTTGACGAAAATGGCCATGGACAAAAAACCTTCAGTTACCGCCCCTTGCCTGAGCCTTCCAGTCCGAATACCGACTTTATTTCCGGTTATACTTACCGCCGCTGGGGTTATCAGCTGAATAATCAAACCTACGATTTACTGTTGGAAACAGTTCATTTTCCGGATTCTCTGGCCATTCAGCAACCTGCCGGCGCACTCTCTATTATGCCCAATCCATCGCCTGCTGAAACATGCCTGGAATACCAATCCAACGATTACGGAGTCATGGAAGTTCAGGTGTTCAATGCCGCCGGGGTGCTTATGGATCATTTTTACAGCAAAAAAACAGAAGCCATTTGGCATCAATCCTATCGCTCCCAGGCGCCCAAAGGCACTTACGTTATCCGTACCCGTTTGAACGATCAGGATTGGGTTTCCCGGCGTTGGGTGAAAATGCATTGATTTTTTACCTTTGGCCGGATGAGTTTGAGGAGTTTGAAGGGTTTGAGGTGATCCTTAGTGACAGCCAGTCACCCCGTCACTGAGGATCACAAACCCCCTCAAACCCCTTCAAACC
>JAEUUS010000369.1 GCA_016787545.1 Saprospiraceae bacterium
GATATCAACAACGATCAATTACCGGATATTTATTTTGTCAACACCAGTGGAAAAAACAGGTTGTACCTCAACCAGGGTAATTTCACCTTTAAAGATATCACGGATGCTGCCGGCGTTGGGAGTGAAGATGGCTTTGAAACAGCCGTTACAGCAGCCGATGTGAATGCCGATGGCTGGCTTGATTTCTTTGTTTGCCGGGCAGGGCCCGATCCCAAGGGCAGAGAGGCAAAATTGTTTATCAATAACCAAAATCTCACCTTTACCGAGCGCGCAAAAGAATATGGCTTAGCTGACCGTAGCCCTGCTTCCGGCGCTAATTTTTTTGATGCAGATAATGACGGCGATTTGGATTGTTATGTCATCAACCACCCAACAGACCTGGATCATACCAGCAAATTGGTTTTGAAATATGGTCCGGATGGTAAGACGCTGATGCCGGATTTAGATCCTAAAGAAGAGCACGATTCTGACAATTTTTACCGCAACGAAAACGGTAAATTTGTCAACGTTTCGAAAGCATCCGGTATTCACAATCTTGGCTTTGGACTCAGTGTTTCCATTACGGATATTAATGCAGACGGATGGCCGGATATTTATGTAGGAAACGACTTCGTTCAGCCAGATAACTTCTTCATTAACAACCAAAAAGGCGGATTTACCGATCAAATGAGTAAATACTTCCGGCACAACAGTATGAGTGCCATGGGAGCAGAGTTGGTGGATTTTGACAATGATACACGGGTAGATTTATACACAGTGGATATGTTGCCTATGACTAATTACAGGCAAAAGCTGCTCAAAACAACTAATCCTTTGAGCAGGTATCAATCTATGGTCCAGTATGGCTACCCTAAATCAGTTGCCAGAAATGTGCTTCAGCACAATAATGGCAATGGGACCTTTAGTGATATTGCCTGCCTTACCGGCCTTTACAAGTCGGATTGGTCCTGGAGTTGTCTGTTTGTTGATTTGGACAATGATGGATGGAGAGATTTACACGTTGCCAATGGCTATCGAAGAGAAGTGACACACAGAGATTATTCTGACTTTTTACTGCCGGAAGTAAACAAAGTCAGAGCAAGTAATTCACCCAATCCGCTGAAATTCCTGGAACAAATGGCCGAGTACAAGGTGCGCAACCTGGTATATCAAAACAAAGGCAATTGGCAATTTACAGATCAAAGCGGGCAATGGATGACCATGCCAGGATCCTGGTCGAGTGGTGGCGCCTGGGCAGATTTTGACGCTGACGGTGATTTGGATCTCGTGGTAAACAACCTGGAACAACCAGCTTTTTTGTATAAAAATCTGTGTAGCGATCAGAAAAAAGGGAATTATCTCCAGGCCAAACTTCAGGGGAATACAGGTAATCCATTTGCTGTAGGCGCCTCCATACTCATTGAATATCAGGGAGTTAAACAGTATCAGGAGTTAAACCCCAATCACGGCATTTTTTCATCTGTAGAGCACTTAATCCACTTTGGAGTAGGGACTGCTACTCAGGTGGACAAGATAACCATTAGATGGCCTGATGGTAAATTTCAGGTATTATCCAACGTACCATGTAACCAAAGACTTGCCCTTAAATGGTCAGACGCATCCGGGTATGTGGCGCATTTAGCTCCTCCCCTCTTTTCGTCAAAGCCTCTTTTTTCAGAAAAAAGCGCCTCGGCAAGTGGGCTGTCTTTTGTCCATAAGGAAAATGTATTTAATGATTTTGAAACCTGGGTGTTGAACCCCTGGTCTTTGACAGATTTGGGGCCATTAACAACCACCGGAGATGTAAATGGAGACGGTCTGGATGATTTGTTCATTGGTAATGCTTTTGACGGCGCCAGCGCCATCTACCTGCAAACAACGAATGGTGGGTTTAAGGGCACATCAGTAAGCCTTTTAGCAGAAGACAAACCCTATGAAGATCATGGGGGGCTATTTATTGATGTAGATGGCGATAAAGACCTGGATTTATTTGTTGTGGGAGGCGGTCCAGATGCCAATTCAGATTTAGCCTGGCAATGCAGGTTATATATGAACGATGGAAAAGGGAATTTTAGCAAAGCTCAGGATGCTTTGCCAACTTTTAAGGATTTGGCATTACGTGCAGTTGCACATGATTATGATGGTGATGGAGATCCGGATTTGTTTATTGGTGGCCGGATTTCACCCAAAAACTGGCCATTAACCCCCAGAAGTTCTGTATTACAAAATAATGGCGGCAAATTCACAGATGTTACTTCGCAGGTTGCAGGAGCTTTTGAACGTTGCGGAATGGTAACAGATTTGGTTTGGGAAGATTTGAATAAAGACGGGCAAAAAGAGTTAATTGTGGTAGGAGAATGGATGTCCGTTTCCGTATTTCAATGGGAAAATGGCAAATTAGCGGACCACTCTGAACGTTTTGGATTAACCGGATCTAATGGTTTTTGGAACCGTGTGGTATGCACTGATATAGACCAGGACGGCGACATGGATATGGTTACCGGAAACCTTGGCCTGAACACCCGGTTTACGGCTTCTTCCGAGGCGCCGTTTTATTGTTTTGCCAAAGATTTTGACAACAACGGCACTTTAGATCCAATTGTAGCCTATTCCGAAAATGGGAAAGTTTACCCTTTGATGCAAAAGGAGGTTTTGGTGAAACAAATGCCCGTGTTGAAGAAAAAATTCCTCTACAATAAGGACTACGCCAAGGCTGAAATCTGGGATATCTGGCCCAAGAAAGACCTGAATGAAGGGCTCACCTTAAAAATGACAACCTTCAGCAATTGTTGGTGGGAAAATACCGGAGGCAAATTTGTCCAAAAATCATTGCCAATTCAAGCTCAGGTAGCGCCTGCAAATGGCATTGTTTGCCATGATTTCAATGGAGATGGCTTCATCGACATTTTGTTGGCTGGAAACAAATATGGGTTCGAGGTAGAAACCAATCCATGCAATGCCGGAAATGGCGTCTTTTTAGCTGGCGATGGGAAGGGTAACTTTCGTTATCTGGACAATACGGAAACCGGATTTTGGGCTATGTTGGAAGCCAGGGATATGGCTATGTTAAAAAGTGTTGGCGGAAAATCCATTCTTGTGGTTTCCAACAATAACGGTCCACTGCAGCTTTTTACAAATTAAGCACAAAAAATCAATGAATTCATGGGTAAAAAACTGAAACAGAGGCCTGCCGACACCGCACCATTCAAAAAGGCCGGAGGGGCCAAAAGCCCTTTCAGGAAATATTTAATTGTCGGAATCATCCTCGCGATAGCAGCCCTGGGTGCTTATTGGTTTTGGAGCAAAAAAACGCCTTCAAATCCAAAAGAAATGGATTTTAGCAAGGATTCAGGAGCAGAGCCGACTTTAACTGCCCCCAATCCGCGTTTACAGTTACTAAACCCTGAAGAAACAGGAGTAGAATTTCAAAATCAAATAATTGAAGACAGTGCGCACAACATTATCCTGAACCTAAACATCTACAACGGTGGTGGAGTTGCGGTGGCCGATGTGAATAACGATCAGTTACCAGACTTGTATTTTGTGTGTTCCAATGGTAAAAATCGCTTATACATCAATCAGGGCAATTTTAAGTTTAAAGATATCACAGATGCTTCAGGAGTAGGCAGCGAAAAAGGATTTGAAACTTCTGCTACTGCAGTGGATGTGAATGCAGATGGTTGGCTTGATCTATATGTTTGTCGGGCAGGAACTGACCCATCAGACAGGGTTGCCCAGTTATTTATCAACAATCAATGTGCACCTGGCGGAGAGCCAACATTTAGTGAACAAGCAGCCAATTATGGCCTTGCAGATCGTGGGCCTTGCTCCGGAGCTAATTTTTTCGACTACGATAATGATGGCGATCTGGATTGTTATGTGATTAACCACCCAAATGAACTGGCTTTTGCCAACAGATTGAAGTTAAAATATGGGCCGGATGGTAAAACAACCGTTCCTGACCTGGATCCGAAGGAAGAACACGATTCAGATAACCTGTATCAAAACCAGAATGGAAAATTTGTCAATGTTTCCAAACAAACCGGCATACAGAACTTTGGGTTTGGGTTAAGCGTTTCGGCCACGGACTTTAATGGTGATGGGTGGATGGATATTTATGTGGGCAACGATTTTGTTCAACCAGACAACCTGTTCATTAACAACCAAAAAGGTGGCTTTACGGATCAACTCAGCCGATACCTGCAACATACCTCCATGAGTACCATGGGGTCAGATGTTACAGATTTTGACAATGATGGACGTGTAGATATTATGACAGTTGATATGTATCCGGCCACCAATCAGCGACAAAAACTGTTGAACAACTCCAATTCATTGAGCCGTTATCTCACTTTTGTAAAAAATGGATTTGTCAAGCCCGTTACCCGAAACGTTTTACAGCGCAACAATGGGAACGGAACCTTTAGCGATATAGCCTGCCTGGCTGGGATCTATAAAACAGATTGGTCCTGGAGTTGTCTGATTGCGGATTTGGACAACGATGGTTTCAGGGATATTCACGTAGCAAATGGTTACAGGCGTGATTTAACGCATCATGATTTTGTTGACTTCATTGTGCCTGAAGTAAACAAAACAAAAAGCCGGAAGGGCGGCGATTTGATGCCGTTTGTGGAGAGAATGCCAGAATACAAAGTGCGCAATTTTGTGTTTCAAAACAAAGGCGACTGGCGATTTGAAGATAAAAGTGGCGAATGGATGACCATGCCAGGTTCCTGGTCTAATGGAGGTGCCTGGGCAGATTTTGACGCAGATGGGGATCTGGACCTGGTGGTAAACAACTTGGAGCAACCTGCCTTCATCTATAAAAATCTAACTCGGGAACAAAATAGCGGCAATTTTCTACAGGCAAAACTTCAGGGAAGCCCTGCCAATCCTTTTGCTGTAGGTGCTTCGGTACTCATTGAATATCAAGGAAAAACGCAGTATCAGGAATTAAATCCAAATCATGGCATTTTTTCCTCAGTTGAACATTTGATCCATTTTGGATTAGGCCAGGTCAATCAGCTTGACCGCTTGACCGTTCGTTGGCCTGATGGAAAAATGCAGATATTGACCAATGTTCCGGTGAATCAACGGCTTAACCTGAAATGGACAGATGCTTCGGGGTATATTGCCCATTTGGCGCCAGAACCAAATGCCAACAAGCACCTTTTCAAGGAAAGAACTCCGCAAAGCCTTGGCATAACTTTTAAACACCAGGAAAATTCGTTTCTGGATTTTGAAACCTGGTTGTTGAATCCCTGGACTGTAACTGATTTAGGGCCGGTTTTGGTACAGGGTGATGCAAATGGAGATGGCCTGGATGATTTTTTTGTTGGAAACTCTTTTGATGCCCCTGGAGCGGTTTATTTGCAAACGGCCGCCGGATCCTTTAGATCAAGTTCTGAGGCAACTTTTCAGGCAGATAAAAGGTATGAGGACCATGGCGGTGTCTTCTTTGATGCCGATCAGGATGGCGACCAGGATTTGTTTGTATTGAGTGGCGGCGCCGACAGCAATATGCCTGATTTGGCTTTCCAATGCCGGCTGTATATCAATGATGGAAAGGGTAATTTTGTTAAAAATGAAGGCGCTGTGCCACCATTTAAGGATCTTGGTTTACGGGTGGCATCACATGATTATGATGGTGATGGCGATGCAGATTTGTTCATTGGAGGGCGTGTTGTACCCAAAAACTGGCCATTAACTCCTCGAAGTGTTGTTTTGCAAAACAACAAGGGTAAATTTACAGACGTTAGTGATCAGGTAGCCGGAGAATTTGGGCGATGTGGAATGGTTACTGATTTACAATGGGCTGATTTAGATCGTGATGGACAAAAAGAGTTGATTGTAGTAGGGGAATGGATGGCCATTTCGGTATTTAAAGTTCAACAAGGCAAACTTGTAAGCACTGGTGTACAATCAGGATTTGCGCAATCAAATGGGCTTTGGAACCGGTTGGCAGTTTCAGATTTGGATGGTGATGGAGACCTGGATTTGGTTACTGGAAATTTGGGATTAAATACCCGATATACTGCGGGTAAAGACTCGCCATTTTTATGTTATGCAAAAGATTTCGATAATAATGGAACACTGGATCCAATTGTAGCCATCCATGAAAAAGGAAAGGTTTATCCCCTTGTACAGAAGGATGTACTGGTGAAACAAATGCCCATTTTGAAGAAAAAATTCCTCTATGCGCGGGATTACTCAAGAGCAATCATTACTGACATCTGGGACAAGGATGTGTTGAAAGAAAGCTTCCAGCTTTCTGTTTATGATTTAGAAACCTGTTGGTGGGAGAATCAGGGGGGTAAATTTATCCGTCATTCATTCCCATCTCAGGTTCAGGCCTCTCCTATACAGGGAATTATTTGTCATGACTTCAACAAAGATGGCTTCATGGACATACTGATGGCTGGTAACAAATACGGATTTGAAGTAGAAACCAATCCTTGTGATGCCGGTACCGGTGTATTGTTGACCGGAGACGGCAAAGGCAACTTTACCTGGATAGACAACCTGACAGGTGGTTTCTGGGCTACCAAGGAAGCCCGAGATTTGACGCTATTGAAAGGTAAAAACGGTGTATTCAAAGTTGTTGTGGCCAACAACAACAACTATTTGGAGATGTGGGAAAATTAATGGCATCCACCTATCTATAGGCACTCTGGAACATGAATAAATAATTACCATGACAGCAGTAAGACAATGTCATGCCCACTTCAATCCAATTCCATCAAATCGAACTCCTGAATGATTTTGGACATCTTTCCGGATTTTGCGATCCCTGCATCGTCCAGTTTTTCAACCCATTTTTCCCAATCCTTTCCGGCAGTCTTTTTCATTTTGGCAAACCATTCCTGGCTGCTCAGGTAGATGCTGAAATCCCGGAAACTGGCCCAGGCCGTTTCGTATTGTCGCAAACAATCGCCGGAAATGGTGACGGTTTCACCTTCCCAATCATCTGAACAGGGCAATGCAAAATAATTATTTGCCTCAGAAACAGCCTCATTCTGGGCGCATTCGCTGTTGACGTATGCTGCCGCCAGGATAACAGACACCGGAATACCAAACTTTTTCTTCTCACTTACCGCCACACTGGCAAATCGTTTCAGGAAGGCTTCTGCATCAGCAGGCGCCGAGTTCTGTTTTGTTTTTAGTCTGTCAGATTCATCAGGTACAAACCCTAATAAAGCCGCACCTTTTTTAGCTGTACTTCGATCGTTGGAGAGTCTTTCCTTTTTGGGGTTGTCAGGACTTTGGAAGGGATTCCATTGAGGGTATTTGCGCATTATGTAGCATACAGACAGTATGCCTAAGGCAAAATAAAACCAGTTTGTTTTAAAAAATTTCCAGTTCATAGCCAGGGAGACTTTGTTGATTTTGAGCGAAATCAATGATATTCAATTGTTTACCAAAATCTATTCAGGCTGTCTTATGATTTTCAGGACAAATTTAAAACAAGTTGTTTTTAATTTCAAAACATTTTGCGTTATTTTTTTTATTTTGTTTTGCTGGATTGTTTTGCCACTACTGAACTTGCCTTTGCAAATTTGGTTCTTCACTGTGAATCAAATAAATAGATCGCCCAATGAAGAAATATGGCAAGTCGGTAAAAAAAACAGACCTTCCGCAAAAAGTTTGCACAACTTGCGGAAGGCCTTTTACCTGGCGGAAAAAATGGGAAAAAGTTTGGGATGAGGTGCGCCATTGCAGTGAACGCTGCAAAAAGCACCGGTAATTCCGGGTTATTTGCTGAATTTCAGCACATCTGTATCTCCGTTACCACCACTGGTATGCTCAAAATGCATGAAGTTGGCATCCATTTGAATGATACGCCAATCTTCCTCCAGTTCTCCCAACGCACTTGGAACGGAGCCATTAAAATCGATCAGAAACTTGTTGGCGCTATCATCAAAACCTGTTGCCCAGGTTCCAGTCCATGTTTGGCTGCCATTGGTAGCGCTTAAACTTCCGTTAGCGCCAAATTCGAAGGTGTAATTGTTGTAATAACTTGTTTCGTCCTGTTTGTCAAAAAAGTACGAGACTTTCCAGGTGCCTGAAGCTGGCGTAGCCCCATTGCCGTTGTTGCCGGAAGAGGAGTTGTCGTCGCAGGCGGTAAGACCCATGAAAACCAGGAGAAGAAGCGGGAGCGATTTTTGGATAAGACGCATGGTAAAAGCCTGTTTAAGTGAACTGTGTAAAAGAAACAGTGCAAATAAACAGGCAGCTTGTATTGCGGATCAATTAAACCCAACCCAGCCGGGCAATATGCTGTCCGGACGGGAAAAATCAGCTACTGTGCCCTAAAGGGCAGATTTGCTGGCGCAAACGAAATCGGTGGTTTGAAACAATCCACTTTTTTTCATGGCTCCAAAACCACCCGCCACATCAATCAGGTTGTCGTACCCGCGTGCGCGCAAAGCAGAAATAAAGATCATGGAGCGGTAACCGCCGGCACAGTGCACGTGGTACGTATTGTTCCGGTCAATTTGGACCATGCTTTCATTGAGGAAGTCAAGTGGTGCAGAAGCGGCCTCGGGCAAATGTTCGGCATCGTATTCGCCGGGTTTTCTAACATCCAGAATATGCGTCGCTTCGCCGTTTTGCATGCGTTTAGCCAAGGTTTCCACATCGATTGTTTCAATCTGATCTGTTTCCCTGCCTTCAGATTTCCAGGCCTCAAAGCCTCCTTCCAGGTAGCCGAGGCAATAATCGTATCCCACACGGGCCAGACGCATTACGGTTTCTTCTTCACGACCGGGGTCTGTAATCAAGAGGATTTGTTGTTTAAGGTCAGGGATCATAGCGCCTACCCAGGGAGCAAAACTGCCATCTAAACCGATATTGATGCTGTTTGGGATAAATCCTTTGGCGAAGGTTTGTGGGGCCCGGGTATCCAGCATAAGCGCCGAGGTTTCGTTGGCAGCAGCTTCAAAAGCTCTGGGTGAAAGCGGACGGCCGCCGCGCTGCATCACCTCGTCGATGGAATCGTAGCCGTTTTTGTTCATGGCAACATTCAGGGGGAAATAAGCTGGCGGCGGCAACAGTCCGTCCGTCACTTCTTTCACAAATTCTGCCCTGGACATATCTGCCCGCAAGGCATAGTTGACCTGTTTTTGATGTCCGAGTGAATCGGAGGTTTCTTTGCTCATGTTTTTGCCGCAGGCAGAACCCGCACCATGCGCCGGATACACCACAATATCGTCGGCCAGGGGCATTATTTTATTTCTCAGGGAATCAAAAAGTGTTTCAGCCAACTGCTCCTGCGTCATGCTCGCTGCTTTTTGTGCCAGGTCCGGGCGACCAACATCCCCGATAAACAGAGTATCGCCGCTGAACAGTGCTACGTCTTTGCCAAGTTCATCCCGCAGCAAATAACAGGTGCTTTCCATGGTATGTCCGGGTGTATGCAACACTTTGATGCTCAGCTTGCCTACCTGCAGGATTTCGCCATCTGTTGCGATATGTGCGGCAAAACCGGGATTGGCATTGGGGCCGTACACAATAGGCGCACCCGTTTTTTGCGACAAATCGAGGTGCCCACTGACAAAATCTGCATGAAAATGCGTCTCCAGCACGTATTTAATGGTTGCACCGGCTTTTTCTGCCTTTTGCAGGTAAGGCTCCACTTCTCTGAGGGGATCGATGACAATTGCTTCTCCCTCAGATTCGATATAATAGGCGCCCTGAGCCAGGCATCCGGTGTAAATTTGTTCGATTTTCATATTGAGCAAGATTGTATCTGTGAGGATACCGATTGATAACAGGGCAAATAAACATAAATTTTGTGGAGTAGTTCGGTGAGATTGAAGGGAATTACTTCAGGTGTTAAACTCTTTTTTACTGTATTTTTGGCCAATCTATATTTTCGCCGTGTGTTTCAACGTTTTACTACAGTTGACCGATGCAATGGTTTGCCTGTTGAGACGTTAAAATTTCCCAAAAAACCAGTGCTTCAGACGTATAATTTTCGGGCATATCGTTTGTAATTTCAAGAAATGAAGCAATGGCATTTGACAAATTGCTTTCTTGTGCAGTGCCCGACCATCCATTTTCAGCATAAAACAAATCCAAAACCACACCTTTCCATCATGTTCCTTCGGAAAAGCATTTCTGCTCTCCTATTTCTGCTCTCTGCGTATGTACTTTCAGCGCAAGAGTCTGCGGTTTTCACAGAAGCCAACCTGGCCTATAAACGCGGGGTTGACCTTTTCAATCAAAGCTTATATGGCGTTGCTCAAAAAGAATTTCGCAATGCCATGGATTTGCTGCGCCCGGTTAATGAACCAGACTGGAAGGCAGTTAAAACCGATGCCGAGTTATACCATGCCAAGTGTGCCGTTCGACTTGGACAGCCGGAAGCCGAAAAATTAGTCCTTGATTTTCTTCGGGAAAATTCGCCTTCTCCTGTTGCCAGTCAGGCAGCTTTAGAAATTGGCGACTACTATTTTAACCGGAAAGAATACGAAAAAGCGCTCACTTATTACGATTTAGCGCCGGAAGGCTCCGGACCTACCCGGGATGAAATCAGGTTCAAGACTGGGTATTCTTATTTTGTGACCAAGAAATTTGGCCTGGCCAAGACGGCATTTATGCCGCTGAAAGAAAACTCACGCAGCCAATTTTACGAACAAGCCAACTATTATTA
>JAEUUS010000370.1 GCA_016787545.1 Saprospiraceae bacterium
AATCCCCAAACTGATTTCACAAACTGACATGTCAACCTCCTCCAATTCCCTTCCAATTTTTGGCTTTGACCGGCTTACACTAGGGTTGTATGCCGCACTGGTGGCCATTGGGTGGTTGATGATTTTTGCCGTAAACTACAATGAAAACGATCCATACGCTTTCCTCAGTTTGAGCCACACGGCTGGAAAACAACTGGCCTTTATTGCTGTTTGCGGCATTCTCATGTTTGTAGTGCTGTTGTCTGACTGGTCGATCTGGCGCACGCTGGCCTTGCCCATGTACGCCATATCCATGATTCTGCTGCCTGGCACCCTGCTGTTCGGCAGAGAAGTCAATGGCGCCAATGCCTGGTACCATATTGGTGGATTTACCTTTCAACCCTCGGAGATAGCCAAGTTCGGCGCTTGTTTGGCTATGGCAGCCTTTTTGAGTAGTCCGGGCATTGATCTGCGTCAGTGGCGCGACCGAATTATTGCGTTTAGCATTTTTCTGATTCCTTCAGTATTGGTGTTGTTGCAGAGCGATACCGGCTCAGCACTGGTGTTTTTTTCCTTCATGCTGGTTTTGTACCGCGAGGGTTTATCGCCCGTATTATACGCTCTGGGATTCGGCACAGCTGCACTGGTTATTTTGGGTTGGAAATTTGAACCGCCCTCTTACACCGCCTGCTGGCTCATAGTGGCTGTTAATTACCTGTTGATCCGCAGATTTCGGGAACACCGGCAGGTTTGGATGTCTGTGCTGATCCTACTCATCCCGCTTACCATCTGGTGGATACCGGTACTGGATTTTTGTTTAGCGCCAACCGGTATTCAACTGGAAGATCCGCTCAAACATGTGTTGGTGCTTGTACCTCACATGATCCTGTTTTTAGCCACGTTTATTCCCAATTATTGGAAAAAAAACAGCTTGATCCAGGGGCAGCTTCGGGTTTGGGCGGTTTTATTGGGCCTGTCGGTGGGCATTGTATTTGCCGCCAATGCCTTGTTTAATCTGTTGGCGCCGCACCAACAGCAGCGTATCAAGATCTGGCTCAGACCCAAAGAGGCCGCCTCAGAAGCACGCGGGGCTGCCTACAACCTGTTGCACTCCAAAATGGCCATTGGATCTGGTGGATTGATGGGAAAAGGTACCCTGGAGGGCAATATGACCAAACTGAAATACGTGCCTGAGCAAAGCACCGACTTCATTTTTTGCACCGTTGGGGAAGAGCAGGGTTTTCTGGGAGTGGTTGGACTGATTGGACTGTTTTTATGGCTGCTCTGGCGGATTACGATCATTGCCGAGCGACAACGATCCAATTTTTCACGCATTTACGCTTATTCTGTAGCCGGAATCATTTTTATACACCTGATAGTGAACCTGGGCATGACCATGGGTTTATTGCCTATTATTGGTATTCCGCTGCCGTTTATCAGTGCCGGCGGCTCTTCTTTGATCGGATTCACTCTAATGATTGCCGTGTTGCTCAAGCTTGATAGCAACCGGAATCTTGCCTAAGCAAATGAAATTCACCCTTTTGCATACCGACCCGCAGTCGCGCGCACGTGCGGGACGGATGGAGACAGACCATGGCGTGATTGAAACGCCCATTTTTATGCCCGTAGGCACTGCTGCCACGGTAAAAGCCGTTCACCAGCATGAGCTGCGCGACGATATCCAGGCGCAAATTTGTCTGGGCAACACCTATCATCTGTACCTGCGCCCCGGGCTGGAGGTGCTCCGGGAGGCTGGGGGGATACATGGATTCAACAACTGGAAAGGGCCTGTACTGACAGATAGCGGCGGTTTTCAGGTGTATTCCCTGGCACATCGGCGCAAGATTAAGGAAGAAGGTGTGACGTTTCAAAGTCATATTGACGGTTCCAGACACACCTTTACTCCGGAAAACGTGATGGACATCCAGCGTATCATCGGGGCTGATATCATCATGGCCTTTGATGAGTGTACGCCGTATCCCTGCGATTTTAAGTACGCCCAGAAATCGCTGGGACTTACCCACCGGTGGTTGGAACGTTGCATTCAGCAGTTTGACAACACAGAACCGCTTTACGGACATAGTCAGACTTTATTCCCCATTGTTCAGGGCAGTACTTATCCGGAATTGCGGCGTATTTCGGCCGAAACCATTGCTGCGCATGGACGGGAGGGTAATGCTATCGGCGGCCTTTCTGTAGGGGAACCTGCAGAGGAAATGTACGGAATGACCGAAATTGTAACCGAAATCCTGCCCAAAGACAAGCCTCGATATTTAATGGGGGTGGGCACACCGGAGAATATTTTGGAAAGCATAGCAAGGGGAATTGATATGTTCGACTGTGTTTTGCCTACCCGAAATGCACGGCACGGCATGATTTACACTTCAGAAGGTATCATCAATATCAGGAATCAGAAATGGCAGCGGGATTTTTCGCCTATTGATCCGAGCGGCGTAGTACCCACCAGTGCAGCCCATTCCAAAGCATATCTGCGACATTTATTTATCTGTGGCGAAATTTTGGGGATGCAACTGGCAACCCTGCAAAACCTGGGTTTTTATCTGTGGCTGGCAAAGGAGGCCCGCAAACACATCCTGGACGGCAACTTCCTCCAATGGAAAACCGAAATGGTCAAGCGGGTAAGCACCCGCCTGTGAACGCGGGTAGGAACGCGGATTTTTTGGAACGCGGATGACGCGGATTTTATTTTGGAACGCGGATGACGCAGATGACGCGGATTTTTTTGCTGCCTTCGGCAGCCGGTTCAGAGCAATTTGAGATTTTAAACTCTTTTCAATCGAAAAATTGCCGCAGGCAATTATCAAAATCCGCGTCATCTGCGTCATCCGCGTTCCAAAAAAATCCGCGTTATCCGCGTCATCTGCGTTCCAAAATAAAATCCGCGTCATCTGCGTTCCAAATAAAATCCGCGTTCCCCGCGCGTTCCCCGCGTTCCAATCCGCGTTCAGGCAGCGTTTTGAAAAGTTAAAACCTCTTGGTATCCAAAGGATTTAACATTAAGAGAAAAATAGGGTGAAAAGAATGGTCGTTTTGGGGTAGCTTGTTAAAATTTTTCTTTGCAGTGTAAGAAAGTTTGGGAAAAACCTACCTTCGCCCACTCTACCTGAATTCATCCGGCTTTTGCCACATTTCTTATTCGTCGTTTTTCAACCAAAACCACAGGTCTGTCTTGATTATGAAAAGAACTACTCTACACTTTTTAGCACTGTGCTTCGTGATGTTCGCGGCAGTGGCCCAGGCCCAGGACATCCATTTTTCACAGTTTTATCAAAGCCCATTGAACTTGAACCCAGCCATGACTGGCGTGATGAATTGTAATCACCGCTTCGTGGCTAACTACCGCAACCAATGGGCTTCCATTCTTAAAAACAGGGCTTACAACACCTACTCGGCTTCCTACGATCAGAAGCT
>JAEUUS010000404.1 GCA_016787545.1 Saprospiraceae bacterium
GTGGGGTTTCCCCATTCGGACACGCGCGGATTAACGGTCGTTTGCACCTCCCCGCGCTTTTTCGCAGCTTACCACGTCCTTCGTCGCCCCCGGGAGCCAAGGCATCCCCCATACGCCCTTATTCACTTCCATCTCTTTGCCTGGCTATTGTTAACCAAGTATTGTTCTTCAAGCTACCTTACGGCCGCTCGTTAGCTCGATTACTCTTTCTTTTCTACTGCTATTCCTTCCAGTCTTGTCAATGAACTTTTATCTAAAATCAACACTTTAGAAGTGTGATATTGGATGCTCCTTTTGTTTTGGGGACGCAAAGGTAAAGACGCTTTTCTCTTTTGAGCAAATACTTTTAAAAGTTTTTTTCATAAATTTTTTTCCCCCTACTTTTGAGACCTAAAATCAGCGCTTTTTGCCATGTTTAAGATCAATTTGCCCCCACAATTAGAATCCTTCCGGGAGTCTCTCCTCCAAACCCGCCAATCATTTATCAAAATTTCTTCCCAACCCGCCCGAAATACCCGCCCCTGGGAAAGCAAAGTAGGTGGCTTGCCTTATCTGCCCAAACAAACGGCATGGCCCCAGAGCGTTGACGGAAGGCCACTCTTTTTCCTGGCACAACTTAATTTCGCTGAAATGCCCGCCCTGGCGCCCTTTCCGGATAAAGGTATCGTACAGTTTTACATCAACGACGACGACCTCTACGGGATGGATTTCGATAACGGCGAAAACAAGGATCATTTTCAGGTGCTATTTCATGCAACAGTGGAGCAAAACCCTGCTCTGCTGCAAAACAGCCTGCCAGAACCGGATTGCGATGAAGAGATGTTGCCACACCACCCGGATGAATCTTACCCTTTAACCTTTACATTGGCTGAAGAGGTGGCGCCTATTACTGATTACCGGTTTTATCAGCACTTTGGCGCTGATTTTTTCCGACAATTCGGTGAGCAGGAATGGGATGTGATGGGTGCTTTTGAGAAATCACTACGGACTCAGGGACACAAAGTGGGTGGTTACGCATACTTTACACAAGATGATCCACGCCGCCCAGAAGATCCGATGCTGCTGTTACTGCAACTTGATTCTGATGAAACAATGGACCTCATGTGGGGCGATATGGGAGTAGGGCACTTTTTCATTCGGGAAAAAGACTTGTTGGCCCGGGATTTTTCCCGTGTGCTCTACGACTGGGATTGTCTGTAGGGGAATGTGGTGGAATGTGGGGAATGTGGTGGAATGTGGGGAATGTGGTGGAATGTGAGGAATGGGGTGGAATGAGGGCAACAATCTTTTACTGAAAAACGTTTTTGGTGAATGAAGCTTCGTACGTTGTTTTTTACTTTGTTGCTCTGCCCAGGAGCTATTTTCGGTCAACGATATACCACTACGAAAACCACAACATCCAATGCACTTTCGTCTTTTAATGCTGGCAGAGACGAAGCCGGGCTTGGTCATCCGGCTATTGCCCAGGGGTATTTTGAAAAAGCCTTGAAAGCCGATCCCCTCTTTATTGATGCCAAACTTGCCCTGGCTGACAACTATGTGTCGCTCCGGGATTTTTTTAAAGCGGAACAGTATTTTGAAGAGGCCTTGTCGCTGGATAGCAATTATGCGCCCGTGGCCTTCTTTTTCCTCGCCCAGGCAGAATGGGAAAACGATAAATTCAGTGAATGTGCCCAACACGCCAACAGCTACCTGCGCAGTAATCCTAAAAACCTTAAACGCGCCAAACAGGCCGAACGGCTCCTTGCCAGCGCCCTTTTTGCCGCTGAGGCCATTAAAAAGCCCCTGCCATTTCATCCAAAATCGCTCGGAGACTCCGTCAATACCCGCTGGATGGAATATTTCCCCTCCCTGACAGCCGACGGTATACTGGTGTTTACCCGGCGCGATGGCGGTCATGATGAAAACCTGTACCGAAGCGAATTCAAAAATGGCCTATGGCAAACAGCCGAGCCACTTACGGGTATTAACACCGACCGATACCACGAAGCCGCACAGGCCATCAGTCCCGACGGCTCCTGGTTAGCCCTCACGTGCTGCAACCGGGAAGATGAGGGCGCTCAAGGCGCTTGTGATCTGTATTGGTCGCAACTCAAAAGCAGCGGATGGACGCCCCCTGTAGCCTTTAGTGCCACCATAAATTCGGAAATATGGGAATCTCAGCCCAGTATTGGGGCAGACAATAAAACCATCATTTTTGCCCGTGGGCAGGATGGGGCTACACCTCCGGTAGCGCTCTGGCAGACATCGCGCAATGCATCGGGTAAATGGGAAAAACCGGAGAAGTTGCCTCCACATATTAATGTTGGTGGTATTGTGCAAGGTCCGTTCCTGCATCCCGACGGGCAAACCCTCTATTTTTCTTCCGACAGCTTGCCGGGATTTGGTGGGGATGATCTTTTTTTATCCCGATTACAAGCTGATGGAACCTGGGGAGTTCCTGAAAATCTGGGATATCCTATTAATACGAAGGGAAATGAAGGCATGCTGGTGGTTAGCTTAGATGGCAAAACAGCCTATTATGCCAGCGACCGGCCCGGTGGCCGGGGGAGCCTGGATTTATACTCCTTCGAATTGCCTGAATTTGCCAGACCCCAGCCCGTTACCTATGCCAAAGCTATTGTGCGGGATGTGATGACCGGCAATCCAATTATTGCCAAAGTGGAGTTTGTTGACCTGAAAAGTGGTAAAGTGTTTGCCGCCTCCAATACCCGCGCAAACGGTTCTTTTTTGGTGTGCTTACCCGCAGGCAAGGATTATGCCTTGAATGTGAGCAAAGACAAATACCTGTTCTTTTCTGAAAATTTCAATTTGGTAGACAGCGCCACGTTTCAAAAACCGTATGTACTGAATATTTATCTGCAACCCGTTTCAAATGCCGGCGGCGCCAAGCCGGTAGTATTACGCAACGTATTTTTTGAAACCGGTTCGGCTACATTGCGCCCGGAGTCCAAAATTGAGCTTGATCGTTTGGCGCAATTACTCACCGGCAATCCCACGCTAAACATTCAGATCAATGGCCATACCGACAATGTTGGCGACGAAAAGGCCAATCTTACCCTCTCCGAAGCCCGTGCCAAGGCTGTGCAGGAATATTTAATCGGACAATCCATAGCGCCGGAGCGACTTCGTTTCAAAGGATTTGGTGAAAGCACCCCTCTTGAATCCAACGATTCCCCCGCAGGCCGGGCCAGGAACAGGAGGACGGAGTTTATAGTGTTTTAGTGCCTGAGTGTTTGAGTGTTTGGGTGTTTGAGTTGGCGTTCGGCTGGGTAGCTCACGAAAGTTATTAGAACGATTAGTCAACGACTAATATCCTGCCGAACGCTAACTAAAACACTCAAACACCAAAACACCCAAACACTAAAATAAGAATCCCCTGCCCGGCACGTTTGCCGAACAGGGGATTCAGGGGTCGTTGGTTCCGAATCGATGTTATTTCTTGGCAAGATCAGCTGCGCTGGAGCCCATATCGGTGCTGGTCCAGCTGAGTTGATCAGGGTTTCCTACAGAGGTAAGTTCCAGCGTTGTGGAAATCAGCAGCGTGAGTCCGGTTACTTTGTTGCCAATGTGGCCATTGTCGCGGTAGTTATTTTCCCAGTTAACCTGATATTCAGTTACAGAGGCGCGAAGTGTTTCGTCGATGGTGGCAACTGTGAGTGTTTCAGGATTTACGCCTGCAACGAAGTGTGTGCCAACGTGCGTGCCGTCTTTGGTGAAAACGCTGATGCTGTATGTTTTAGCGCCGCGGCTCAAACCACGAGCCAGGTTGTACAAAACGGCGGTATATTCTTTAGTTTCGAAAGATGCAACTGGCTCAGGGCAAACCGGCATGTTGCTGTACGCTGCGCTGCGCTCCAGCTCCGGAAGAAACTGGTAGTATTCCCATCCCAGACGAGCTGCCTTGGTAGCAGGGCGCGTTTCCAGTTGGCTCTGTAAGTCTTGTGCGTTGAACGTGTAAGGAAGCGCGGCCTTCGGAAACTGTGCCAGAAATTGCTGGAACGTTGGCGTAGCATCCTGAGCATTCAGGGTTACGAAGCTTGCCAGTGCAAGGAGAAGAGCCGGGATTAATTTCGCGTTTTTCATTGTATGGATCGGTTTTGGATTTTTTAGTGTGTGTAAGATTATTTGAGGCGTGGATTAGTGTGTGTTGCCTGTTTCCCTCCTCTATGCCAAATTGCTTGCCAAAAGGGCCATTTTCCGAAAAAAAATGTTGAGGGGGAAAAGAATTAGACTTTCTGGGGTAGAAAAGTCACAGTGGAAAGTCGCCTGCATTGCGAAAACAGGCCTCTGATCGATTGCCAATATTTCAAAGAACCAACAATGAAAATCAATGACTTATGAGAAAAAATCGTGAACTGACGGACGTATAATTTTTTTTAAAATTTCTTTCAGGGACCAAAATGGCGGCGCTGAACTTTAACACTGCGGCCTCTGCTGTTCCTGTATTAAAAGGCTAGAGCACTTGATCTGACGACTGAGTTATCTGATTTCCCACAATACCCAGCCTTCGGCAAATCCGGCTTTTTCTTCAAGTTGGTGTTGCGCCCGCAAAGTATCCCAGTTCTGAACAGGTGCTTTCCCTTCCCACTGGCTGCGCAGCGATTCCTTGAACAAAATATATGCACCCGACTCAAAGGTTACATAGCGTTGTTCCCAAAGGCTTCGGATGTTTACTTTGGTTAGGTAGGTGCGCATGGCGGGCTCCAGATCAAAAGCATACAGCGTGGCGCCTGCCGGAAGTTGCTCCTGAAGCCGGGTGGCTATCTCAAGCTCCAGATGGTTGCGATGTAGCACCGGCCAAAGTGTTCTGGTACAAAAAAACAATTGTACAGCCATGGTAACCGCAATCAACCCAAGCGTGATTTTGCGAAAAAAAATGAGTCCGTAACAATACATCCGATCCCAGGCTGGAAACAGCAGCAACAATAAAATAAGGTATACCGGCAGTAAATACCGCAGATTTTGGTGTGGTAAACCGCCCAACAGCAGTAAGTATGTCAATAGGCAAACCAACAGCATTTTTTTCTCCGACAGCATGATGTCTGTTTTTTTCCACAACAAGAATAATAAGGGCAGATGCAGTAAAAATCCCGGATGTGCCAGCGGAAACAATAAATACAGGGCATTAGGAAAGGTGTAGGCCACCTGACCGCTCAGTGTATTAAAGCTGGATTGTAAAAAATGCCACAAAGACCAATCCTGGAGTAACGAGTGACCCAGCGGAATACTGCTGCCACCTAACTTCAACCAGAAATGTGGCCATAAACCTAAAATACCAGCTAATACCGAGCAACCCAGCACAAGCCAGCGGTTTTCTTTCAGGGCATTCCATCCCAACCATATATATATAGGAAGAACCAAGGCCACAAGGGCATACCTGGTACTCACGGCAAAAGCGCCCAACAACACGGCCAAAGGCAAAAACCAGGCGTTTTTCTTTTCCAATGAACCCAATCCGAATAAAAAAACGCTGAGCAATAAAAGCATTCCAAAGGCATCACTCATCACCGTAAGGGCAGCACGCAGAAACAGGGGCGCCATGGACAGTCCCAATCCGGTAAAAATCCACCTGCTTTCTACCCGTGATCCGGGCGAAAGCAGCCTGAGTAGTCGCTCGAATACAAGGCACGTCAAGGCCGCCGATAACATAGACACCCATTGCAGCGCACCGGGCACATTTCCGGTCATGCGCCCCAATAATGCCCCAGCCAGTGGATATCCGCCTGCCAACTCCGCATCGCCTATACCCGGGGCGGGCGTGGGAAGCCCTTGCCACCGTTGTAGAATCACCTGGCATTGTCGTACATACTCATGCGCATCCTGACCATACAATCCGTTGAACGAACAGGTGGTAACCAGTATTCCTAATCCAAGCAGGTATATGGCGGGAAACCAACGGGGGAGCAGGGACTGAGCAGTCATTATGCAATATTTTTCAACGCAAACAGATCAAATTCGCGTCTAAGGTCAAAAAACTATCCGAATCCGGAAGCATTTACCCAAGTGTTTGATAACTGCTGTAATTTTGCCGCCCGGTGTATAAACCATCGACCAATATGGCCCGTTCAAAACGTACCCAATCACTCCTTCAGTTTGGCCTCTTTGCCGGCATTCTGTTGTTTGCCAACATTGTTGCCAACTCCTTCTACGGACACCTGGATCTTACGGAAGAAAAACGCTTTACACTGACCAGGCCAACCAAGGCACTTCTGGGCGATTTGAAAGAGCGTGTATATGTGCGCGTGTTGCTTGATGGGGATTTCCCGGCAGGGTTTAAACGGCTGCAAACAGCTACCCGGGAAATGCTCGACGATTTTCGCTCCGAGAGTGGTTACGTAGATTATCAGTTTGAAAATCCTTCGGCGGGTACCGTGGAGGAGGTTAATCAACGTCGTAAAGCGCTATCTGACGATGGCATACAGCCCTTCAATTTGCGGGTGGCAGATATGGGTGAAAGTTCCCAGCAACTGATTTATCCGGTGGCCATTTTCCATTACGGGGGGCGTCAAACGGTGGTAAAACTGCTCGAAAACAATTCCCCAAGCCTGTCGCCGGATGAAGTGATCAATAATTCCGTAACCCTGCTGGAATACAAGTTTGCGAATGCCATCAAAAAATTGCGCTCGCCGCAACGCCCGGCCATTCTGTTTACCCGCGGTCATGGAGAGCTCAATGAGTTGCAAACCACCGATCTGGAACGCGGGCTGCAGCAGTTTTACGATACCGACCGTATTACGCTGGATTCCGTAGTCAGCTTGCCACCGGATCAGTGTGCCTTACTGGTGGTAGCCAGGCCACGCGGGGCTTTTTCAGAAAAGGATAAATTCAAGATAGACCAGTATGTCATGAACGGAGGTCGTGTGCTTTGGATGCTCGATCAGATGAATGCCAGTTTGGATAGTTTGGGCGCTGGAGGGAAGTTTATTTCCACGCCTTATGAGTTGAAACTCGACGACATGCTGTTTAAATACGGCATCCGGATCAACTCAGATGTGGTGCTGGATTTGCAATGCACTAAAATTCCGCTTCAGATTGGGCAGGTAGGCAATCAGCCTCAATATCAATTATTTGACTGGTATTACCATATTGCGGCGCAGCCGGAAGGCACGCATCCGATTGTGAAAAATCTCGACCGGGTGGAATTCCGTTTTGCCTCGAGTATGGACACCTTGCGGACCAAAACACCGGTAAATAAAACCGTTCTGATGCGCTCCGGACAATACAGCAGGATGCAGTTCAATCCGGTTGAGCTCAATTTTGAAATCCTGAAATACGATCCGGACCCAACCAAGTTTGATAAAGGGCGAAAAAATCTGGCAGTGTTGCTGGAAGGCACTTTCCCGTCTAATTTTGAAAACAGGGTATCCGAAGAGATGCTACAGGGTATGCAGCAATTGGGTATGGCCTTCAAACCCTCCAGCTCGCAAACACGCATGATTGTGATCAGCGACGGCGATGTGGCCTCCAATTTTGTGCGCGATGCTGCACAGAAACAGACCTTGCCACTCGGATTTAACCGTTTTGAAAATACCACCTATGCCAATAAGGATTTCATTATCAACGCCATAGAATACCTTATCGAACCCAATGGCGTGATTGAAGCCCGCGCCAAAGAAGTGAAACTTCGATTACTGGATACCGTTCGGGCAAGGGAAGAACAAACCTTCTGGCGTGTCTTGAATCTGGTGCTCCCGCTTCTGTTCCTGGGCGTGTTTGGTTGGTTCTTCAACTGGCTTCGCAGACGTAAGTATGCGGCCGATGGCGGTCGGTAGTTATTTACTAAACAACACATGATGCCGGGTGTTATCACCGCCACCAAAGTCTGAAGAGACCTTGTTGGAGCGGTTTTCAACGTGCATGTAGGCATGGATCATGGTGTTGAATCCCTTTTTCAGGGCTTTTTTGAGGAATCTGATGGAGAGCATTTGCGCAATGCCGTGGTATTTATAACCAGGATGTCGGGCAAGGGTTTTGACTATGACGCGGCCAGGTTGATATACATCAGGCACGGCAAACAAGAGTCCTACCAGTTGGTCTCCATCAAAAGCCAGGTCGATTAATTCTGGATCCAGGATTGGCAATACGGGCTGGTAGAGGGCAATGAATGCATCCTGGGAAATGGGGGAGAAGAGGTTATTCCGTGCAAACACTTCATTGCAAAAGGCGTGTACCGGCGCCAGCGAATCGGCTGAAAACGGGCGGAAATGGAGGCCTTTTTGCTGAAAAAATGCCTCATCATCCGCCAAAGGAATCAGATTTTCCTCCAAGGTTGCTTCCTGACTCACATAGCGTTCTTCCACCTTAAAGCCAGCCTCTACCCATTGCTGCGGGTAATAGGGCAGGTGGATAAATTCCAGGAAATAAGGCGTTTTCAGGTTTTCCGTAAAGCGGTGGGCATGCCAGGTGGAACCGTTCATGGGGCCGAGCAGGTGTTTTTTGCCGCGCTGGAGGGCAGTATTATCTGCCTCCTGAAACAAAGCCGCCGCGGCTTCTCCTGAAGGTGTACACTGGTAATTGCCCAACATCAAATACTCCGGAAAGGAGGGGTTTTCGTAACACAGGCAAAATGCCTGCAATTGTCCGTTTTCACGCACTGTTATGGCCTGAAAAGCGCCTGAAGCGTTGGAAACGGAGGGTTTTTGGCCAGTATATGATTGTGCAATCCATTGCTGCGTTTCCTGAAGCAAGGCATCTGTGATGGGTTCAGATTGGGCGGTCATTGTTTTTCTATTTCCTGTTTGATATTGGAGATATTGGCTTTGAAAATACCTGCTACTATATAGCCGGTGTATTTCATTTTAATCACGTCGGTCCAGGTGGTTTTATCAGCGCTTTTATATAGTCCGAAGGTGAGTTTTACCGAGCCGTCTGGTTGCGTGTCGTATTGTTGTCGGGTGCGTAGATCGCCGGTTGAAACCGGAAAGTTTTTCATGTTGTAAATACTGAGCTCCCGTAGTTTGTTGGCTTCAAATTTTACAATGTCTTCGTCCCACTGAATTCCTGTTTCATCGGCCTTCCGAAAGCAGCGCCTGGTGGAGTTAAGTTGGCCATCGGGTATTTGTTGGGGGTTGAGCGGCGTAATATGATCCACGAATGAAGACCAGGTAGAGGCGTTGGCGGAGTTTCCCAGGTAGGTGAATATTTTTTCTGCCGGGGCCTGAATCAGGATGCTGTTTTTTAGGCTATACTCGTTGGTATCTTCATCCAGTTTGAATGGACTGCAGAACCAAAGCAGGATGAGCGAGGTGTCAAAAACCAGAAAGACCCTGATAAGTTTTTTATGTTTCATCAAACACAATCCAAATGCCGATTAAGGGTGCATACAATAAATCAATCCTATGGCAACCACGGGAATCGTCAGGTTGTCCCAGCCATTAACAGAAATCGCTTCCGTGATGGTAAGTGCCAGGGCCATTCCCAGCATGATGAACAGTTGGTTTAGGTTCATTTGTCCGGGATGAAATCCCCACAAAATAGCCAGGCAAACCACCAAAAAGCCCAGTGAACCGCTGATGGTTTTGGCCTGTCCGAATATTCTGAAGGGTCGGTAGCGCCATTTCTGACCGGCAAATGCGGCTGCCGGATCGGCGAGGGAGAGGATGAGTAGCGGGATATAATAGTATTGTAGATTGCCTGTTTTCCATTGTATCCAGAAACAAATCAGCACCACCAGGGCGAACAACCAGCTACCGTTGGATTTCCGTTTGATGGCGGTAATGGATTGAAACCAGCAAAAACGCTCGCACACAAACAGGAGCCCAAGGAAACTGCCGCACAATACCGCGGCCTGCCAGAATTCAGTGAGGTACACCGGAAAAGTGAGCGCAATGACGCCAGTGCACACGTGCACGATTTTGCGCGTGGTTTCGGCATTTACCCCGAATTTATGGTATAAAATATCCGTAAAACCGAAGAGCGCCAGGTATAG
>JAEUUS010000407.1 GCA_016787545.1 Saprospiraceae bacterium
TGCGTCTTTCCATTCGCACAACAAAAAAATCTGCGATGGCTCCTCGCCCTGCCCGGCTCATTTTACTGTTTTTTTTATGGCCATTCCTTTCCTTAAAAGCACAGGATTTGCGGCTGGATAAGCCGTTTTTTGACAAGAAAAAGGCTGAATTTAATGCCTGGCTCCGGTTCAATCATCTGGGTCATTTATTGAAAGCCGACTCTGTTGCTGTGAGTAACCGCAAGGTATCATTGTACCTGCGCCCAACCTTTTCCGGCAAAAGGACCTGCGACTCACTTCAATGCGCCTGGCAGAAACTGGAAAATGCCAACCGTTTGGTTAATGGACAAAGTTTCCACGAACGCCTGTTGCACAAATGGGCTTTCCTGGCTGAAATTCATGAAAACCAGGCAGAAGTTGTGATCCGTTGCCACGAACCTCCCCATTTTCACGCCAGAGTGTACACCAAAAATGGCCGAGTTCCGGTAGATGAACGCAATATCAGATCCGGCGCTTTAATCAGCGTTCAAATGCCCGCTTCACTGCAAGGCATTAATTCAGGAGATAATTTTACCTTGTTACGGGATAAAAACGTTGGACAAGTATGTACCAAAGCAAGGCAATGGCTCGTTAATCAATATAAAGCTAAAGGCACTCCAATTCTTTGGAAAGCCAAAATTGATACTTCCTATACGGCCTACGACGAATTTGTGTTGGAAGTTACTCATTTGAACAACGAAATTTGCCCCGACGGTTATTTTGAATACCACCGTGTTTATGTCAAGGGCATCCAAAAAGGACCAGATGTAGAACTCAGCTGGGAGTTTCAGGGTAAATACGGTTCCGGAATAATCTTCCCGCCAAGGAAAAACGACTATAAAGACATGGAGCTGAAGTACAAATCCAGTTTGGAAGAGTACCAAAAGCGTCTTTTTAAAAAAATGTTGGATTACCTTCGCTAAATACAAATAACGCCCATGGTACAGACTATGGCTTCAGACGCAACAACCAACAAACCTGCACCGGTTACCGACGCACCTTTGTCGCCCCGGACACGTATCGCCAGGCTGATACTGATCTATCATTTTGTGTTGATAGGCGCCTCTTGTATTTTTTACATCCTGCGCGGTTTTGATTTCGAAGAATTCACCTCGCTAATGGGGGTTTTAGCGCCCATTACGGCGCTTTATGGAGGCGCTGTTTTCCGGTTTCTGGGAAGAAGCATTACTGAACCAGCGCTGCAATCTCAGAACAACACCCCGATCAATGGGCTTGTAAAATGGTTGGTAAACGGCCATTTTGTGATCGTTTTATCGCTGATCACCCTGAAAGCGCTGGCTCCTAACGTGCTGAATTTTCAGGACATGACCATGTTTCTCACGCTGGTAGAATCCGCTCTGGGCGTCTATATGGGCAATATTTTGCTTGCCTTGTTTGAAGGCAAGAGTAATGGCGGCAGTTGACAAAATGTACACAGATGATGGCTTTCTGTTTATTTTCGCCGCATGGATTACAGATTGATACGGCAAAGTTCAGGTACGATTTACTGGTTACTTCAACCGTTTATACACATCATATACCGGTTGCTTTTTCGCAAAATTTACCTGCACAACCGCAAGGGCATAAAGCCTAATACACCTGTATTGATTGCCGCCAACCACCCTACAGCTTTCATTGATCCAATTTTCTTTTGCATTTTCTTCGACCCGCCGGTGTACAACATGACCCGGGGGGATATTTTCCGCAAGCCTTTTTTCCGTAAACTGCTGGAAAGTTGCAATATGTTCCCGGTGTACCGCCGCAGGGACGGGTATGAAGGCCGTGAACGGAACGATGAAGTTTTTGAGTATTGTCGCAAAAAACTGTTGCATCAATCTGTGGTCAACATCTTTGTAGAAGGAGAACACCATCTGGACAAACGAGTACTCCCTCCCCAAAAAGGTATTGCCCGAATTGCCTTTGGCACCTATGAACAACACCCCATGGATGATTTTCAGATCATTCCGGTAGGTTGTAATTATTATGACGGGGGGAGTACACGCGATGAAGCCAAAATCATTGTAGGAGAACCTTTGATGGTTAAAAATTACTGGGAATCCTACCAAAAAAATCCGGGCGCAACCGTTAATCAGCTTTGTCGGGACATTGAGGCTGCGTTGAAAAAAATATGTTACAATGTTGAAGACCCGCAGGATCATCAGCTCGCCGATCAGTTGTTGCTTTTGTGCCACAATCAGTATCCATCAACTGCTTTGCCAGTGGTTGAATACCACGCAACGCCTTTTTGGCCGGAAAAAGCCCTGCTGGATCAGTTGAATACTATGCCTGAAGAAGAAAAAAACACCCTCAAGGCTCATGGCAACAAGTATTTTGATGGCCTGAAACAACATGGCATTTCTGATGCTGCGCTGATCCATCCCGAACATGCTTCCTGGACACGAACATTGTTGCTATTATTTTTGGCCTTGCCTGCGCTTCTGGGATTTTTGATTGGATGGCCCATTCGGAAAATAGCCTACGGTATTACCCGAAGTAAAGTAAAGAAAAAGGAGTTTTACACCAGTGCACTGATGGGCATTGTGGTGCTGTTGGGCCTGTTGTATTTCGGGCTATGGATGACCGCAGGTTTGATCACCGGCTATTCCTGGATACTTACATTGGGTATTTTGATGCCTTTATTAGCCTGGATTTCTATTTTCTGGAAAGAAACATGGGCTAAATGGAGCATGGCCAGAAAAGCAGCAAGTCTTCCCCAGCGAAGCAGTTTGCAGGAAATGCGAAATGAAATTATTGACAGACTTCCCAGGTAACCTTACCTTTGGCTACAGAAACACACCTAAAACTTATGCTTGATCAACCTGTACCATCCTCTTCTCCCAAAACATGGCTTGCTGAATCGATACTCGCCACTTTTTTTTGTTGCTTGCCTTTCGGTATCGTTGGCATAGTGAATGCAGCCAATGTGGAATCCCGGTTCAGGGCTGGTGATTACGACGGAGCGGAACGTGCATCTCAGGAAGCGCGTAAATGGACAATGATCAGTTTCTGGATTGGCGTAGTGGGTTATGGCTTATATGCCCTTTTCATGATCGGTATGCTTTTTTTTGTTGTTAGCCATGAAGGCCAAAACTTTTAACCGGGTTGTTTGGATTGCTGCGACAGCACTTTTACTCGTTTATTTTTTCCTGGATCCTGAAACCCCTGGCTTCCCCAGGTGTCCGGTGCTTGCCTTTACCGGCTGGAAATGCCCGGGATGTGGCTCACAACGGGCATTTCATCAATTGTTACAAGGGAAT
>JAEUUS010000458.1 GCA_016787545.1 Saprospiraceae bacterium
GTGGGCCATAGATGCAGCCGGCAATGCTGATTACTGTGAGTCGTACATCATCGTGCAGGACAACTTAGGCAGTTGCAGCGGAGGCAATCCGGTGGCGCTGGCTGGTGCACTGAAAACAGCCGGCCAGGAAGGCATTGAAGAAGCCAGTGTGTATGTGGAAGGCTCCAGCCCCTGGACTCCCAACTTTTCCGCAGTGGATATGAGCAATACAGATGGCGAATACAATTTCCTGCAGAATATTCCTTTTGGTTCCAACTTTACCATCACGCCTAAGCGTGACGATAATCCGCTCAATGGAGTAACCACGTACGATTTGGTGTTAATTTCCAAGCACATATTGGGTTTGGAGCCGCTGAATAGTCCGTACAAAATGATTGCTGCCGACGCCAACAGATCAGGGTCCATCACCACCTTCGATGTGGTAGAAATCAGAAAGCTGATCCTTGGAATCTACCAGGAGCTGCCGAACAATGATTCCTGGCGTTTTGTAGACAAATCCTTTGTGTTCCCGAATGTGAACAATCCGTTCCAGACCAGTTTCCCGGAACAGATTGTAGTGGATACCTTCCTGAGCAACCTTTGGGGGCAGGATTTCATCGGGGTAAAAGTGGGAGATGTGAACCTTTCGGCGGTACCCAATCTGTTGTCGCCTGCAGAGGAACGCAATCAGGGAGTGGCTATATTGGACTTGAGTCTCACCCCCGGTCCCTCTCCAGAGGGAGAGGGGAGCGTAGACCGCTCGGTGGCTGCCGGCGAGGAACTGGAGGTGACCTTTACCGCTGCCCAGGAGCTACAGGGCTTCCAGTTTACCCTGTTGCAGGATGGTTTGAAAACCATTGGGGTGAAAGAAACGGAGGGCGTCACTACGGCCAATTTCGGCACCATCTTCGAGGGGGCTACTACAGTATCCGTGGATGGAGCACAGTCGTTCACCCTGCGCATGCGTGCGGAAAAAGCGGGCAAACTGAGCGAGATGCTCGGCGTAAGCGGAGCGATCACGCGGGCTGAGGCATACGGCGATGAGGGACGCTTGAACGTTGCTCTGCGCTTCAAATCTCAGGAAGGAGCTACCGTAAGTGGTGTTGGCTTTGAGCTTTACCAGAACCAGCCCAATCCGTTCAAAACCAAAACCACCATAGGATTCTACCTGCCGTCGGCAGCGGAAGCTACGCTGAGTATTGTGGATGAATCGGGTAGGGTAGTGTACAGGCAGAAGAGCTGGTTTGCAGCAGGAGAGAACCAGGTGTTACTGGATGCGTCGTTGTTACAACAGGGAGCCGGAGTTTTGTATTACACGCTGGAAACGGAACACAACAGTGCCACCCGTAAGATGGTGAAAGTGAATGAGTGAGTGAGACGACTGGCCGTTCAGACATTGGACGTTGGACTTGTTTGGTTAAGCGTTTGATTTACAGATTTTTACACAACAGGTCCAACGTCTAATGTCTAAATATCCAGCAGTCCGTTTAATGCGCCTTTTTCTGTAGAAAAGGGCGCATTTTTGTTTTTACCTGCATTCTAATTCCAAGCTCTGATATATTTGCCGCCAAGCTTGAGTTACATGTATATAAAATTTAAGTATTGGATCTGCTTATCGGCTACCTTCTTGTTACACAGCTTATTACATGGGCAGAAGGATAATTATGTGGTACATATTGATCATTTCACAGTTGGTAATGGATTGGGTAGCAACCATATAACCGACTGTTTTCAGGATAGCAGGGGAATGATTTGGCTGGTGCGCGAGGGCGGAATCGAACGATTTGACGGCGAAGAATTCAAACATTTCAGTTCGCCGGAATTGAAAAATACCCCCGATATGAGTTTCCTCCTGGAAGACAAAGACCACGATCTTTGGATTCGGCGGAACAGCAAAACCATCGTTTTCCTCAATATTTTTACAGAGAAACTCCGAACCAGTGCAGAAAAATTTGGCCCCACCTTTCCCAAGGAGGTAAACTGGGCCGTACAGGGGGTAGACAACAGTTTCCTGCTTCAGGATGCCGGCAGCAATATTTACAGATATTACCCTGGTCAAACACCAACCTTGTACTATTCTACACCCGGCAAGCTCGTTTCACCACTTGTAGAATACAGCAACGGAACAGCCTGGTCTGAGTGTAATAACGACAACCAAAATGGATTCATGGTAGCCTCAGATCGTACGGGGAAAGAAATCGTAAAAATTGGATACGATCAATACCATATCTACGGCAAAGGCGAATGGGGCGGCGATACCATCCATTATTTAACCAGGGACAGTTTTTTTCTGGCTACTTTTCAAGGCATTGTACTGAAAAAGTCGCTCAAGTCTATGGTGCCTGGTTATGAGTTTAACGACCCGTACCGGAGCGGTCAGTTTCAAAAAGTGGTGGTAGAAAAAGATCGCGGGCTGGTTTGGGTATATCTTCCTTTCCAGTTGATGGTGTTTGATAAATCCCTGAAACTGCTCTACACCTTTGATTCTCAGAAGTATTTCGTGCAATCCAGCACTGTTTTTGATTTGTTTATCGACAATCAGAACCATGCCTGGTTATGTACATTTGATGGACTTTACAACATCAACTTTAAGCCCAATCCCTTCAAACAGTTCCTGGCACAAAACCCGTCGAACAAGGAGGCTTACAAGCCCGTAAGCATCCGAAAAATGTGTATGGCCACAGACGGGAATGTATATGTTGTGGCCTCTCCAAATCTATACAAGGTGACACCGAATGGTACTTTACAGCTGGCTTTACGGATTCCCAATATTGAGGGAGTTGATTTGGCAGGTATAGACGCCGACGACAAAGGAAATATCTGGTATTCCAACAATTTTTTGTATAGATATAATGTATTTGCCAGTCAGCTTGTCAAATATCCAATTAAAAGTAAATATAACTGGTACACGAAATACCAGGATAACCAGGTCTGGTTTGGGTTTCCAATATATGCTGTAGGCGGATTGGATGGTACGCCCTTTGTTGCCAGAGAATACGCTGTGTTCGATAGTTTGGATAGGCTGGATATTTATCATGTGCTAAAAATAAGCGAACGGGAATACTTCATTGCCAGCGACAGAGGACTTTTCATCCTGGACCCGGTTAGTGGACATTATGCCTGTTATTGGGAAAATGGTGTTGGGGAATACTATTTCCCTTCTAATAATATACGACACATTCATCAGGATAAACAAGGAGATTTCTGGATGGCCACTACCGATGGCATGGTGTACTGGCGCCGGTCTACCGGTGAAAAACGTTTGTACGGACAAGCAGAAGGGTTGCCAACCTACTGCAATGCTGTGCTGGAAGACGAGAAAGAAAACCTGTGGATCAGCAGTAATTTCGGACTTGTCAGGTTTGATAAAAAGACGGGTCGTACCAGAACCTACCTGGTTTCAGACGGGCTGCCGTCCGATGAATTCAACAGGCTTTCTTACTTGAAAAATGAGGTTACAGGAGAAATTTATCTGGGAGGTATCAATGGCTTTGTAAAATTTCATCCACGAGACCTCTACCAAAGCGGACCAGAAATTACGGAAAGTGCAGAACTTGTATTGACCGAGTGTTTGATTTTTTCCGGAAAGACGAATAAAGAGGAAGACATACGGGAAGATTTTTTCCATGATAACCAGATTGATATTTATCCGGGCGACTTGTTCCTGCGGATAAAATTTGCGGTGTTGGATTATACCAAACCCATGGGCATCAAATACGCATATTTGATAGAGGGGCATAACAACAATTGGCACACGGGTGCAGAAAACGAACTGCTGTTGTCGGGGTTGCCATATGGAAATTACACACTGCACGTTAAAGCCATTTCTCCGAGCGGCATTCTCTATGAAAAGGAAATGCGCATACCTATTCACGTTTATCCACCCCTGTATTTGCGAAAATGGTTCCTGGCATTGTGTACCATCCTGGCCGTTTTTGGGGTAATGTGGTATATCAATTGGCGTACCCGGATGCTAAGGGAACGCAGCGCCGAACTGGAAAAGGTGGTTTCTGAAAGAACTGACGTGATAGAACGACAACGCAAAAGCCTGAAAGAACTGTATGATTCCAAATCCAGACTTTATGCCAACATCACCCACGAGTTCCGGACGCCACTTACCCTGATCATTGGTCCTGCTCAACGGATTCTCAAAAAAAATGAGCTCCAGAAACAACCGGAAATTCGGCAAAACTTGCAGCATATTCTGCACAACAGCGAACAATTGCTGAGCCTTGTCAACCAAATGCTTGATTTGAACAAGCTGGAATCCAAGGCGATGAAGCCTGATTATGTCCAGACAGATATCATTCCGTTTCTGGAGCAGGTGATGGAGAAGTTCAGGAACTATGCTGTACATAAAGAACTTTACTTCAGCTTTCGATCTGAATTGGATCAGCTGAGAATGGATTATGACCCTGGATTGCTGGAAAAAGTAGTCAACAACCTGCTGTCTAATGCCGTGAAATTTACCCCGCAGGGTGGGGTAGTGGAGGTGCTGGCAAAAAAGCAAAGTAACCAGTTTTGCCTGGAAATCAAAGACAGCGGCATTGGTATTGAACCGGAAAAGCTACCTTTTATTTTCGAACGCTATTATCAGGCCGATGGCAGTCCTACCCGCCGCTCGGAGGGAACAGGTATTGGCCTCGCGCTGGTAAAGGAACTGGTGGATTTGTTTGAAGGAAGTATTCAGGTAGAAAGTGTTCCCGATCAGGAAACCATTTTTACCCTCACATTGCCCGTAAATAATACCGCGCCCGTGAAGGAGCTCAACGGAAATTGGTCCTTGCAAGCTGCCAACTATGGATTACCGGTAGAATTGGATCCTTATACAGCCGATGATGTCCTTGAGCCTGAAGGTAAACCATCCATCATCATCATTGAAGATAATCCCTCTGTAGCTGCTTTTGCAGCCTCCTGCCTGTCAGAGTTTTATCAGGTACAAACCATTACCGACAGCAGGTTGGGGCTCGCAGCTGTGCAGGAGCAACTTCCGGATCTGGTAATCAGCGACCTTATGATGCCGGATATGGATGGCTATGAGGTTTGTAAAGCCATCAAAACGGATGAACGTACCAGCCATATTCCGGTTATTTTCCTGTCGGCTGTAACCGAGCAGGCCGACCGTTTGAAGCGACTTTCAGCGGGCGCTGACGCTTATATTTCCAAGCCTTTTAGCGAGGATGAGTTGCAAACTGTGGTGGCGCAGTTGTTACAGGCCCGGGTACAGTTGCGCAATAAATTCCTGGCTATGGCCTCGGGCGATGCTCAGGAACTGGTATCTGCGGAAGAAGTCAGTACCGTTGATATGGAATTTTTGAACAAGGTGCGAGACGTAATCCGGGAGCATCTGGATCAACCCGAGCTTGATGGCAATGAACTGGCGCGCAAAATAGGGTTCAGTACTTCGCAGTTGCACCGCAAACTCACTGCATTAACGGGCTTATCGGCCGGACGCTATATCTACCAAATCAGGCTGGGTATTGCCCGGGATATGCTGAAACGCAAAGACCTCAGCATCTCGGAAGTAGCCTATCAAACCGGATTTTCAGATCCGGCTTACTTCACCAAACTGTTTACCAAAACATTTGGTCAATCTCCCCGAAAATACCGCTCAGAGGATTCAGAAACCAGCTGAGTTGTGTAATAATCCCCATTTGGGATTATTTTCCAAGAACTTGAAAGTATTTGCCAAGTCAGATTTTTTCCATGCGAAGACCTTAGCGCATTCATTTTTAATAAACTATTGGTCTTCATGGAAAGTTACTACACCTCTTCCGCAGGGCGGTCATTATATGCCCGTTGCTGTTTCAAACGCTTGCTTTTGCTGACGCTGCTGGTTTCCAGTGGCATTGGGCTCAAAGCCCAGGTATTGATTGATCCGGCTGGCGACGGCGGATTCAACAATGGTTCCACCTTTGCAGCCAACAACTGGTTAACGTATTACTCTGCGTTTGCCTATAATAAATGGTCATGCGGAGGTTCTGGGCAGCCTTCAAGTTTCGGCAGCCGTTCAGCCTTTATTTCAAACGACGACGGCAATACCTGGTCTTACAACAGTGGAGTAGTTGCGAACGTTGCGCATTTGTACAGATTGGTAACGTTTCCGGCAGGGGTTAACGGCTTCACCCTGGAATTTGATTGGGCATCAGTTGGCGAAACGTCATATGATTACCTCCTGGTGAGTTTGGCTCAGGAAGGCAATATCGGTTTAGACCCAGTTGAAACCCTTTATTCAAACATTAATGATCCTGGTAGTGGCAATGATAAGCTTAAACCGCCTGCCTTTCACCTGGCGAGGCTGGGTGCTTCCCCAACCAAGCAACATATAACGATCAATATCCCTCAGTGGATGATTGGGAACTGTAATGGAGAGGTAGTCAAAAAAGTTGTATTTACCTGGGTAAATGATACAAGTATTGAAGGGCTTCCTCCGGCAATTGTGGATAATATCAGTTTGATAGGATACGACACACCAGTCAGCCCTCTGAGCATTTCTCACCCGGCAGACGTTTGTATCACAGGTGCCAACCCGGAATGGCAGGCTTCGCCTGAACCTTATCTGGTTAGCGGAACCAAAGGAGAGTTTAAGGTTTTATCCGGATCACCCAGCAATGCTATCGTGAACCTGGGTGGCGGTAGAGCAAGGCTGAATCTGAATAAAGCCACAGCTGGCCGGACCATTGTTCAATACATATACGAAACAAAAACAGGTTGTGTATACACCGTGAACGATACCATTAGGATCTACGATACTCCGGTATCCAATCTGAAAAATACCTTTCTGAATTGCCTGGATGAAGGAGATGTCCTCGATTTGAGGGCTATGTTTCAGGGTAAAACATCGGAGGGCGGCACTTTCACAGTCACAGAAAGCGGAAATCCGGGTAATATGTTCCCGGTAGACAGCATTTTTATGACGGTTCCTCCCGGAGGTGGTTGTTTTTCCGTTAAATATACTGTTCCAGACCCAAATAACTGCGCCGGGGGACCCGTAAGCGATACCAAAAGTTTGTTGTTGACCACCAAGCCTAAACCGAAGCTGGTTTTCAATCAGGAAAAATACATTTGTCAGGATGGCGGGGTTGTGTTTGTAACCGTGGATCGAACCAGCACTGGCGATAATCCGGTGTTTACCATGGATGGAGTGAATAAAAACCTGGGACAAACTTTTCCGCTATTTGCACCTTCCACGCGTGGCGCGTTCTCTTATGAGTTTTGTTTGAAGGAAAAAAATGGCCCCCCGGGCAACTGTAGTGGTATGCCGGGTTTGTCGAGCTTCCTATGCTCGGATTCCATTTGCGAACGTATTGTCGTGTACAACGATGGTAATGGTTGTGCCGTAAACTCACCCTTCCTGAGTGAGTGTTTCCCCGATTTTGATCTGACGGATCCTTGCACCATTTCAACAAGGCCCAATATGGAAGTTTCCTGCGGGGTGATCGTTATTCCAGCCTTTAATGTGTTGGAAGCCAGGTTGACGGAAGAAACCACACTGGTTTTTTGTGATGAAGACAGTCTGGAAGTTGGTTATCAGGGATCATTGCCCGGTGTATTAGGCGACGTTATTTCCGGTGGTCAAACTTTCCGGGAATTGGGCGGTGCAGCTACTGAGATCGTTTGTGATATCATCACCTTTACCATTCCACTCGGACCATTCGGTACTATTGACCCACTGCCACTGGGCCCTTACGAAGAGCTTTGCGATCAAACCCTTAGCCAATTCGTGTTCAGTTATTTAGGCGACCTGATCGGTGGGGATGATAAAGGCGGCGGAGGCTTTGTGGTGGCCGATACGGATGGCGATGGCGCCTTTGATGTAGTATTAAAAGACTATGTGTTCCCGGCCAAGGGGATTGTCAGGGTTCCAAATAATGTCAAAACAGCCAAGGGAACCATTACGATCCGAAACGTAACCGGCTGGCCGAACAAGCCTGCAAGTGCCTGTGGAGTAGTTACTGCAGATGGCATCAACCTGCTGGACATCTTGCCAATTGGTACATTCCCTGTTTTGGGTTCGATGATTGAAGATATCCTGGATGCATTCTCCTGCGATATTCCACTTGATTTTACAGACCAGGAAACTGTAGAAATTCCGGTTATCAACACCACGCCTCCCGAGTTTGCGAATTGCAATCCGCAGGGCTATGTATTCTCTGAAGATCTGTCTTGCAGCGCACCCGCCAACTGGTCGGTTCCGGTGGCTTACGATGGCTGCAATGGGGAATTGCTTGCGTACAAAGGTTATCTGAATACCGTAGAAACCGGATTTTTTGGCGGTGTTCTGACCGGTCCGGTAACCGTAACGGAATCAGGTGTTTACCAAACCGGTGGTCCATTGCCTGGCTCGGATTTGCCTGCCGGCACATACTCCGTAACCTACACAGCTTATTCTTGTGGAGGTGTTACTGCTACCTGCACTTTCCCGGTTGTGGTTTCTGCCGGAGATCCGGTGCTCGCCTGCCCGGTTAACATGACCGTAAAAACTGACGTGGATGCATGCACGGCTGTAGTAACCGGCCTGACGCCTCGTCAGGGATTGGGTTGTGCGTCTATCATTAACTATGGCATTGATTATCCGGTAGTACCTGGCTTTTCAGATGTGTTCCAGAGTGTTATTTTCATTCCTTCCAATTACGGTACACATTTGGATGCCAGTGGCAGAACATTCCCGCTGGGTGTGTCTACAGTGAGTTACAACATGCTCGTGGATATCAACGGCAACGGTTTTATAGATGGTGGAAATGAAGACCAGGATTGTAGCTTCACGGTAACCGTAGTAGACGGCCAAAAGCCGGAAGCTATTTGTCAGGACGTGGAAGTTCAACTGAATAATCAGGGCTCAGCTACTGTTTTTGCAGTAAACCAGAACAACGGATCCACTTTTGTGAACGGCGGCAGCTTCGATAACTGCGATGCCACGCCAACCATTCAAATAGCATTCCCGGGCGGAACATTTGGCTCTTCCCTGACCTTTGATTGTGATAATGTTGGTAATAACCTGGTTAACCTGCGGGTTACCGACGATTTTAACAATGTAAGCAACTGTATTGCCAACGTGGTGGTGAAGGAGTTCTTCGAGAACATCCAAATGGAACTCGATCTCCCGCAGCTGTGTCTGGAAGCCAACAACCCGGTTCAATTTGATTTTGCCAACTACCTGAGCATTTACCTGCCTAATGGTCAGCATATCAAACATTCCCAGGTGGCCTCCAATACCTATCTGGGCGATGTGCAGGGCTTCTTCGGTATTTCTGCCTTCCTGCCACACCCCGGTTCGCCTTCCAACAACCCTGGCACGATCTCTTCCGATGGTATTTATACGCCTGGCACGGGTACCGGTTTTGTAACGGTTTCTTACATCCTGGCTTTACCTGGTGTACAACAACCTGGCGGCAATACAGCCCTTGGTCGTTGTTACGCCATTGTACACGCAACATTTGAATTGCGCCAGCCTCTTCAAATGTCCTCGTCTGAATGTGCGTGCGTGCAGGAAAACAACCGCATTGTAGATCTGGGCGTGGTAACCGGCGGCCTGGAACCATACACCATTCATTACACCAACGGCGTATTGGATGTCGACGGCGACGGAACAGCGGATGATTTTGATGGTCAGTACACCTACGGTGAAACAAATGGCTTCAATATCCAGGACTTCACCCAGGATTTGGGTGAATTGCGAATCGTTTACACGCCGTTCTCTAACTGGTCTGTTAAAATCGTAGATGCACGCGGTTGTGAAATCTTCCGTTCAGGTTCCTGCAATAATGCCGACACACCTGTTGGCCCAAGCATCACCTGTCCGCTGTCTAACAACACCCTGACCACAGAAGAACTGGTTTGCGAAAGTCAGTACAGCTGGGCCCATCCAGTACCCAGCGATAACTGCGGGATCACCCTTTTCGAATACCGTATTCTGAATCCTGACGGAACCCTTCATGGCCCAATTAACCTCAACGCCTCTTTGTATCAGGGCCCGTCCGGCAGCAACCCAAGCGGTTTCTTCCAGGGTACGTATGATTTTGAACTGGGTGTTTCTGTAATCACCTATTATGTGGAAGATGCTGTGGGTAATTCCAAAACCTGTACATTCCAGGTAACGGTTTCAGACAACGATGCGCCACGATTCCTGAACTGTCCGGCGCCTCCGGTAGTCCAAAATGCCGAGTCAATGCATTGCGATGCCTACGTTGACTTTGCGCTGCCACTGGCTGCAGATAACTGTACGGCGGTTACCATCACTAAGATAGACCAAACCGGTTTGAATACCGGAAGCCGTTTCCCGGTAGGTACCACCATTATGTACTGGGAGGCCCGCGACTTGTTTAACAATAAAGACACCTGTCAGATCAAGGTCATTGTAAACGATTACTGGCAGGATCCAATCCTTTCCTGCCCGGCCAATGTGGAGAAAAACAACGACCCATGGCTTTGCGGTGCTACAGTGAATAATATTGCACCAGCTGTTGATGGTCCATGTAAAAACAATTACGGTGTAACGTACACCATTTATGCAGATGCCGCCCTCACGCAGGTGAAAGACTGCGGCGTAACCAATGCCAGTGGCGAATTCTTCGATGTAGGCGATTCCTGGGTGAAGTATACGGTACAGAACCAGCCATTGCTGCTGATTACCGAAGTAAGTCAATCAGGTGCAGTAGACCGTCTCGAAATTTCCAACCTCGGGCCGGCCGATATTGACATTTCTTGCCTGGAAATCAAACGTTTGTCTTCCACCGTTGCAGCTAATCAGACGATTGGACCTGTAACCATGCTGCCTTCACTGGCCGGCACTATCCTGCCTGTTGGTGGAACCCGGGTTTACGACTTTGCGTTCAATGGCGCCGCTAACCTGCCGGCTTGCTACACCATTTCCTACATGGGAACCATCTTTGACGAGGTTTCTACCAATGGTTATGTTGGATGCAACGGATTCTCCGGTGCACTCAGCGGTGGCGATGTGATCCGCAAATGCGAAGACGACACGAATACCGCAGCCGACTGGACGCTGGCACAACCTTGCTACCCGCTTACCCTCGGCGCCATCAACCAGGATTTGGAAGTTATGGCCGATAATGGAACGCAGACATCCCTGCAATCCATCCTGCCAAACAAGGTGTCCTGCACCTTCAAGGTAACGGTGAAAGATGCCGAAAATCCATTCTGTGGTAAGCTGACCAGCAACACCACTTACAATGGCGCAGGCATTCCGAACATCAGCGCAGCTACCTGCAACCGTTCTACGATCACCATTCCGCCAGGCAACTGCATTATTGGCGATATCGTGTTCAACCGCACGGGCACAGCCACGCCTCAGAATTCGACTATGACTTTGATTAGTCCTAAAGGCATCAAGGTGGTCATTACTGAGCTTCCTGATGATTCTCTGTCTACGCTCTTCGCACAAAAAGCGGAAGGAATCTGGACGCTGGATATTGTTCCGCTGCCTGGTCAAACGCCAACCATCACCGGTTGGTCGCTGACCATTAACTGTATCGCTCCATTCGACGTACCTAATCAGGTGTTGCCTAATCAGGTAGGACAGTGCGGCGCGCCATTCACCTGGACGCACCCATGGTTTGTAGACAATTGCTTCAACGGGACCATTAAGGTAGCTTACTCTTCTACAAATGCGGCCTGTGTGCCAACCAGCGGCACACTTTTGGGCAAAGGCGGTTATGTCAATACACAATTCTTCTGCGTAGGCACCACTCAGGTTACCTACACCCTGACCGACGCTGCCGGTAACGTATCAACCTGCGGATTCTCCGTTACGGCGAATGATGTGGAAAAACCGGCACTAACTTGCCCGCCAACGAAATACGTGAACCTGAACGGGGGCGAATGCGGCGCGTTTGTGAACTACAACCCGGCCTTTGCTGCCGACAACTGTGCGGTGGTTGATACCACCATGACTCCGCCATCAGGCTCCTGGTTCGATATTGGCAACCACCTGGTAACCATTGTGGTAACCGATGCTGCCGGCAATACCCGTTCATGCACCTTTGCGGTGAATGTCATTGAACATGTGCCTTCCGATTTCAACCTGATTTGCAATGACCTGAGTCATGTGTCCATGGACGCAAGTTGCGTATTTGTGCTCAATGCGGATGAGGCATTGGAAGGCGACAACTACCACTGCTACGATGATTACATTATCACGGTGAAAAACCAGGCCAACCAGCCAGTAGGCAACATCTTTGGTGCGGCAGATATCGGCAAGACCTTCACGATAACGGTGAAAGACCCGGAAACGGGTAACTCCTGCTGGTCGCTGCTGAAAATTGAGGACAAACTTGTTCCGGCGCTCACTTGCCCGGCTGATGTTACCATTGCTTGCTCTGAAAGCACTTCAGTTGCACACACCGGTAATGTCAATATCCAGGATTGCAGTGCTACCACTTCTGTAATCGACGATGAATACACGGATTTCGGTCAGTGCAACAACCCGCGCGGCCAAATCGTGCGAACCTGGATTGTAACGGATTTCTGGGCCAATCAGGCGGCATGTTCACAAACCATCACCATTACACCATTCAGCCTGAATGATGTGGTATTCCCAACGGATGTAACGGTAAACTGTGAAACCGCATACCTGAATACGGCAGCTACTGATCCGGACAACACCGGCCGTCCGAGCATTAATGGTTTCCCGATAGGCGTTGGTGGTCTCTGCACCTCTTCCATCAGCTTTACCGACGAACGTTTCGATATCTGCCCGGGTAGCTACGAGATATTGCGTACCTGGAAAGTGCGTAACACCTGCTTCCCGGTGGCTCCGGACAACCCGATTTCTCACATACAGGTGATTACGGTGTCTGACCTGGGAGGTCCGGTATTTGCTTGTCCGCCAACAGTAACAGTATCAACCAATCCGTTCCAGTGTTGCTCCAATACGGCTTTGCCAGATATGATTGTATCAGAAGGTTGCTCTCATATCCTTGATTTGGAAGCTAAACTGACTGGTGTAAATCCGAACAACGGTAACATTATCACCTTCACTGTGGGTGGAACCCTGGCTGATTTTGCTGGAAACAATTATTGGAATCCCGACACCCTGGCGGTGTTTGGTTATACGCAGTGCCTGCCAATTGGTACTTACAATGTACGCTACAAGGCAACAGATGAGTGTGGAAACACCTCTTTCTGTAATTTCGAATTGAAAGTAGCTGATCTGGTTCCACCAACCGTTTCCTGCGATCAGGTAACTCAGGTGGCGCTCACAGCAGATGGGGAAGCTATTATTCCTGCAGAAAACCTGAACGATGGCACCACCGATAACTGCTGCCTCGATTACTTCGAAGTGCGCCGCATGGATGGCGGCAGTTGCACCGGAACCGATTTCGCTCCGGATGTAAAATTCTGCTGCTCCGATATTGGCGATACGGTAATGGTGGTGTTCCGTGCCTGGGATTGCCATGGCAATTACAACGATTGCATGGTGTCTGTACTGGTTGAAGACAAGATCAAACCTGCTTGTCAGCCACCAGCCAACGTATCAGTGAACTGCGAAAACTTCGATCCAAGTCTGTGGAGCTACGGCATTCCGGATGTGCTCGATAATTGCTGCCTGGATACCAACAAGGTGTTCCTGGGTCAGATCGGCCTCACACACTCCGTAAACTACACGCTGTTCGACACGGTGTGTAACAAGGGCACGATCACGCGTACTTTCCGTGTGTTCGACTGCGCGGGTAACTCCAGTCAGTGCACTCAGCGGGTATTCGTTACTTACCTGCAAGACTACTTTGTGAAATTCCCGAACGACGCGATCGTGACCACCTGCGATGGAACGGGCAACTTCGGCGAGCCGCTGTTCTTCGGGGAAGACTGCGAACTGCTGGGTGTGTCTCATACCGACGAAGTGTTCACCGTAGTGCCAGATGCCTGCTTCAAGATTGAACGGACCTGGCAGATCATCAACTGGTGTACGTTCAACCCGAACCTGCCGTTGATAGAGGTGCCAAACCCGAACCCGAATCCGGTAAGCAACGCTGCTGCAAACCTGCCTGGTCCAACCGTATCGGCTTGCGGCACCATAGCGCCATGGGCTCCAACAGTGGTGAAAATCAACCCGACCGACCTGACGGCCACGAACTACTGCACATTCTGGCAGCAGGACGCCAACGGCTACAAGTACAAACAGATCATCAAAGTACAAGACGGTCAGGCGCCAACGGGAACCTTTGTGGAACCCACCTGCGACAACCAGGCCTGGAATACGGCTAACCGCTCCGATCTTTGGAACGAGATGTACTGGTGGGATAACGGCATCCAGACACACGACCTTTGTGAGGAGCCAACCGAACTATCCATCACCGGCACCGACGCCTGCTCCGGAGCCAACGTGAATATTGAATACCTGTTGTTCCTGGATCTGGACGGCGACGGTACGATGGAAACCGTTGTGAACTCTGTGAACACAGGCCTGGCTGGTTTGGGCTGGAATAATGTATTGTACGGCAACCTGAACACACCAAACTTCTCCGGCGGCACACCACGCGCCTTTGATGAGCGCCTGGTTCCAGCCAACCAGAAGTACGGCTTTGCGATTCAGGAAACTGTGGTGGGTACGAACAAAACGGCCACTGTACGCTGGAACACCCAGCAGCAGCAGAACAACTACGTGATACCAGAGCTGCCACACGGCACGCACAAGATCAAGTGGTTCATCACCGACGGCTGCGGCAACAACAGCGAGTACGAATACACCTTCACGGTACGCGACTGCAAAGCGCCAACGGTGGTTTGTCTCAACGGTCTGAGTGTGAACATTATGCCAACCAGCATGATCCAACTCTGGGCATCAGACTTCCTGCAGTATACAGAAGATAACTGCACACCTTCCGGTCAGATCAAAATTGGTATCCGCAAGTGTGGAACCGGCACTGGATTCCCGGTTGATGCACAAGGCAACCCGATCACCAACGTAACCTTTACGTGCGATGAATTGGGTACGCAGTGTGTAGAACTCTGGGCTGTGGATGCACAGGGCAATGCCGACTACTGCGAAACCTACGTGATTGTACAGGATAACTTGGGTAACTGCCCAATTGGCGATCATATCAACGTATCCGGTGTATTGAAGACAGAAATGACGGATGGCATTGAAGAAGCTACGGTGAATGTAAATGGCACCAGCACCTTCGCGCCACCGTACAGCTACTTCGATCTGACCGACGACAATGGTAACTATCAGTTGATCAACAACGTACCGCTGGATGCTTCCTTCACGATTGCTCCGGAGAAAGACGACAACCCGCTCAACGGTGTAACCACCTACGATTTGGTGTTGATCTCCAAGCACATCCTGGGTCTGGAGCCATTGAACAGTCCGTACAAGATGATTGCCGCGGATGCGAACAAATCCGGCTCGATCACCACATTCGACATTGTGGAGATTCGTAAGTTGATTCTGGGTATCTACACTGAGCTTCCGAACAACACCAGCTGGCGTTTTGTGGACAAAGCCTTTGTATTCCCGAATCCGAACAATCCGTTCCAGTCTGCTTTCCCTGAAACCGTTTCAGTAGCCAATGCGATGACTACCCAGTTTGGTAAGGATTTCGCGGGAGTGAAGATTGGCGACGTGAACAGCTCAGCTGTAGCCAACGCTAACATGCAGGCTGAAGACCGGACAGCGGGTACAGCGTTGTTTGATGTAGAAGACCGCGAGGTTAAAGCGGGCGAAACGTTTGAACTGAATTTCAAGGCTGCCCAACAGTTGAAAGGCTTCCAGTTCACGATGACCCTGAATGGCCTGACTGCAGTAGGTGTAGTGAATGCAGACAATGTATCTGACAACAACTTCAACCTGCTGCCACAGGGAGCGATGGCGGTATCTATTGATGGTGCACAAGCATTCACAGTACGATTCCGTGCAGCGCAATCCGGCAAGCTGAGCGAAATGCTGGGCGTAAGCGGCGCCATCACCCGCGCTGAGGCGTATGGCGATGAGGGCCGGATGAACTTAGCGCTGCGCTTTGATCGTAAAACGGTGGCTGGTGTAGGGTTCGAGCTCTACCAAAACCAACCAAACCCGTTTGTGCACAAAACGACAATCGGATTCTTCCTTCCGGAAGCAACGGAGGCTACACTTTCCATCTTCGATGAAGCTGGCCGAATGGTGTATCAGCAAAAAGGCAATTTTGCCAAGGGAATGAATACAGTGGTGCTGGACCGGGCGCTGATCAACACAACGGGTATGTTGTACTACAAGCTGGAAACAGCTACTGATAGTGCAACACGTAAGATGATACAGGTTAAGTAAGCGTAGGTGGAATTTAATGTACTGTAACGTCGGAAGGGGTTCAAAACTCTTCCGACGTTTTTTTATCAGTTTTCACTACCTGTAAGATGATCTAATCATCCTAAAAGGGCTGATGTGCTCCCGTACGCCGGAATGATATTCCGGCCTGCAACATTCCCGAGCCATCGGTCAACGTGAGTTGTCACCCCGCGCAGCGGGGCCTACACAAGCCGAGTTGCGTGGGTTGTTTGTGGCAAAATTCCGAGTTGTCTGGCTTGTGTAGGTCCCGCTGCGGGTTTAACCCGTACGCCGGAATGATATTCCGGCCTGTAACATTCCCGAGCCATCGGTCAACGTGAGTTGTCATCCCGCTGCGCGGGGTGACAACTCACGTTGAATTAAAGCGCCTGAAATTGCTTAGCAGAATCCTACCTAAAACGAGCGGCTATACCCGCCCGTACACTCATTTCTTCTTCCCTTTCCCAGCAGCTTTTTCAACTTTCTCCTCCTCCATATCACTCAAATTCGCCGCTTCACCAACCTGGGCTCCATTTTTATACCAGAAAAACAACGCCACTGCGCACAACAGCAAGGCCAAGGCAGAAGCCGCATACGATACTTTTTCGCCGGTGTAGAAAGACTGCGGCTCAAAACGCATTTCCAGCTTCTGTTTTTCACCGGCCGGTAAACGCATACCGCGCAGCAGGTAATCCACCTTGATCATTTCCGGAGCAGGCTGGCCATTCAAATAGCATTTCCAACCTTTGGATGGCGGATACCACATCTCGGAGAAAACAGCCAACTGCTCTGTTTTGGCGCTGTATTCGTACTCCATTTTGTCAGGGTGATAGCTGGTGAGCTTGATGTAATCGTTGCTGTCACGCTGAATATTAAGTCCTTGCAAAGTGGAGGCATAAGCTTGTTGCACCACAGCAGAATCTTTTGGATTCAATGGACCAAGGGCCTCAAGCTCCTCGTCGCCATTGGCTACCACGCTGAAATGGCTTACAAACCAGGCATTGCCGCATGCTTCAGGATTGGGGAATACCTGTCCCTTGTCGGTAATCAGGTATTTGCCGTTCATCATACCAATCAGGTGCAGGTTTTGGCCCAATCCTTTGGTCAAATAACGGTCTACTACCTCCTGGAAACGCTGCAATTTGGCGGCATGGTAGCCGCTCAAACTCTTATGGAAATACGAGGTGGTTCCATTCCCGGTAATACCTCCCCGACTCAAATCCAGTACCCGGTAGTGCGGATCAGGGTCGGCTTTGATCTGGTTGTCGTATGCTTCCGGCTTAGGTGGCGCTGTGGCAGCCTGCTTGGTTTCGTATTTGCTGGAATTAATGGAGCGTGTACAAACAAGCCAAATATCTGCCAAAGACAAGCCGGCCACCAGACCGACCATCAGAGCCGCCTTCATTTTGCCTCCCAGGTACATATATATGATACCCGCTGCGGCCAGGATAAACGCCAATGAACGAATCATATCAGCACGCAGCATACTGGCGCGATCTTCCTGCAGTAGTTTAAGCAATTGCTGGTTGTCGCCCAATGCGGTATCGTTTGGACCGCTGCTATTGGCACAAAGCATGCCGATCACCGAAAGCAAAACGGTTACACCCACGCCCACCCATACACCGCGCATCTTCACGGCCTTATCAACGGATGGGTCAGTGAGGCGCTGAACGCCCATGGCCGACAACGCAGCCACGCACAACAAACTTGGCCCAAGTGCCATGGATACTGCCCTGAACTTGCTGAACATGGGCAGGTAATCGTACAGGATATCGTTCAAAAAGAAGTGTTTGCCCCAGGCTAAAGAAAGCATGAACAAACCACTGAGGGCCAACCACCATTTAATAGGACCTTCTACCAGGTAAGCGCCCAAAAAGAACAAAAAGCACACAATGGCGCCAAAATAGATGGCAGTCCCTACAAATGGCTGATCGCCATTGTAAAACAAGGATGCCGCCTGTGACTGCATCTGTGCCTTGGAGGTATTCGGTGGCAATTGCCGCACCAAGGCTTTCACCAATTTGGAATCATCATAAGATTCTCCTGCACCGCCACCGGCAAAGTGTGGAATCAGGAGGGTCATGCTTTCGCAAACACCATAACTCCAGCCAAAAAGATATTCTTTGCTCAAACCATCTCCTTTGTCGGCACTGGCTTTGAGCTCAGATTTGCCACGAATGGTTTCCTGACTGTATTCATATGAAGGCCAAAGTTTCGACAGGTTGCTGGCAAAACCAATGGCAACCGCCAGGCCAAAGCCTACAACTGCTTTACCCCACGATACAAAAGCGCCATTTTTAATGGCATGTGCCAATTCCACCAGAACCAGAATACCGGCAATCAGCAGCGTATAATAGGTAATCTGGACGTGGTTAACGTACACCTGTGTGGAGGTTAACAGCGCCAACAAGCCGGTTCCGGCCAGCCAACGGCCTCTAAACAGCATATAAACCGCAGCCAACATGCCCGGTGCAAAAGCCAGCGCCGCCATTTTAGTGGAGTGACCCGCTTCCAAAATGTCTATATTATAGGTGCTAATCCCATAGGCAGTGGCGCCTATTAAGGCTACCCGCCAATCGGCGCCCAACGTAATCACCAACAGGTACATGAACATCATGGCTGCAAAAACTTGTGCCCAAATGCTGGTTACATCAGTGAAAAAGAAAGACGCTTTGGCCAAGGGTTTGGCCAGATTGCCCTCAATGGGGGAATAAATCTGGTATCCAGGCATCCCGCCAAAGGTAGAGTTGGTCCAAAGCGGAGCCTTGCCGTCTTTTTTCAGATATTCCTGAATTTCGGTTTGAATGCCCCTTGCTTTATCGTTATCAGGTTGTGGAAGCACTTTCCCGCCAAAAAAATTAGGCGCAAAAAAAACAGCCGATACGGCCAACAAAACCGCAGCGGCAATCAGGTGAGGTAGGAATTTTTTAAAATCCATGTGTGGTTTGAATTAAAGTCATTTTTAGGGTCATTTAGGGGGCGTTTGGGGTCATTTATTAGGTCATTTAGGGGTCATTTATTAGGTCATTTAGGGGGCATTTATTAGGTCATTTAGGGTCATTTATTAGGTCATTTAGGGTCATTTAGGGTCATTTAGGGGTCATTTTGAGGTCATTTATTAGGTCATTTAGGGTCATTTATTAGGTCATTTAGGGGGCATTTATTAGGTCTTTTAGGGGGCAATGGTAAAGATCAAGCGGTAGAACAGGATTGGACTCCAAAGCCATTATATGGCTCCCAAATGACCCCCAAATGCCCCCCCCCCCAAATGACCTAATAAATGACCTCAAAATGACCTCCAAATGACCTAATAAATGACCCCCAAATGACCTAATAAATGACCCCCAAATGACCCCCAAATGACCTAATAAACGACCTCAAAATGACCCCTAAATGACCTAATAAATGACTCTAAATAATTCATCCCCGCCAAAGGTAGCAATCAATTCAGGTTCAGCAACAACTCCCGGAGGGTATCAGGTAAAATCTCATGCCCACCCTCAAAGGAGCGTTCGCCGAAGTCAATGCCGTTTTTATCTTCTATCTCCTGTACGCTATTCATGCGATCCGGCGTTAGAAATGGGTCGTGCGTGCCATAGAGCAGGTACAATTTTTTACTCGCCAGGTAATCCTTGTGCGCTGCATAGTCCAGATCCTCCGGAGGCAAACCCGCCCAAAGCAATAAATCATGAAAATGCGGCTTTTTTTCCAGCATCCACCGACAAACCGTAGCCGTACCCTGCGAAAACCCAAGTAAAATGATCCGCACATCTTTGGGCAACTGCGGCACATAATGGTTGTATAAATCCTGCAAATACCCGGCATAATCACTAATCTCACTTAATCGTTCATGACGGGTCATCCAGTTGGCACCAATAGGGCCGTCAAATCCCTTTCGGTAAAAATGATTCAAGCCCTCGGGCGCTACCACAAAGGTTTTTTCTTGCTCCAACAACCGGAAATTTTCCAGAAATTCACTCGCTAACTGGGCATAACCATGACAAACAATCCAAAATTGCTTGATCCCTGGCCCAGGCGTACCCAAGGTGTAATAATGGGCTGTACGGGTTACCGGAAGGGTGTGATGCTGCATCGGCTCGGATTTGAAGCAGCCAAAGTACGGCGATTCAGTGGAGAGCAAGTTGGGAATTTTTATAAAATCTTTATACCAGTGCCTTTCATTTTTATAATTCTCTTACAAAACCGGCTGCACCTTTGCACCAACATTTCAACACCATGCTTTTAACACATAAAACGCACAGTAATTTTTCACAATATGGATGGAGTGTGGCAACTGTGTTGGTTTCTGCGGCGATTTGCTTCCCGTTTACCGACCTGATTGGTTACAGAACCGTTTCATTGATTTTATTAATGGTGGTGTCCATACTTGCCATGCGGTTTAGCATTGGACCTGTCAGCGTTGCCGCCATTTTGAGTGCTCTGATTTGGGACTTTTTCTTTATCCCGCCACACTTTACACTCACTGTAGGACATGCAGAAGATGCGTTGATGCTTCTGATGTACTTTATTATAGCTTTATTGAATGCCATTCTGACAAACCAGATGAAGGTTTATGACCGGATTATGCGCCGACGTGAGGATAAAGAAAGTACATTGCGTCTGTATAACACCTTGTTCAACTCTTTGTCGCATGAGCTTCGTACTCCGATAGCTACCATATTGGCAGCCTCGGAAAACCTGGCATCAGACAAGCATAAATGGAGTGATGAAGATAAATCAACCATGAATCAGGTTGTCCATACCGCTGCAGAGCGACTTAACCGATTGGTGGATAATTTGCTGAATGTTTCCCGCCTGGAATCCGGTCACCTTGTATTGAAATGGGACTGGTGCGATGTGGGTGAGTTAATTAATACAGCTGCTTTGCGACTAAAACCCGATTTGGACAACAAAAGCCTGGACATTAAAATACCAGCCAACTGGCCGCTGATGCGACTCGATTTTGTGCTGATGGAACAAGCTATTTACAATCTGTTGCATAACGCAGCAACCTACACACCTCCGGGCACAAGAATTGTAGTAGACGGAGCTTATCAAAACCACCAGCTAACCATTCGGATCTCTGATAATGGTCAGGGTTTTAAAGAAGAAGAAGACCTGTTGCGTATCTTCGAAAAGTTTTATCGTCCTGCAGGATCAAAAGCTGGCGGTGTCGGCCTGGGGTTGTCCATCGTAAAAGGTGTGATTAAAGCCCACCACGGTACCATTGAAGTGCGGAACAAACCGGAAGGCGGCGCTGAATTCATCCTCAACATACCTACCGGTCAGTTATTGCGCCCAACTGTGAACCATTGAATGAACTGAATTATGCCTTGCATTTTAATCATAGACGACGAGTCGGCCATACGCAAATTGCTTGAAATAACCCTTCATGCCAATGGTTACAAAACCCAATCGGCCGCTAATGCCCAGGAAGGTATTACCATGGCCGCCATGCACCCGCCCGATCTGATTCTGCTCGATCTGGGCTTACCAGACGAAGATGGCCAATCGGTACTCATCCGCCTGAGAGAATGGTTCCGGCAACCCATATTGATTCTTTCCGTACGCAGCGGCGAAGAAGATGTAGTGCAAGCGCTGGATCATGGCGCAAACGATTACCTCATCAAACCCTTCAGGCCTGGCGAGTTGCTGGCCAGAATTCGTTCCGCACTTCGTCTGGCTCAATCCGGCGATCAGGATCCAGTGCAGGAATTTGGCAACCTAACCGTGGATGTCGCCAACCGAACACTGCGCAAAAACAACGAACTGGTTAAGTTGACCTCCACAGAATTTGCCCTCTTGTCGCTGTTTGTCCGAAACGAAGGAAAAGTACTCACACACTCTTTTATACTCAGGGAAATTTGGGGACCCGGATATGTTACCCAAACCCAATACCCACGGGTTTTTGTGGGTCAACTCCGTAAAAAAATGGAAGATGAACCAGATCAGCCCCGTTTCATTCTTACTGAATCAGGGGTAGGGTACCGGTTTGTCGGCAACACCTGATTAAATCTCACCTTTTTTATCTAATGGGTTAATTCCAATCCATTAGATACCTTAAACTAAGACTCAAATTTTACATCATGAATACGAATATGAACGTCCCCGCACGGGTGACGGCTGGTACGTTATTGGTTGCACTCGGCATTATTTATGGCGACATAGGCACCAGCCCGCTCTATGTATTGAAGGCTATTGTTGGCAACAGAACCATTTCCGAGCAGCTCATTTACGGTGGTATTTCCTGTGTGTTCTGGACCCTCGTTTTCCAAACCACTTTTAAATACATCACCCTGACCCTCATGGCCGACAATCACGGCGAAGGAGGTATTTTTTCGCTGTATGCCATCGTGCGCAGGTATGGTAAAGGTGGTATGGTCATCGCCACCATCCTGGGCGCTACAACGTTGTTGGCTGATGGCATCATTACCCCGCCCATTTCAGTGGCTTCAGCGGTAGAAGGACTGGAAATGGTGGTGCCGCATTTACCTACTGTACCCATCGTCATTGTCATTCTGTCGCTGCTGTTTTTCTTTCAGCGATTCGGCACCCAAAAGGTGGGCGCTACTTTCGGACCCGTAATGGTCATTTGGTTTTCCATGCTTTTTGTGCTTGGTTTTGCCCAAATACTGCATTTTCCCGACATCCTGCGCGCACTCAATCCTTATCATGCCTATGTTTTGCTCACGCAATACCCGCACGGCTTTTGGCTGCTTGGCGCTGTATTCCTGTGTACCACCGGCGCAGAAGCTTTGTATTCTGACCTTGGTCATTGCGGCCGTCCCAATATCCGGATTTCGTGGGCCTTTGTAAAAACCTGCCTGGTCATGAACTATATGGGTCAGGGCGCCTGGCTGCTTCACCAGGGTGAACCGCTACTGAATGGCCGAAATCCGTTTTATGAAATAATGCCAGAATGGTTTCTGATCCCAGGGATTTTGGTGGCCACTTCTGCCGCCATCATTGCCTCACAGGCCCTGATCAGTGGTTCTTACACCCTGATTTCAGAGGCTATGAGTATGAATTTCTGGCCAAGGGTAACCGTGAAAAATCCAACGAACCTGAAAGGACAGATTTATATCCCCTCGGTGAATACCATTCTTTGGGTGGGCTGCATCATGATGATCCTGTATTTTCACAACTCAACCAATATGGAGGCAGCGTATGGATTTTCAATAACCATCGCTAT
>JAEUUS010000518.1 GCA_016787545.1 Saprospiraceae bacterium
TTTTCTGCCGGGGTAAAAGGGGCAAAAGGGTTGTGGGTAAAAATCTTGAAGTTGTAGCCATCGTAGCGGTTTAGCCCATCTTTGGTGGCGGCCCACAAAAACCCGTCGCGGGTTTGCACCAGATCGAATACCATCCCCTGAGAGAGGCCTTGTTCGATGCCGATTTTTTCAAAAGCAACATTTTGCGCCACGGAGTTCGCACAAACAAGGGAAAAAAGCAGGCAGGATAGCAGGCGCATATTGACACAAACGGGGCGTGAAAATAGGTGTTTTCTGTTATGTTGCTACGTCATCAGCGTGTGTTGGGCCAGACCTTTTGCTTTACGCTGCCCCCTCTCCCAAAAAAGCGACGAATAATTTGTCCTGAAAGTACAGAACAGGTAAAAAAGGTGGCCCAACTGAAGAGAAGCCCTGAATAAGTTAATTTTATGATTAGTTTTGCGACGCCTGCCTTTCCCCATTAAGGATGAGTGAACTAAATTCCTGCCGCCCATCATCCGGTGGTCTATCTCAAAAGAAGTTTAACTCTGTCGCTTTTCAGCGCCAACATTTTTGCAACCATACATGGCGCAACTCAAGCCAATCCGCTTTATCAGTCCCGATAAATCTCAGTTTCACCATACGTTACACTCCAGAGTAGATTCGTATTTCAAGGAAAATAATTTGTCCAAACACGCCAATACGAGCGTTGTTATCAAGTCTGGTGTTTTGCTCTCCGCTTACTTGTTGCCCCTGTTTCTGATGTCGTGGTTTCAACCAGCTTTTGGCTGGTCGCTGGCATGTTGGGCCTTGATGGGTATTGCCATGGCCGGCGTGGGCATGAGTGTTATGCACGATTCCATCCACGGAGCTTACGCGGCCAACCCACGCATCAACGAACTGCTCGGATACTCGCTGGTGCTTTTAGGTGGCGCCATCAGCAACTGGAAATATCAACACAATAATCTGCACCACACCTTCACTAATATTACGCACTACGACGATGATATTGCCGACAAACCAGGCTTGCGGTTTTCGCCGCACACAGAGGTGAAACCAATCCATCGTACTCAATGGTGGCATGCCATCTTTATTTACGGCTTAACAACCCTGTATTGGGTGGTGGCCAAGGATTTTTTACAATTTGTCCGCTATCGCCGCATTGGACTCAATAAAAACACTCCGGCCCAAAACCGGGTGCTATTAGCGCAAATTATAGGCGTGAAACTGTTCTACTTCTCGCTCTTTTTAGGACTGCCATTACTGGCGGGGATACCTGTATTGGAAGTATTGGCAGGTTTTCTGCTGATGCATTTTATTTGTGGTCTCATCCTGACTGTCATTTTCCAATTGGCTCATACCGTGGAAGAAACAAGCCATCCATTGCCTAATACCATGGGCCACATTGAAAATGAATGGGCGATACACCAGCTGCATACTACTGTCAACTTTTCGCGCCATAACCGCTTTTTAACCTGGTACGTTGGCGGACTAAATTTTCAGGTGGAACACCATTTGTTCCCCAAAATCTGCCACGTGCATTATCCACAAATAGCGAACATTGTAGAGCGCACCGCCACTGAATTCAATACGCCTTATCTGGAGCACAAAACGTTTGGTCATGCCTTGCGCTCACATTTTGCCATACTTCAAAAATTTGGCAGGCAGCCAATGGATGAAATGATGGGGTGATTCGAGTCCTGCGCCTCGTTCAAGATATCAACCTGCAAATCCCCCCTATTGCTTCATAATCCACTCCCTTGCGAAATCCAATTGTTCATCTTTTCCTGCTTTTACGCCTGCTATGGTTGGCAAAACGGGAAAATCAGGCACAATACCTACTCGTTGGGTGGGTGTGCCATCCGGATAAAATACACCAATGCCGCTGATCATGCTGTTTAAACCACCAGGCAACGAAAACCTGGAGACATTGCCATCTGCTCCGGCTGTGGTGCTGCCCACAACAATAGCGCCCGACACAGAGCGAAATGCCATGCTGTGATATTCTGCAGAGCTTTGCGATATTTCATTCACTAATATAACAATCTTTCCTTGATAAGGATTTTTGTTTTTTCCCCCACAAAAAATGGGGTTCGTTTGTGTAAATACTCCCGGATTTGAGACACTCCCATTGGTGAAATATACAAATTCGGAGGATTCTGCTTTCAAATATTCTGTCAGGGAAAACACGGTAAAATCCGACGGATAATTGCGGCAGTCAAGTATAATACCTTTGGTGTTTTTAAATTGCTCCATCATTGGAGCGAGAGACTCCTGCTTAACCGTTCCCAGATACATATAACCGATTTCAGGGCTCAAAAATCGATAGCAAGTATCCGGTTGATTATAAGCCCAGTCTATCATCATGTTAAACTCTTCTTTTACCGCATTAAAACAGGCAACTTCCATATCGCTTTCTGTTTGGCCGCGAAGCACCTTCAAATGCAGACTATTGGCATTGGTACGCAACAAATCCCGGGCAATATCCCGCAGTTTAGTAGGCAGGTTGGATGCCGGATACATAGGCAATTTTTGTTTCAGCAGATCCTTTACCGGCACTCCTTCAATGGCGGTAATAACATCGCCAGGAAGCAAGCCTGTCTGAGCGCCGTAATAAGCCTGATAATAACCTGTTACAACCGCCTGATTTTCAATAAACTTAACCTGAACGGCCGGACGCTTTTCTCCAAAATACTTAAGCATCTCTTCATCCTGTATCCAGAGATTGGCATGGGTGTCGTGGATTCGGCCGATGAGTTCACGGGTACATAGTTTGTAGCTAAGGGCATCTTTACATTGAATCATTTTGGGGATAAATTCCTGCATCACACCCGTCCAGTCTTCTCCGATTACATCTCTATACGGGAAAAAATACTGAATAATGTTCCAAAACCGGTAAACACAAAGCAGTCGATACCCTTCATCTGGATATTTGAACTGTGGATAAGCTGATTCATGCTGGAATTTCGGGTTTCCTATATTTTTCTCATGATCAATATAGAAATTTTCCGATTGATTGCGATGTTCATACACCAGTTTCAATTGTTTGCGCAGTGCAGGGCTAAGTTTTGCATCATCCAGCCAAGTCAGATCGGCGGTCAGGTGAATCTCATCTTTTATTTTCTTGTTGCAATTCCGGCAGTTTGGCAACTCACCCAGTGAGGTGATCCAGTCTGTCAACAAATCATCGCGTTGACGGGCTTTAAGTCCCTCCGGGTAACGTTGTAAAAAGCGAAATAGCTCGTAATCCCAGTTAATATCGCCGGAGGCAACCTTGGGATGGTGGTATTTTAGGAACCCCCATATTTTACCCAGGATAACCAGGTCATGTACCCTTTCAGGAGTCATTTGACCTAACAGTAGCTTACTGCCAGAATGAAACATGGTATCCAGTTCTGCCGGCTTTTTGAGGATGGTTCGCGCGGGTGCTTGCCAGAATGGTTTCCCGTCCACCAATACCTCTATATTGTCATACCAGGCGGTTCCTTTTCCTACTACCAGTCCACCGAATACCACATTTTGGGCGTCTTTATGGAGTTCGAGAACAATCTCAAACTGCTTCCATTCATGACTGCCTTTCAGTCCTCTATCCTGCATATTATCAAATCCGACTGAGCCTGATTCTCCATCTAATCTAAGCCAGAGCCCAGCCCAGCCATCCTGAGCTACATTTTCCGTTTTGATATAACCTTTTAGGGTAATGGTTTCACCTTTAAACTCAACCGGAACAAGCATCGAAAAGGCGCCAAAAGTGCCTGATTCCGGAGTAGAGGCCAGTTTGGCGCAATATTTACCGTCGAAAGCGCCGGTAGAATCATGGATAAAGGAATAACTACTTTTACTTTTACCACCGGTACCAAGTTGCCAGTTTCCTGGCAGGCCTGTTGCGGGGTCAGATTTTTCAAAATCCAGGTTGTAGTCTTTTTGTGCAGAAAGCAGGTTAGCAATTAAAAGCAATAGGGCTATGAAAGGAACGTTTTTCATAAAAATAGGGTTCTGATGGTGATTGTGTAACAGGAAACCAAAGGAACGATGAAAGTAATGGGGATGTTGCCAATCCCCGCCTACTTAAAACTAGTGACCCTTTAGAGCATGTTGGGGATTTTCTTGTCGGGCCAAAAATTGTCCTTTTTCCGCCATTTTTTACCTTTTTTCAGTCACGTAACTCAGGCTATGCTTCTTCAAAAACGCAAAAACTGACGAAAAAAACTCAAATTTTTGACTCCGTCAGAAAATCCCCAACATGCTCTTA
>JAEUUS010000538.1 GCA_016787545.1 Saprospiraceae bacterium
GATGTTTTTATCACCTAATGGAATGGGCCGGCTTAATTGCCAGAGAACGGCAATGGTAAGCGTAAGGGCGAGTACAAATTTTATTAAGCGCATGGCAACTAACAAGTAGCGGCTAAGGTAGCGGGTAAACGGTAAAAAAAAACCTGAATTGGGTTGAAAACAAATCTTTTTATGGTGAAAAAGTTTCCATGACGAGGAACATTTCGAAAGCTTAGCGATCGAAGTATTAAAGATTCAAAAATTTTTACAAAAAAAAAGGTGAAAAAGTTGACGTTTCCCGACAATTCCCCATAAAATTGCAGCAAGTAGTTTTTGTGTTTATTTGTTTGGGTTAGAATCCCTCGCTGCTAACAGTGAGGGATTTCTTTTTTTACCCCCATTTTCGCCAAAAATGGCCATAAAAAAGGGGCCCAGTTAGTAACTGAGCCCCTTTTTTTATGATGTCTGGCAGATATTACTCTTTTGGACCGCCTTGTAAACGGTAGATGTATTTCTCTATATCTCTCCAGTCGCCAGCTTGTGGGTTAGCAGCATCTACACGAATCCTTTCGAATGCCTTCAACGCAGCCTCCTTATTGCCAAGGCGCTCTTGAAGCATGCCCAATTTCTTCAGGTAATAAATAAGCATCAGGTCATTATCGGAAGCATCGGCTGCTTTCTCATAGTAGTCCACGGCTTTTTCAAAGTCTTCCTTTTCGGAATAACAATCGCCAATAACGCCATACTTTACAGCAGGAAGCACTGTTCCTACTTCATCAAATTCATTCATTTGGCTAATGGCATTATCAAAATCACCACTTTGGAGGTAACAAATGCCAGCATAGTAGTGTGCCATATTCCCGGCTGGAGTTCCGCTGAACTTGTCGGCTAAGGCCAGGAAACCGTCGAAGCCGCCGCCTGGGTCATTCAATGCCAACTGGAAGGAGTCGCGACCAAATTGTTGCTCTGCCTGCCACATGGCGGCTACAGCTTCCTCTTGCTTGGGTTTAACAATCATTTCTTTGTACATCCACCAACCAGCCACAGCGAGGGCAATTGCACCAAGAACATAAAGGAGCAGGTTAGGATATTTTTCCCAAAAAGGAGCAGAATATGAAGATGCGGTTACTTGTTCCACTTCTACAACTTCGATCTGATCTGATTTGCGTTTAGCCATTGTTACACTGAATTTTAATATCGCTTTTCAAAAAATGCCCGCAAAAGTAGGCAAAGTTTACGTTGTGGGTAGCAAAGTCGGAAAAATTGTTTCAAAATCCTTTATTTCTTTTACAAAGAACTAATTACGATCATCCAAATCTGCTTCCTGATACCTGTTTTGCTGTATGTCTCCTTGCCGTTCACGCATCATTTGACACCAGTTACAGTCTGTTTTACCACACCCAACATCAAATGTCATCGTCCTGATCTTTCGGTAAACTTCCATAATCCATTGGGCAACCAAACGAATTTCTTCTGGTGTATAGCTGATCTCGACCACCGGAAAATTCCCTTTTTTATCAGGTTCTAACCAGATTACAGCCGTTTTACTGACCTTTTCAGGGTAAAGTTTGGATTGTTCCAGTAATATCTGATAAAAAGCTAACTGTCGCCAATAATCACCGCCATACGGCTGATCCTCGGTTGGCGCCATGGTTTTTTTGGGATCAGGCGTCCCGGTTTTGTAATCCACCACCCGAAGGGAATGGGTATCGAGCCATTCAATTTTATCTAAAACGCCTTTTATTGGTACACCTTCATACTGGACGCCTTCAAACCTGCGCTCAGCAATGGCACGTTTGCGCCAAAATGGAATTTGCTCCACGTACACCCGCCGCAGATGATCGCGACCAAGGGCCAGTCTTTGAACAAAACTACTTTCCGAAAAAAAGCCTCTGTTATGCTCCAGTTCCGCCTGAAAAAGGTCCTGCAAGGCTTCAGAAGTGGGCCATTCCAGCTTCGGATGGCTTTTCATACGCAGTAAAAACTGTTGTAAGGCGCTGTGAATGGCCAATCCATAAGCGGCAGATTCACTGGTGGTTCCCGGCACTTTTAACACATCTTCATAGTAAAAAGCCAGCGGACAACGCAAATAACGATTGAAGGAGGTCACACTCAAAGCGTAATCTTGCAATAAGCCAGCTATCAATGCCTGATCTGGAAGTTGAATAACTGGTTTGGGAGGTTCCAGCATCAACAAGGATTGTGCTTCCAACAAAGACGCCTCTGTCACAGTACGTTCCTGTCCGGGAATAAGCGTTTCAGCAACAAACTGGCTTTGCGTAAGCGTTTTTCCGGTATCATCTGCACGGCTATAGGATATTTGAAGTTGGTGCTTTGCTCGTGTCATGGCAACATAAAACAACCGTCGCCTGGCTTCCAGTGCATCTTCCTCCGCAGATCGTGTTAACGTTTCGGGTAAATAAAAACGTCCCCGGTTTCCTCCATTATTTTTATCCCAGGTGTCTTCTGTACAATCCAGCATAAACACATATTGAAACTCCAGCCCTTTGGCAGCATGTGCCGTAAGCATTTGGACACCTGACGGCGTTTGTAATCCTTGTGCAACAGGCAACGACAAGCGGTTGTCGTCCATACTGTGTAATAAATCCAGCAACCGCGATAAACTCAGATTGGGTTGTCGCAGCAATTCGGACTGGATAAATTGGGAAAAAGTGAACAACACTTGCAGATGCCAGGCTTTATCGGGCTGTTGCAAGGCCCATTGAAACAAACCTGATCCGGAGTAGATTTTTTCCAGTAATTGGGGTAGGGCAACATTATGCGCATCGGAAATCCATTGATTCAACCGCTCGCCAACCCTGTTGAATTGCTCCGGGTGTTCAAGCGACAATGTTTTCAGGGCCTCCTGATCCATAAATAACACCCGCCAATGTTTCCTGGCGGTTTCTTTCAGGTCACGTTTTCGGTATTTTTCTGAAGGCAGATTCCCGGAAAGCGGATCATCCAATCGCGCTGCCAGGGATAGTTTCGCCAGATCTAACTCCGGAAGCTTCCAAAAACCTGCATGGAGTAATTGAAACAGCCGATATTCACCTGAAAACGGCACTTTCGATTCCTCCAGAATATAACTTAACAGGGATCTGAGGTGTTTAATTACGGGCAGATCCAAAATATTCAGGGGTTTTCTGGTTTGGTACGGAATACCTTTTTTTTCGAAAAGGTTCAACATTCGATCTGCCTGACGATGCCTTGCATATAAAACAGCTATTTCATGTGGAGAAACCCCTTGCTGGATCAACTGCTCAATATCTCCAACCATTTGAATAGTTTCCTGCAAGCGATTGGCAAATGAAACTACTTGAATGTCTCCTGACATGTTTGGCTGTCCTCTCAACTTTTTTTGAAGGGTTTTGCCTTCAAAAAAATGGATGGCCCGAAGTGTATTATGGTCAATAACCCTTGCCGATGCGTCCAGAATATTCTGAGCAGAACGATAGTTTTCTTCCAGAACTATCGTTTTCAAGCCAGCGGCATATTTGTGTTGAAATTCTTTCAGGTTTTGTAAACGAGCGCCCTGAAACTCATAAATACTCTGGTCATCATCGCCGACAATAAAAATATTTGGACTCTCCCAAAAATCAAGCAGCTGCTGTATCAATTGGAATTGAGCTCCATTGGTATCCTGAAATTCATCAACTAAAATGTATTGATATCTTTCCTGATATGTAAGCAAAAGAGCTTCATGTTTTTCAAAGGCTTTTAATACCCAAAGAAGCATGTCTTCATACTCATACCGGGCATTTTTTTCAAGGGCATTGCTGAATTTAGGGTACAGGTCGGCAGCAGCTTTTAATCGTTCAACTTTTTCACTGACTTCCTTTATTTGAGCTGTTTTAAGATCTCCTTTACGGAAATTTTTTCCGTTTTTTTGATAGATAAAGGTTGGATTTTCAGGAATTGCTCTTAGAAAATCTTCACAACGTTTGTGCACAAAACCGGCCGTCCATCCTTCTTTTTTCATGGAGGTAAACAGATCACGCAGATGTTCTTCAAATTGAAATACATCTTTTTTCCCATCCCGCAACGGGTGTGAAGCAGGTAGATTCTCCAATAAATGGCGCACCATTTCAATGCGCTCTAAATCTGTAAGCGGCTCAGGGTTTCCTTTGGAAAAGTACTCCGCATTATCCTGAATGACACGGTTACAAAATGCATGAAAGGTGTAAATAGGAACCTGGTGCGCTTCCGGGCCAATGCGTTGAATCAGGCGTTGTCGCATGGCGCTTGCTCCGGCATCGGTAAAGGTAAGGCAGAGAATATTTTGTGGCCTGGCGTCCGTTTTCAGCAAAATATTGCCAATTCGGGCCGTCAACAAATGCGTTTTTCCGGTTCCTGGCCCTGCAACCACCAGCACTGCTCCTTCAACCTGATCCACGGCAGCTTTTTGCGCCGGGTTCAAGGTGTTTAAAAAGGCTTGAAAAGCCTCATTGCGTTGCTGAAGTTCTGTCATGGACGAAAGGTAGGAAGAAAACAGAATTGAAAAGTACCGGAGGACAAAGAAGGGGGGCGTTCTGTCCAGCTTCTCTGCAAAAGCTGAACTGAACGCCCCCCTTCAAACTCGTGTACCTTCAGATGCCTCAAAATCCACCTTCCATCCCTTCGGTTTCCATCCGCGTGTTTTTTCTACGGAAAAGTGATACATCAAATTTGCCGAATCTGTAGGAAAAATTGAGTTTTACTAATTGTGGATCTCTTCTGCGCCAGGTTTCCTGAGTAAAGTAATCAGACTCCGTAAAAGAACCATTTCTTCGGGAACGGAATATATCCTGCATACTCAGACTGATACTCGCCGTTTTTTTCCACAAATCTTTCCGAATGGAAAAATCTACATACCACACCGGGATGGTGTACCCTTGAGCGGTACTTGTGGGTCCGCCGTAAGGTCCACCACGACCACCTCCTCCGCCACCGCCGCGGTTTCCGCCGCCCCCGCTACTGCCACCGGTATCAAAAGCTGTTCGACTTTGATACGAACCATTGATTTGGATGGTAAAGTTTTTAGGCAGTTTCAGATTGAGATTTTCCTTGACAAAAAAAGTGAATTGCTCATTGGTCAATCCTTCCTGAACATTGGAGGCGTCCACAATGGAATTGTACATGTTGAAATTGGTGGTCAACTCCAGTATTTTCCAGAAGTTGTTTTTCAGCGTGAAT
>JAEUUS010000548.1 GCA_016787545.1 Saprospiraceae bacterium
TTAAATACCACTTACCAATGGCAGGAAAGTACCAATGGAGGCATTTCGTTTGAAAACATAGCAGGCGCCAATGCAGATACTTACAGTTTGCCTGCTGCTATGGTGGATCATGATGGCCGCTTATTCCGGTGTATTTGCACCAATAACTGCCTGGTAGACACCACAGTGGTAGCTGCCCTCGATGTAACCTGTACTACCTCGGCGCCTGCCATGCCTGCAGAAATAGCAGGCGGTTTGGCTATTTGTCAGGATGCTTCCGTTTATTATTCCATTACCCCCGTACCGGGCGCCGACAGTTATCAGTGGGCCCTGCCGCAGGGTTGGACCGGCGCATCTACCGGCCTCGAAATCCTGGCAACAGCCGGAAGCACAGGGGGCGCCATACGGGTGCGGGCTGTGAATGGATGCGGCATTTCAAAAGAACAAATCCTTCCGGTATCCGTCAAATCAGACCCGTGCAGAAGAGCCATACATTTTGATGGCGAGGATGATTACCTGGCCATTGCGCAAAATGGACAATCGCTGAAAGGAGAACTGACCATTTCATTCTGGATCAGGCCGGATATCATTGCTGCCGATCAAACGCTGCTGTACAATGGCCATGAATTTACGGTTTTATTGAGCTACGGCAGAATCCGTTACAAACATTCCGATGATTGCTGCGGGTATGATAACCTGGTGTCTTTGGATTGTTCCAGAATAATCCTGCCGGGCGTCTGGACGCATGTCAGTATTGTTCGTTCGGCCGCCAATCGCACGGTTGATTTTTACATCAACGGGCAGTGGATAGAACAAAAAACCTACGAGTCGTACCAGGCGCCGCCAGGCGAGCATAACGGCGACCTGATCCTGGGCGCAGGTAAAAATGGGGAGTGGTTGCCCTATAAAGGCGCCCTGGATGAAATTAAGCTCTGGAATGTAACCACCGGCGCTGAAGACCTGTTGCAGGAGGTGTTGTGCGAGCCTTTGGGCGACGAGCCTGGTTTAATGGCCTATTATTCCTTTGAATTCGGTCAGCCTTATGGAGATAATCAGGGCATTCAGGTCTTTTCCAATGCCGCTGCGGCTTATGGAGAGGCTCAGGTAAGAAATTTGACCATGAAAGGTGTTGCATCCAATGTAGTATCTGGCGATCAGCCTCCTATTGGGTTTATGGACGAGGATGCCGACGGGTACGGCGGAGCGGCAGTAGGCTGTGGGTTTGAAGGCGCCATTGTGACCAATGCATTGGATTGCGACGATAACAATGCGGCGGTTAGTCCTGGCGTATTGGATTTGTGTAACGGAGTGGACGATGATTGTAATGGCCTGATTGATGATCTGCAATACACCTTTACAGGCAGTGGATTACCAACGACTATTGGAGACATTGGCACCTTTACCTCAACCCGTATGGTGAATATTCCAATTACCGAAATCGTGGATATAAACTTGATCCGACTCAATATCACCCATACCTGGACGGCCGATCTGGTGGTTGTATTGAGAAGTCCGAATGGCACAGAAGTGCAATTGCTTCAGGGATTGTGCGGAAGCAGCCATGACATCATGTTGAACTTTGACGACGACGCGGTTGCTGATTACGGACAAATACCTTGCCCGGCAACCGACAATGGCTGGTATAAGCCGCAATCCCCCCTTGCTGCCTTTAACGGAGAAAATCCGAACGGCGCCTGGACCTTGACGGTTACCGATGTTGAAGCGCCGGATGCCGGCACCCTGAACGACTGGGCCATTGACTTTCCTGTGCCATCTTTCGCCTGGTATTCGGATGCAGATGGCGATGGATTTGGTAATCCGGCCCTGGTGACGCAATCTCCGTGCAGCTTGCCCGGGTATGTAGCCAACAACCTGGATTGCGACGATACCAATGCCGCCATCAACCCAACCGCTGAGGAGGTGTTGAACGGACTGGACGACGATTGCGACAGCATGATCGACGACAGCATTTCGGTTGGAACGCTGGAACGGTTGGGGGCTACGGGGTTTGCGCTTATGCCTAACCCGGCCGACAAGTATTTGGATTTGATTCTTTCTGGTGAAAAAAATGCCGTTGGCAGTGTGGTTTTGATCAACCAGGCCGGACAGGTGGTATTAAGCCAACAGGTAACGATTGCTCCTGGCGGGCAAGTTCGGTTGGGTATTGACCAATTGCCGCAGGGGGTGTATTATGTGAGGCTTATCAGAGAGGATGGCGTTTCCGGCGGGGAGGCATTTGTGATTCAGCGGGGGTAGGAAGTGTTTGGCAAAACCACCGTACATTTTCGCCGTGAATTCCAACATCAATCTGCTCAATGCTCCCATTGATCCGCCCTCCCGTGGCGCATTATACCGCCAGGCAGTGTTCATTGGCATTGGCATATTCGGGGTGCTGGCGGTGTTTCAGCCTTTTGGTACTTATGTGTTTAAACATGAGTTGAAATACCTGATTCTGGCGGGATACGGGTTGCTGGTGCCGCTGACAGCCTTCGTTTTGCGCGAATCTGTGGCCTTGCTTTGGAGCAACTTTTTTGCTCCGGGGCAATGGAATTTTAAACGGGAACTGGTCTTTTCCACAGTATTCCTGCTTTTGGCCGTAACCTTTAGCTATGTGTATCAGCGACTGGCCATTGGCGGGCAATTTTCGTTGTTCGGGTTTTTGAGTTTCATTTTTTATGCCATTACAACCGCCATCCTGCCGATGGGATTTTTCCTGGCCTGGCGGTTTTTCGATGTGAAAAACAGACTCCTGACCCACGAATTTTCTGAAAAACTTGCACAAATGCCGGCCACAGCCCAAACACCTGCCGAAGCGCTGGTGGTATTGCAAGGCGAAAACAAACACGAAAAGCTCACCCTGCTCCGCGCTGACATACTTTTCCTGCGCGCAGCCGATAACTACGTGGAGATATTCCTGCAAAAGGACGGACAAACCCAACGGCTCATGCTCAGAGGCGCATTGAGCAACCTGTTCCTTCAACTGAACAAAGCGGGAGCATTCCGGCAGGTACACCGCTCCTATGTGGTCAATTTTGACCATCCGGTGCGATTGGAGGGGAAGTCGCCCACCTACTTTCTGGTGTTTGACAAAACACCGGACGCCGGAGAAATTCCCGTATCCCGATCTGCCGTGGCCGATATCCGGGACATTATAGCCTCCAAACCCCGCTGACATTCGCCCCAAAATCTTGCCATTCACCCCAACGAACTACCATTCGCCCCGCATTTTGATCCTTTACCCCTTTCTTTTGTCCTGAATTTTCGGGCGCCGCACTTTTGCAGCAGTTGATCGCAAACCACTGTTTATCAAACCATTGCAAAAGTCATGCGGAATAAAACTGTTTTCTCCGTTCTCGTTCCTCTGGTATTTCTGGCTGTGTATGTCACTACACGGCAATTGCCTCAGCCCCACTCTTACACCGAACTGGTTGTTACCCGGGAAGTCCTTCCGCTATTGCTGACCGGGCTGGTGATCTGGTGGCTGCACGGCAACCAATGGAGGGCTGTTCCGGCGGCCTGGGGCCTTTCGGCCAATGGCCTTGAAGCTTTGAAAATGGCCTTTATTTTCTGTTTGCCCATGCTCATTGGCTACGCTTTTTTAGCTGATTTTCAGTTGAGCCTCAGCTGGGAGGGTTTCCTGCTGGGCTGCCTGGGCGCTGCTGTATCGGAGGAGCTGTTTTACCGGGGTTTTGTATTTGGCCAACTTTTCCGCTTTGCCGGCTGGGGTTTCCTGGCTGCCGGACTCCTGAATGCCCTGGTGTTTGGTTCAGGGCATTTGTATCAGGCGGGCGATTTGGGTAGCGCCATTGGGGTTTTCAGCATCACGGCATTGGGCGGGCTATGGTTTGCCTGGCTGTATGTGGAATGGGACAACAACCTGTACATGCCTATGGCTATGCACTTTTTTATGAACCTGTGGTGGAACGCTTTTGAGGCCGGACCCAATGCCGCCGGCGGTCTGGCCGCCAACATATTCCGGGCAGCTACTGTGGCCATCAGCATCATCTGGACCATCCGGATGAAACGCAAGCGCGGCCAGGCGCTCAGCATTACCCGCAATCGTTGGTTCTAACTTTTTGATCATGAAACTGATTCCTGTCGTTGCTTTTCCGGGGCTGGCTTATGCCGCTATGTACGCCACCATCTGGCTGCACGAACTGGGCCATGCCCTGGTGTACCGCTTCCATGGCTGCAAGCCGGAGTTGTTCAAGCTGCACGTACCACTGCATTTTGGTGCAGCCAGTCCGGACCCGCTGGATGCCTCGTGTGTAGCTGAAATGAGTGCTTTTCACTTGTTTATAGCCGCTATGGGAGGCATTTTAGTCAATATTTTGCTTGCAGCAGGCGGCTTTATGGTATTGCGGCGTTTGCCGGCAGGACAATGGTCGGCCTGGTTCGCCAGTGTTTTCGTGCTATCGAACCTCACCGAGGCCGCCAGTTATCTCACCCTGAGCAACATCCGGCCCCTGGGCGATATCATAGCCGTGCAGGCATATTGTCCGGCTTTTCGGTTGCCGCTTGGACTGCTGGGAATTGGACTCATCCTTTGCATCATTCATTTTATAGGTTCTGTGCCGCAAAAATGGCGCACCAGTCTCTGCATCTTTTGCTGTGTAATGGCGGCCTGTATGGTGGGCATGCGCTTTGTTTTTGCCGGATAACTTCAACATCACATTTCATCATGAAAAAGCTCTTTTTGAGCAGCGTTCTGTTGTGCTGCACACTCCCATTTTTTGCCCAAAAAACCATCTCTGGTCGGGTAATAGAAGAAGCTTCCGGCGAGGCCCTGGCGTATGTCAGCATAGGAATTCCGGGCACTTCCATTGGTACAGTGGCGGGCGAGGATGGCAGATTTACCCTGGAAATTCCTGAAAAAAACCTCAATTCCGGCAAAGACTCCCTGCAATTTTCCCTGTTGGGTTTTACCCGAAAATCAGTGGCCCTCAGCACCTGGAAAGAGGAAGTGGTTGATGTGGTGTTAAAACCCTCCACCCTGCAACTACGGGAAGTGGTGGTAACCCCCGACAATACCAAGCTGAGGGTGTTGGGAAAAGAAAAAAAGAAGTACCGGATGGTGGTCAACTACGCGCTTGAGGGCAAAATCAACCAAAATCTGGGCTCGGAAATCGGTCGCCGGTTTAAGATTGAGAAAGCCTCCCGCCTGGAAAAATTCCAGTTTTATGTGGCTGCCAACAATTTCGATACCGTGCGTTTTCGCATCAATGTATACGATCTGGAGGGTGATGAGCCCGGCGCCAGCCTGCTGCAGGAGCAGATTATCACAACGCTTACGGGCAAACAAACCGGCTGGGTAACGGTGGATCTGCAACCCTATGATCTGGTAGCCACCGAACGACTGGCGGTGGGTGTGGAATGGATATACGGCAGCAAAGGAGGTACCATGCTCACCCTGCCCATTGCGATGCCCGTAGCCGGAAGCAAACACTATTATAAATACGGAAGTCGCAACAAATGGAAATCGTTTGCCGGAATGTCGGCAGCCATGTTTTTGGAAGTGAGGCAGTGAGGGAACGATGGACGATGGACGATGGGGTTGCGTGGGTATTTATGATAAAGTGGGTTGTCATTCCGAGTACTCGGAACCAAGCCGGATTATGCAATTATCCCTTGCCATAGAGAATTGTGCGTAGCTGGGCTTGTGTAGGTCCCGGTTCCCGGGATGACAACCCACTTTGCTATAAATACCCACGCAATGCCATCGTTCATCGTACCATCGTTCATCGTACCATCGTCCATCGTCCATCGTTTCAAAGCAACGCCCCCCGCCCATTTTGCATCATCCGGCCTAAAAAACCATAATACCGGATGCTGCCCCATACCTGCCTTTGGATATGTTCTCTTGTTTGTGCTTTTACGCCTGCATTACAGGCTCAGCAAGGCATTTTGTATCCACCCAATCCCTATCCCGATCATTATTTCTTTGCCCCATCCGGCCTCCGGGCCGATGCAGGCGCCCGTTACCTCAAAAACACCTCCCTTGTTTTTTTCCATTCCAACAAAACCAAGGAAAACGGAAAATCTGTAGGCTGGGGATTGATTCCCACCTTCCTGACCGGAGAAACCACCGACATACCCATCTGGCTCACTGCCGTAAAAAGATGGCAAACCCGCAACCCGAACATCAATACCTGGGCCGGCGGTTTTTTCCTGAAACTGCCGGAAGATGCCGAAAGCGACGGCTGGATATTTCATTCAGGCATTACCTTTGGTAATCCGGAGAAAAACCTCAGCTGCGGCGTTTTGGTGGGGTCTTTCGACAAAAACTCCCCGCCGTTTAAAGGCATCATGCTGAACGGGCAGGTGCGGCTGGGACGAAAATCCTGGCTTATCTGCGAAAAC
>JAEUUS010000571.1 GCA_016787545.1 Saprospiraceae bacterium
ATAATCTGTTGCCGAACGGCAATTGATTTTGCTTGGCCCATATGAATAATTCAATCTGACTTGTCAATGAACTGCAAAAGTAAACGTCAAACCTTATTGTCGCACCATGCCGTCAAACCTTTATGTCGCACCACAACCGTCTACCGTCCACCGTCCACCGTAAGCCGTCCACCATGCAAAGAGTCTATTTCGACAACGCTGCCACAACCCCCATTTCTGAAGAGGTTATCAACGCTATGCTGCCTGTATTGCGCGGACAGTTTGGCAATCCGTCCAGCATTCACGCGGAGGGGCGCAGTGTGCGCGCAGCCGTTGAATCGGCGCGCAAAACCGTAGCCCAATGCATCGGCGCAGGCACCGGCGAGATATTTTTTACCTCCGGCGGTACGGAAAGCAACAACATGGCCATCAAATGCGCCGTGCGCGACCTCGGTGTGCAACGCATTATTTCCAGCCCCACAGAACACCACTGTGGCACGCATGCCATTGAAACGGTGGAAAAAGTAAACGGCGTGGAAGTGGTTTGGCTGCCAGTGAATGCCCTCGGACGCCCGGATTATCAGGCACTGGAAACTGCCCTGCAAAACAGCAATGGCAAAAAAACGCTGGTATCCCTCATGCATGCCAACAACGAAATTGGCACCATGATCGACCTCAAACTGGTGTCCGGACTCTGCAAACAATACGGCGCCTTGTTCCATTCTGATACGGTACAAACCGTTGGGCATTTCCCGATTAATGTGCAGGAAACGCCCGTGAATTTTCTTTCCGGCGCAGCGCATAAATTTCATGGACCTAAGGGTGTTGGATTCATTTACATCAACCCGGAAACGCCCATCAAGCCGTTCATCGACGGCGGTGCGCAGGAACGCAACATGCGCGGCGGGACGGAAAATGTGTACGGCATTGTAGGACTGGCAAAAGCGCTGGAGCTGGCCACTCATGAAATGGAGGCTCGCGTAGCTCATATTTGTGATGTGCGGAATTACCTGAAAACCCGGCTGCTGGAAACCTTCGACGATATTCAATTCAATGGTGATTGCGATGGGAAAAGTCTGTACACCGTATTGAATGTATCATTTCCGCCCAACCCGAAAAACGAACTGTTGCTCCTGAGCATGGATATTGCCGGCATCAGTTGTTCAGGCGGCTCAGCCTGCTCCAGCGGTTCTGAAAAGGGCAGTCACGTGCTGGAAGCCATACATGCCGACCCGGCCCGCAAAAGCATCCGTTTCTCCTTTTCTCACTACAACACCCGCGAGGAAGTGGATTTTGTGGTGGAGAAACTGAAGGGGATTTTGCCGGTGCGGGAAATGGTAGGGGTGTGATATTGCAACAGGCTTAGTTCTTATCCTTCTTCGGAAAATATTTTTTCATCATTTCTTTCCATTCGGCTCGTTCCCGTAACGGGTTCCAGTCTGCCTCGTATTTCAAGACCATTGGTCTCCGGAAGCCTAAATTAAAGGTGCGATCCAGCCATACAAGCGCTTCGGCAGGATGTTGGGTTCGGGCATACAGCCGGGCAATGGTGTATGCCAGTGCCGGGTTTTGCGGCTGCAGCGCAAATTCCTTTTGGTAAAGCAGAAGCGCTTCCTCCGGTTTTTGGTTCAGCAGGGCGGATTTCCCCATCCCTTCATAAAGTCCCAATACCGTATCGATCCGGATGGCTTCTGCTTTCCGGAACAGAGAATCAGCGGCGGTGTAATCGCCGGAAAGTGCTTTTAAATCCGCGAGTTTCAAGCAGTTGGGCAGGTTGATCTGATTGTTTTTATAAAGCGAATCGAGCACTGCCAAGGCTTCTTCATTTCGATTCAGATGGAGGTAAGCGCTTGCCAGACTGTATGCTGTGGAGGCCTGACCGGGCAATGCATCCAGGGATTTTCGAAGGTGAACCAGGGCCTTTTCTTTATTAAAGCGAAGGTAATGTTCCCCGATGCGTGCGTGCAGGTAGGCCCTGGCCGGATAACTGGTATCGATGTCTACAATTGCCTGGAAATCACTCATTGCTCTGAACACATCACGCTTTATTTCCATCCAAAAAATGGCATTTTTGTAGCGCCAGTCGACATCCTTCGGGAACTGCTTTATCATCCTTCCATAAAAAGAATCCAGTCTCTCCAGTGTTTGTTGGCTCTGTTCAAACCGAATTATTTTCCAGAGGATATTCTCCTCTTCCAGATAGCGTGATTCTTGGTCCAGGATGGGCAGGAGACCCAGATAAGCGACTTGCCGCAACTCTTGGGAATCCGGATAAGTGGCCAACAGGTAGCGGTAAATCTTTTTCGCTTCAGTCCAGCGTTGCTGCGCTGAATACACATCGGCCAGATGAAATCGAAGCATATCCTCGGAGGGTCGGCTGCTTTCGCGAAAAGTGAGGTAATGTAAGTACTGTTTGGGGAAAAAGCAGATAATTTGATGGGATCGGAGGATTTAGGTTAATGCTTCTCCAGAATGCGGGTTCACTCCAAAAACACAAACCTGGCTCAGGAATACGGATTAAAAAAACGCTCCCGCATTTCTATTTGCGTGGTCAGGATTGTTTTCAGTCATTGACTTGGTCAGGGAAGTATTTTTTTAGAAGGGCTTTGAATTCTGGCATGTCGTGTAGTGGGACAAAGTCAGGGCCGTTTTTTAGTAACTTGAAATTGGAAAAACCCTGTTCGAATGATTGCTGGAGGTATTCAAGTGCTTTTGGAATGTCTTTCTTTCGTATGAAAACCACAGCCATGCCACAAAGTGAGTTTGGTGCTTTGGGAAATAAGGTTATGGCTTTTTCAAAGTTTTCCTTTGCCTCTTCAATTCTGTTTGTTTTTAAATACACATCACCAAGAAAGCGATAGGCAAGTGCATTCTTTGGATTTAATGAAAGGGCTTTTTTGAGCGCAATTTCTGCCTCAGGAAAGAAGCCATTTTCCTCAAATGCATTTGCCAGGTTAATCATTGACACAGTCGAGGTAGAATCATATTTCATGGCATCAATAAGTAAGGCTTTGGCTTCTTCTACCCGTTGTGTTTTCATATAAATACTAGCTAGCCAAATCAATGTTAGCAATTCTTTCGGTTCAATAGCTAATCCCTGTTTATAGCATTTTTCTGCTTCCTCAAATCTTTCAGCGTTGTAATACAAGCTTCCAAGGCGAAAAAATATATTGGGTCCGGGGTTTTCAGTCCGGGTTCCTTTCAGAAAATATTTTTCGCTATCCTCTATTCTATTTAGTTCAAAATAAGTTGCACCCAAAAGGGCATAAGGTGCTGCATAATTCGAGTCAAGTAATATAGCTTTTAAGCAATTTTGAATACACTTTTCATAGTTTTTTTGCCAAAAGTGCAAGTATCCATAGGTTAACCAAGTCATTGTCTCACTCGAATCAATGGCGAGAGCCCGGTCCAAATGCTCCCTTGTTTCTTCCGAATTACCCAGAATCATGGCCATATTGAGGAATGCTCTTGGCCAAGAAGGCGCCAAATCAATGACTTTCTGGCTGTACCATAACATAGAATCTCTATTCGGGGCAATTCGAGTAAATACTTGGCTCATAGCCAGATAGGTTTGTGCAACGTCTGATTGCCATGTTAGCGACTCCTTGTATTTATTTAAAATTCTCCGCCCTAGCAAAGAATCAGGATTCACTCCACTTTCCATGTATAAAATCCAGCCTTCGAAGTAGCATTTTCTTCCACGCAAAGTCGTGTACATGTAATGCTCCGGTCCGAGTAGTTCCGCAGCACGCCCGAGCAGTCGCGGGTAGGGAGCGTATTTTTTGAGGCGCTCGAGGCGGTAAAGCCTAGTCTCCGTAGGTTCCATTTTCATCAGGTTGTTCACGGCCTGTTGCGCATCGTCCTGCAAAGCAGCGGCGTAGTTGCGGCGCATGGCATTGTGCAGTCGCTCCAGCTTGGGCTCAGCCATGAGACGCAGGTAATAGGCATCTGCACACTCGCCTGGCGGTTCCAAAAAGACCTTTTCTTTCAGGGCATTTTTAAAACGATGGTAAAGCGCCCGAATGGTTGAGTCTACCGTTGCAAGTACCTCATCTTCAATGCCTTTGCTGTCAGTGGAGCTGAAAATGAGTGCTTGTCCATCCTTGTTCTTTTTTACCTGCGCCAGAATGTCTGGATACACATTCGCCAATTTTTCGATACGGTTTCCAAGGGTCATGGGCACCTGACTTTGCGGCGACACTTCGGGCGTTACATGGTCTTCCAGGTGGCGACTTAGTTCCATCAGGTTTACCGATCCGTCGCCGTTGCCGTCAGCCAAACCATAAAGTCCGTCTACGAGATGGAAGCTGAAAGCGCCCCTGCCGCCGCCCCATTGCTCGCCTTCGAGGCTGTATTCATTGGGCTGGCAGGAGAGAATCTTGATCTCGTTGGCGAATTGCTGTGCCAGGTTTTGGCTGGTGAGTTGTGCTCCGCCGATACTGTTTCCGGCCAGTTTTCCACTCCTGCAGGCATCTGTGATGACGATTGCCCGTGCCTTGTTTTCCAGGCTAAGTGTGGTTACTACCTCTTTGAGGAAAAATATGGGATATGCTCCGGATATGTAGGACTGTGGCGGGGAATCCCAGCAGAGAAGGAACCCTTGCTGACTGCGTGTTTTGGTTTCTACGTCGCCATGGCCTGAAAAATAGATAATGGCCTGATCACCTGGATCGCTTTCGTCTATAAGCCAGCCGAGTGCGGCATCAAACTGGGCGGTAGTAGCCTCGGAGTTGAGCAGCACTTTGAGGTGATCTGCATCCAGCGAGCCCCCCGCCGGGGAACGCAAAAAATTCGCAAATGCCTCAGCATCCCGGTCCGCAAAGCGCAGGTCTGGGATGGCTGGGTCCTGGTAATCGGAGATGCCGACGACGACGGCGCGGACCGCCCCGCCCCCCTGGCCCCCTGAAGGGGGTGGGGGGAGGGGGGTGATGCTTTTATTACCTTGTGCCCAAAAGAAATGGGGAATAAATAGCAAAAAAAAGAGGGTCTTTTTCATATGGCTCAGTTTTTTGAATGGTCTTTATAA
>JAEUUS010000573.1 GCA_016787545.1 Saprospiraceae bacterium
TTTGCCAAAATCAGCTACCACCTGGCCTATGAGCGTTTCTGCCTGGGCAAAATCGCCGGCATCGCTTTGATAGGCTTTGGCATTGGCGCCAAGTTCGGCAGCCAGTTTTTCTGCTCTGGCCTGTGAAGAAGGAGATACATACGTGAAAGCTACTTTTGCGCCGTTTGCTACAAACTTGCGCACGAGCGCTTCGCCAATACCACGTGAGCCACCGGTAATCAGGGCTACTTTTCCGTCGAGTAATGTCATAATGGAATGAAAATGTTGGTTTTAGGAGCTGCAAAGTTGAGAAAACTTGCCGGATTAACACTCAACAACGTTCACGGAAATATTCACCGCCAATCCACCGTCGGCCGTTTCCTTGTATTTGGTGTTCATATCGTTGGCGGTATCCTTCATGGTTTTGATAACCGCATCCAGGCTTACTTTGGCTTTTCCCGGATCGCCTTCCAGGGCAATCTGACTCGCTGTGATGGCTTTGATGGCGCCCATGGTATTGCGCTCAATACAGGGCACCTGCACCAATCCGCCAATGGGGTCGCAGGTCATACCCAGGTGGTGCTCCATAGCAATTTCTGCCGCCATCATCACCTGACCGTAATTACCGCCCAAACATTCAGTCAGCGCACCAGCTGCCATAGCCGACGACACCCCGATTTCTGCCTGACAACCGCCCATTGCAGCTGAAATGGTAGCACCTTTTTTAAACAAACTGCCCAGCTCTCCGGCAGTAAGCAGGAATTTGACAATGTCTTCTTCCAGAAAAGAATCGCTGAAGCACACATGGTACATTAAAACGGCCGGAATAACCCCTGCCGCTCCATTGGTCGGCGCTGTGACCACCCGGCCAAAAGCCGCGTTTTCTTCATTCACAGCCAGCGCAAAGCAGCTCACCCACTTCAAAATATCCTGGAAAGTATGGCCGCCCCGGCTGATTTGCCTTACCCAATCTTCTGCATTGTGATAAGGTTTGCCGTGCAACAACTTCCTGCTGAGCGGCGCAGCTCTTCTCACTACATCCAGGCCTCCCGGCAGAATTCCATCGGTATGGCAGCCCTGATAAATGCAATCGCGCATAACCAGCCAGATATTCATTAATTCCTTCCGGATCTGATCGGCATTTCTCCAGCTAAGCTCGTTTTGCCACACAATTTCAGAAACGTTTTTCCCTTCTCTCTCACAATACACTTTCAATTCTTCACCCTGATCAATGGGGAAAGGCAGGTGCTTGGAGGAAGCGGCATCCTGCTCACCTTCTTTTACCACAAATCCGCCGCCCACGGAGTAGTAAGTATGGGAAACACCTTCTCCATTGTGATAAAAAGCCCTGAAAATCAGGCCATTGGCATGATAAGGCAAAGTTTGATCGTACAGAAAAACCACGTCCGTTTCGGGGTCGAAAGGAATAGCATGACGGCCATCCAGGTGTATGCTTTTGGTGACTTGGATCTGTTGCACATTCCGTTGCACATCATCTACCGGGATAGTGACCGGATCATCGCCATTGAGCCCCAGCAACACAGCCAGATCAGTGCCGTGTCCTTTTCCGGTTTTAGCTAAGGAACCGTAAAGTTCCACCTGCACCTGTTTCACTGCCTCAGGCCGAATTTCCTTCAAAAAACGCTGAGCGGCCCGCCAGGGCCCCATGGTATGTGAGCTACTCGGCCCAATGCCGATTTTAAATATATCAAAAACAGAAATTCTTTCCATAGACGGTAAACGGTGGACGGTTGTGGTGCGACATAAAGGTTTGACGGCATGGTGCGACAATAAGGTTTGACGTTTACTTTTGCAGTTCATTGACAAGTCAGATTGAATTATTCATATGGGCCAAGCAAAATCAATTGCCGTTCGGCAACAGATTAT
>JAEUUS010000575.1 GCA_016787545.1 Saprospiraceae bacterium
ATAATCTGTTGCCGAACGGCAATTGATTTTGCTTGGCCCATATGAATAATTCAATCTGACTTGTCAATGAACTGCAAAAGTAAACGTCAAACCTTATTGTCGCACCATGCCGTCAAACCTTTATGTCGCACCACAACCGTCAACCGTCCACCGTCTACCGTCCACCGTCTACTGCTGTATATCATTGGCATTGCGCATCAACACCTGCTTGGCGTTGAAGTCCGAAACAATAGCCGTAAGGGTAACCGGAACGGCCGGCGTAGCCATGCTTGAGAAAGTAGCGTTGGCGTTGGTGAACATAGCTATTGTGCCGGTACCGTCGTTCAGGGTACGGTTGCCGGATAGGGTAGCGCCACCAGTGATGGTTACGTTGGATATACGGACAAGGGTGCTTTCCCATGCATTGAAATTGGTATTGATCTCGGCAATGGTGGCCACACGTGGTGTTATGGTATTGCCAGTGCTTTTCAAGGATGCATTGGTGAGCGGTACATTGTTCACCTGCAGCAATTTGTTGAATTCGCTGAGTTCTACATCAGATACCACAATCTCTACCTCATCGCCCAGGTTGAAGGAGTGCGCCACATCGAATCGGGCTACAATGCCGGCTGTGCCGTCCTGCAGGTAGATGTTTCGGTTGTTCAGGTTGTTGCCGGTACGATCTGAAATCACGATGCCTTTTATCTTTTTGCCGCTTGGGACAAAGGTGGTAGTACCCGTGAACAGGGCACGGATGCTGCTGATGTCTACCAGCGTTTCGTTTCCGTTGCTCTGCCCGCAGCGGGCATCGGTCATGTTCACGTCGTTCAGGTCGCGGATAAACAACTGATAATCACTTCCATAAATGCCCAGAATACCGGTAATGGAGCCTTTGCCCACCGGGGTTTTGGCAATGGCAAAATCCGCAAATCCACTGGTGCGTACCAGCAGTTCCACATTGCCACAGTTGTGAATGGTGCGGTTTACGCTGGTTTGTGTCAGCGCATCTGCCCAAACCTGTGCAGTATCGGCCTTGGCAAATTGCACGCCTTCAAGGGTAATCAGGGTGCTTACCATACCCTCGTTCAGACTGGCGATGTTCACCACTTTTGGCGTTGGCGCTTCACCCAGAAAGCCGCGCACAATGTTGTTGCGCTCCTGATTTTCGGTAATACCAATTTCAGTTGGCTGGCCGTTTTCCAGAAGCACACCGCCAACCACTTGAATGAGGTTGTTGTAGTCCGTGAGCATCAGACCTTTACACTTGACGTAGATTTTACGACCCACCGGATAACGGTTGTACAGGTAGCCATTGCTGAATTTCAGTTCGATACCACCCGTAGAATCCTGAATAACAATGGTTTTGTAGTAGTTGCCGCTGCGGTCGTCCATAACCACAGTGCCGCCAATTACCAGATCATCGTTGATGAGGTCGTAACCGCCATTTACTTCATGGTAGCCTTTTAGGGCCTGAATGGTGGTGTTTACCGGAATATCTTTTCCGTCGCCACCCACGGGTGGCTGATCAAATTCTGTTTTTACACAAGCCGTGATGGCAAGTAAGGCTGTAGCCAGAAGGCTGTAGGCGAGTTTTTTTTGCTGTTGGAAAAACATATGGTGTGGATGTTTTAGTTGTTTGAATGGTTTGAGGGGTTTGAGGGGTGTGAGGGGTTTGAAGGGTTTGAGGGGTTTGAGGGGAGGATCAAATACGCACGGTGAGTGACATGAAATAGTTCAGGCCGGGTGCGTATTGTACCTCGTACGAATAGAGTTGCTGATCGTCGAAATCACGGCCAACGGCTGGGAGGTAGGCTTCGCGGCCGGAAACAATGATGTTTTTGTTATCCAAAATGTTGTTTACACCCACATTCAGGTACAGGAACACCTTGTTGATTTTCCAGCTTTTGCCGCCAAAGAAATCCAGTGTGTACGATGCCGGGGCTTTGCGTTGATCTACAATGGTATTCCAGATAGGAGTGCCGGGATCGAGACCCAATACAGATTCTGCCCTGCGGCGGGTTGGATCGAAATTGAACCAGAAATTATCCGCCCAGTTGAAACTAAGGGAGGCAAACCAAAAGCGTTTACCCTCATATTTCAAACCCAAAGAAGCGGCTGTTTGCGGGGTGCGCGGCACCAGGAAATTGTTCTGGTACACCGCAACGCTGTCAAAACCAACCTGACCTGTATTGTCAGCCGTGAGGAACAGATTCGGACGAGAAGTGTAGTGGTAGTAACCTGCATTGGCGGCGCCGCTGAACACCAGCGAAGGCACTGGTTTCCACTCAAAACCTGCTTCCATTCCCATGTGCTCGCGGTCTACACCTGTACGCACAATGGTACCAAATTCATTCACTGTTTGGGCAAAGAACATGGTGCTTTCCACCTCGTTTTTGAAGCGGGTAAGGTATCCAGTCACACGTGCGCGCAGCTTGGGCGCGCGGTGGATGAAACCGCCCTCCACACTCTGTACCGTAAACGGATCTACGCCAGGTACCACATCCGGCCGATTGCGCGGAGCCAGGAAAATGTCGCGGAATTGGGGTGGTCTGGTGCCGATAAAACCATTGGCATACAGGTAGTTGCGACCATTAGCCTTGTACGTTACGCCACCCTTCGCGCCGTAGGTGTAGAAGGATTGTTTTGGCGAGTCGCCCAAAGAATTCTCCGGGAAGCGGCCATTTTGCATGTAACCGGTGCGCCAGAATTGGTTGATGCCTACTTCTGCGCCAAAGAAATACTGGATTTTGCGCAAATCGGTAGTGATCTGAAACCAGGTGTTCCCGTTGCGGATGTTTTCGTCGTAATTATAGCCAAACACCTCTCCTTTGCGCACCACATTATTTGGGTTCAGGAGGTCGTTTTGCTCCTTATCTGTATCGCCAGGGTAGTCTTGAGAAGCGAAACGGTTGATATCCAGCCAGTAATCGCCACCGAGCAGATCGTCTACTACTTTGAAGTTTTCGCCGGTGTACCAACGATAGCTGGCGCCAGCGCTCAGTTTGGCGCGAACATTCAGTTGCTGGTTCAGCAAAGCATTGAAACCCAGCTCCCTGCTGTCGGCACGCTGATCTTCCACAATGAACTGAGAACGGTTGCCGGTCACGGTATTGCCCGCAATACCATCCGCATTTTGTACCGTAAAGGAATTGCGGCTGTTCTCATCGTAGAACCGGTTCCAGTCCAGCTGGCGCAGGTTTTCGTCGTTGCGCAGTGCATCTGCCCAGGCTGCGGAAAGTGCAGGATCAGGAATAGCGGATGGCAAACGACGGTTGTAATCTGGCGCTGGATTGGTGGCGTCAAACCATTCTAAACGGGTGTCGCCGCGTTTACCGGCCTGTCCCAATACAGAAACCATCACGTTGGTGCCTGCATTTGGGGTCCAGTCGTATCGCAGAATACCGATGGGTTGATTGGCATGGCCCACAGCAGCGTTTCGTTTATCACCGTTTTGATAGCCCCAGTTGGGGTTGTAACGGTGTGTACCTGCCAGGTCGAACATTTCTTCGAAGGAGTCGGCTACTTTTCCACGTCGGTTGGGTGCGCCCAGGAATGTGGCATTCAGGGCATGTTTACGGTTGATTTTTTTGTCAACCGAAAGGAAATAGGAATATCCATCGAAGAAAGTGCCATCGAAATAACCTTCCTGGCCCCAACGGCGACTGCCGGAAGCGGTTACAGCCCAGCCACCCGGCATCACTCCGGTGCTCATGGTGAGCATCACACGGTCGGTGTAGGTGCGATTGGATTTGGCGTAAGAGGCGCGAATTTGTTTGCGTTGTACCGATGCACGGGTATCGAGGCGTGTTGCGCCGCCAATTTCTGCAAAGGTAAACTCCGAGGGCGCCAGGCCGATGCTGGTTTCGCGGTAGCGCAGCACATCGTTCAGGCCGCCGATTTCGCCAAAAAAGGCGGTACCGGTTTCCGGATCGTTGATGTTAACGCCGTTCAGGAAGAGCGGAAAATGCTCGGCATCGTAGCCTCGTTCGCGGAAGCGGAAATTACCCCAGCCAAATCCGGAAATCTGCTGATACACGTCTCTGCTGGCATTGAGCAGGTTGGCTACCTCGCCGGAGCCTTCCGTTTCAGCTTCTGCTTCCTCCAGGGTAATCGTGGGGATTTCAGTAACAGTTGGCGTGGTAGTGCTCGCATTTTGGTCCTTACGCATCAGGAAATCCATGCGGACTTCCTCGCCTGCGCGCGCACTGATGCGGATTTCCTGCGGGAGGTACCCATTGGCGGTAGCCACCAGCGTGTACACCCCGGGAGGTACATTTTCAATGGTATAAGCGCCATCTGTAGCAGAAGCCGCCAGTTGTCCGGTGCCTGAAAGCACGACGGAGGCATCACTGAGGGCAATAAAATTGTCTACATCCCGCACAAAACCCACCAATTTGGCATTTTGTGCCGGCAAAACGGCGCTCAGGAAAAGGAAAAGGGAAAAAGAGAGGATTTTTTGAATCATCCAGTGAATACAGTGAACGATGAATAAAAATAGTGAACGCTCCAACAACCATGAGAGGGGATTAAGGGTGGACATTCACGCTCGCGGTGAAAAAACACCGGCCTTTTCCCGGGTATTGGGAAAAGGCCGTCAAAGGTAGCGCAGGGAAAGCGCCTCTTGTGCTTCTTATTGAGTTATTTTTATGTAATGAATCAGCAGGGATTCCATATTAACCCGTCAATCGAGTAAGAGAAATTTCCGGGAAGTGAAATAATCCCCTGAATCTGAACTGATTTGGAGAAAATAGATTCCACTGGAGAGTTCTGGCACTGGAAGTTCATGGATTTCCTCACCAGGAGTAATGTTGAAACTGATAGCCTTCACAAATTGGCCTTTGCTGTCTACTATTCTTACATGTAATGGCCCAAAATGGTTTAGGTTAACGCTGAATTGGATGCTTTTGCCCACAACCGGGTTTGGTTGAATATTAAAAAATGGAAAGTTTTTTGGTGGTTGCAGAGCACTGCTTGTTTTACTAAAAACCTGAAATGATGCCGGCTGCCCGAAGGGCCCACCCTGATATCCCAAATGAGGAACCCCTCCTTGTATAATTAATGTTACAGACCAGTAATTGTAAATAAAAGCCCGATCTCCTACAAATTCCCATGCGCTTCCATTAAAACGCATAACTGAAAGCCCCCAAAAATCCGGACCTGATTCGTCAAAAAGGATATATGGTTGATTGTTATCCCGGTCAACAGCCAATTTTACAAAGTAGGAAGCCGGTGTAATCATGGAAGAGCCAACCGTCTCCCAGATTGCACCATTGAATTTCAATACCCGGACATGATGCTGTGTACTTGAATCAATATGTGTAATGTATGGAATATTGTTGGCTACCACAAAATCCATTTGTCCGTGCACATTGCCATCAAAGATCTGGCCTCCAACGGCTTCCCAACTTGCGCCATTGAATTTTTTGACAAATCCGGCATAGCCCATTTGAATTTCTCGGAAAGCAACCCAGGGTGTTCCGTTTTCTACCTGAAGATTTAATGGGTATATATTGCCGAAGGATACTGCGCCAGGACCTAATTGGATCCAGTTGACACCATCAAAATGCCATACAAATGCCTTACCTCCCTGATCAAGGTCGGCAAAAGCTACCCAGAGCTTCTCATCTTCAAACGCCATGTCGATATAGTATAGCGCTTCGTTAAATACAGGAGATTCAGAAACCGTGCTCCAAAGGCCATTTTGTAATCTTTTTATTCCAAAGCGTCTGGTTTCAGCATGGAAATACGCCATTTGAGGGATACCGTTGCTCGTGAAATCCAGTACCTGGTAGCGCTCCTTACCTAGTCCTAAAGTGTCGAGTGGTTGCCACGCTGTGCCATCCCATCGCTGTATTTTCCAATGATCATTACCCAAAGCATCATATTCGGAAAAGACTAAATGAGGTACATCTTCATCTAAGGCTGTCAATACGTTATAGGTACCCCAACTGGAAAGCAGGGTGTCGCCTAAATACCGCCATTGAGGATTTTGGGCCAAAACAGCCCAGGGCTGGCACATAAAAATAAGGGCGAGAGAAAGGAAGTAATTGTGCATAAATAACGTGGTTGGTGAATGATACAGCAAAATTGGGCGGTATCATCACTCTGTTATATGCCAATTTGAGCCTAATGCTTGTCAATTTCTACCAGCTTGTCATCGGCCGACAATTTAGCCCGCAATTCTGAAGGGGAGCAGCCTGTACATTTCTTCACAAAGCGACTGAAATGGGCCGGATCTTCAAAACCCAGGTTGTAGCCTATTTCACTCACGCTGTTCCCGGTAAACCACAAATGCCGTTTGGCTTCAATCATGATTCTCCGATGGATGAACGAGACGGCCGAGCAGCCGGCGTGTTTTTGCGCCAGCGCATTTAACTGTCGCGGACTGATGCCCAGTTGGCGTGCGTAACCTGCCACCTCGTGCATGCTCGTGTATTGTTGCTCTACGGCAAGCTGGAACCCCTGGAACTGATTCCATCCAAGCGAAATCAGATCAGCATGAGGGTTGGTTTGGCGATGAAAATCCACACAGCGGCACAGGAAAATTTGCAGATATGATTGCAAAATGGTGTATTTCATGGAGCTGCTGCCTGTATAGGCCCGATCCATTTGAATTACCAGCTCATGGCAAATCTGGAAGGCATCCGGCGATAATTCCAGGGTTGGCGCACCGGTTGTATAGTAGAAAAAGGGAAATTTAGCCAGGAAGTCTTCCCGGGTCTGGTTGACATAAAAAAACTCTTCCGAGAAGATCAGTACAAAGCCCAGGGCCTGCTGGGATCGGCGTACCTGGTGTACCTGTCCTGGCGTGACAAAGTGGATATTCCGATCCTGAATGGGCAATTCTTCAAAGTCGATGAGGTGTACGCCGCCACCCTTTTCAAAGATGAAAACTTCGAAATAATCATGCCGGTGCAATTTGAGCGGATTGTAGTGGTTGCGATGATCAATGCGCTCAATCTTGAAAGTGAGTGGATGCTCACTTTTTAATCCGTGGGTAGGGATTTGTTTTGCCTGCATGATGATTCGTGTAGGTTGGATACACGAAGTTAGGGTGCGGACTATATTTTTTGCCCCTTCATGGCGTTGCGGATGTTGTAGTCCAGGGCTCTATGGGCCAAAGGGGAAGTGTAGGCATTAAGCGTTTCCATGGCCTTCAAAATAGCGTCTTTGTCGTTCCCAGCCACTGTTTGACGCAATTCGTCGAGCAGGTTTTGGGTTTCTGCCGCCTCTTCCGGGGCTAAAATGGCGGCATTTTGTTGCAGGAATTTGTCGCCGGAAAGCAAAATATTATTGGCTTCATTGCGGGCCTCCAGAAGCCCACGGGCCGTCATGTCTGATTGTGCATGTTGGATACTATCAATCAGCATCAAAGCCATTTCTTCTTCGGTAATGCCGTATGTTGGTTTAATTTCCACCTGTGTTTCGAGGTTTGAACGCAGTTCACGCGCGCGCACAGTGAGGATGCCGTCGGCATTGAGGATAAACTGGATATCAATCTTGGGCAAACCGGCCGGCATGGGCGGGATATCGCGCAGGATGAATTCGCCCAGTTTGCGGTTGTGTTCCACCAGATCCCGCTCTCCCTGGTAAACGCTGATTTTCAGGTTTTTCTGTCCATCCACGCTGGTAGTGTACTGCCTGCCGGCTTTGGTGGGTATTTTGGTATTTCGCGGGATGATGGCATCCATCAGTCCGCCCACTGTTTCGATGCCCAGAGAAAGCGGCGTAACATCAAGCAGGAGAATATCCTGCTGGTTTCCAGCCAGTACATCGGCTTGAATGGCGGCTCCCAACGCCACAATTTCATCCGGGTTTACTTCATCAAATACCGGCCTGCCGAAGAATTCCGCCACACGTTGTTTCACCAGTGGAACCCTGGTGCTGCCGCCAACCATCACTACCTGACTGATTTTGTCGGGTGTCATTTTAGCGTCTTTCAATACGTTTTTGCAGCAATCAAGGGTACGTTGTACCAGCGGTTCTATCAAGACTTCAAATTCATTGCGGCGGATAGAGACCTTGCCCTGTGGCAATTGTCCTTCAAATAAATCGCTGGAAGAGAGCGCTTTTTTAGCTTTTTCGGCATGCAGGCGGAGGTCTTGCGCAAAATTAGGGTCGGCGCTCAGTGCATCGCGTCCCAGTCCGAGCTGCTGCAAAAAATGGTCGGCTATGGCCCGGTCAAAGTCATCACCCCCCAAAAAGGTGTCGCCATTGGTGGCCAGCACTTCGTAGATCCCATCCTGGATTTGCAAAATAGAGATATCGAAAGTGCCCCCGCCGAGGTCGTACACGGCTACGGCGCCTTCAATTTGTTGCGGGGCGGCCAGGGCGGCTGCGGTAGGTTCGTTGACGATGCGTAGCACATCCAGTCCGGCCAGTTTGCCGGCATCGCGGGTGGCCTGGCGCTGGTTGTCGTTGAAGTAAGCCGGCACTGTGATGACGGCTTTTTCAACAGGTTGGCCGAGTTCTGTTTCGGCGCGTTCCTTGAGGTTTTTCAGTATGAGCGCGCTCAGTTCCACCGGACTGTAGAAACGGTCGTTTACACGTATTTTGACCAGGGATTCGGTATCGTCGTCTATGATTTGGTATCCAAAGAAATCGCTGTGTTTGCGCACATCGTTGTAGGATTTACCCATGAGTCGCTTCACGGAAAAGATGGTATGGGCGGGATCTGAGATCAGTTTTTCCTTGGCCGCGTCGCCCACGAGGATGGATTCATCCGTGGCAAAATGCACCACGCTGGGCACCAGAGTGTGTTTGCCGCTGGCATCTTTGACACAAATTGGCAGTCCATCTTTAATGTATGCTACCAGGCTGTTGGTGGTACCGAGATCGATACCTACAATCAGTGGTTTGGGTTGTTCGATGGATCCGTCTTTGAGGTTAATGGAAAAAGTTGCCATGGTTATAGGCCGCAAATATACAGCGAGTGGGTGAACACGGGGAACGCCAATTTGTTTTTGGAACGCGGGTGTGGAACGCGGGGAACGCGGATTTTTTTGGAACGCGGATGACGCAGGTGACGCGGATTTTATTTGGGAACGCGGATGACGCAGGTGACGCGGATTTTTATGCTGCCTTCGGCAGATTTTTTTGGTTTGGTTTATGGGGTGTTCAGCCGCACGCCCTCTGCGAAAATCTGCGGGTTCATCTGTGTAAATCTGCGGGGAATACCCCGCTAAACCCCCACGAAATACCCAGCCGCACGTCTTCTGCGAAAATCTGCGGGTTCATCTGCGAAATTCAGCGGGAAATACCCCGCTAACCCCCACGAAATACCCAGCCGCACGCCCTCTGCGAAAATCTGCGGGTTCATCTGCGAAATTCAGCGGGAAATACCCCGCTAACCCCCACGAAATACCCAGCCGCACGTCTTCTGCGAAAATCTGCGGGTTCATCTGTGTAAATCTGCGGGAAATACCCCGCTAAACCCCCACGAAATACCCAGCCGCACGCCCTCTGCGAAAATCTGCGGGTTCATCTGTGTAAATCTGCGGGAAACAATACGCTAACCCCACGAAATACCCAGCCGCACGCGCTCTGCGAAAATCTGCGGGTTCATCTGTGTAAATCTGCGGGAAACAATACGCTAACCCCACGAAATACCCAGCCGCACGCTCTCTGCGAAAATCTGCGGGTTCATCTGTGTAATTCTGCGGGAAATACCCAGCCGCACGCCCTCTGCGAAAATCTGCGGGTTCATCTGTGTAAATCTGCGGGAAACCACCCACTAAAACCCCACGAAATACCCAGCCGCACGCCAACTCCCACACTCCCACACTCCCACACTCCCACACTCCCAAACTCCCCAACTCACACCTCAGGTAAATTCCATTTGAATTGCATGGCAGCCAGCCTGATACCTACCACAGTGGCTACCGCCAGGGTGGAGGCTGTGTCGGGCGGTAAGGGTATATGAAGACAAATCACGTACAAGGCGCCGCCCAGGAGAGATGCAGAGGCGTAAATATCTGCCCGGAAAACGAGCGGGATCTCATTGAGGATAACATCCCGGAGCACGCCGCCGAAGCATCCGGTAATCATACCAAGGGCCACGCAGATGGATGGACTGAGCTGTACCTGAAGTCCCTTCTGTACTCCTACAATGGTAGCAAAACCAAGACCAATGGCATCAAAAATGGCCAGCTTACGCGGAAAATACTGAAGCTGTTTGCGAAAAAAAAGACTCAAAAGGTAAGATCCAAAAATGACGGAAATGGTCTGCTGGTCTTTCATCCAGCTAACGGGGGTGTTGCCAATGATTACATCTCTGATGGTTCCACCACCAATTGCCGTTGCAAAAGTGATAATCAGTACGCCAAAGATGTCTAAGCGTTTTTGGAATGCAGCCAATGCCCCTGAAATGGCAAATGCGGCAGTTCCCAGTATGTCCATTAGGTTGGAAATGAGCATTTGAGCCGAATTTTGGACAAAGAACGGGAGTTAATGATTCATTGCCCAATAAGCATCTACATTGAAGTTACCCTTCACCTGATTCAAAGCCTGAACATACCGCGCTACAAATTCTTCCATTCGCTTTCTCCGGTATTGCATTACCCAACGCGGATGGGGTAGGGGGATGATTTCCCTGAAAAAACCTTCCTTATCGTTCAACTTTTTGAAAAAAGCATAATTCTGTCCCTCGCCCATACAAATAGCTACATCGCCTGCCGCCCCAAAGGCCAGTTGGGTTCGAATGTTCCAGCTTATGAAGGGCTCAACGGCGCGTATGAGGTGCTTATCGTCGTAATAATTGATGTTAATACCGTTTTTAATGAAGCCCAGCGGACAAAGCGAGGTGATGTAAAAGGATTCGGCAAAGGTTTGGATGCCGCCGTATGCCCGGATATAACGCCAGACAAAGTCTGCCGACAGTTCCGGTTTTTTAGGAAAACTATTGGAAATGCCACAATCCAGCTCCAACCTGAGCGGGTCGGTGAAGGGCACGCCGGTTAAACCCGCACCAAAACGTCCGGGGTTGATGCCAAATATAAAATGGCGTGGCTGGTTGCCGGTATAGTATTGCTGGTAAAAACTGCGCATACAATGCATGGTTTCTGCATTGTTGTATGGAAAAAGCCACTCAAAACCGTCGGGTAACGGAATTGCAGGTATGCGCAGATTTTCAGTAAACCGGATGACTGAGCTTGCAAATTGTCCCATTACAACGGCACGTTCCCGTGCTTGCGTTTCGGCCGGTCTACCTGTTTGTTTTCCAGCATGGCAAATGCCTTAATCAGCTTCCTGCGTGTTTCCCGCGGTTGTATTACCTCGTCGATAAAGCCCCGGGCTGCTGCACGGTAAGGATTGGCAAAGGTGTCGGCGTATTCACGTTCTTTTTCCAGCAGCTTGGCCGCAGGATCGGAGGCGGCGTCAATTTCTTTTTTGAAAATGATTTCTGAAGCGCCTTTGGCGCCCATTACCGCAATTTCGGCGGTTGGCCAGGCAAAGTTCATATCGGCGCCAATGTGTTTGGAGTTCATCACATCATACGCGCCGCCATAGGCTTTTCGGGTAATTACGGTAATACGCGGTACGGTAGCTTCGCTAAAGGCATACAGCAATTTGGCGCCATTGGTGATAATGGCATTCCATTCCTGATCGGTGCCGGGCAGGAAGCCGGGCACATCTTCCAGTACCAGCAGAGGAACGTTGAAGCAATCGCAAAAACGCACAAAACGAGCTGCTTTTTTGGAAGAATTAACATCCAATACCCCTGCCAGATTCATAGGCTGATTGGCAACAATACCAATGCTGCGTCCGGCCAAACGGGCAAAACCCACCACAATGTTTTCGGCGTATTGTTCGTGAATTTCGAAGAAGCTGTCTGCATCTACAATGCCCTGGATAACCTCCTTCATATCATAAGGATGGTTGGGGTTG
>JAEUUS010000594.1 GCA_016787545.1 Saprospiraceae bacterium
CATGTTTTCAAAACCAATTAAAAACCGGTTGAAAAAATGGGTGGGCTGTAAATCTTCTTTTTTGCCAATGCGCGAAGCCAGCCAGGGTGTAAGTGTAAACCCTACCAGCAAACTGGTCATGGTGGACGTAATTACTACCACCGAAAATTGTTTCAGCATATCCGCCACGAACACCTGCAAAAACAGGATGGGCAGGAATACCACAACATCCACCAGGGTAATAGACAAAGCTGAAAAGCCAATTTCCATGCGCCCGTCGAAGGCAGCTTTCATTTTCTCTTTGCCTTCATCCAGGTGCCGTTGAATGTTTTCCAACACCACCACGGCGTCGTCCACCAGGATGCCGATGATCAGCGACATCGCAAGAAGGGTCATCAGGTTAAGGGTGTAATCGAGCATCCACATCACCGCAAATGCAGTGATCAGGGAGGTTGGTATTGCCACCAGCACAATCAACGAATTCCTGAAGCTGTGCAGGAAAAGCAGCATGACCAGCGACACAAGGATTACCGCCAAAATAAGGTCTACCACTACGCTGTCTACTGCTGCAATGGTATTGTCGGTACTGTCGTCGGCAATGATAAACTTCACCCCATCAGAGGCGTTTTGCTGCTCTATTTTTTCGAACATGCGACGCACCGCTTTTGATACATCCACGGCGTTGGCGTCGCCCTGTTTTTTCAATAAAAGCCCGATGCCATTTTTACCATTGAAGCGGCTCACGGAAGTAATTTCCCGAACATCGTCTGCTACTTCAGCTATGTCCTTCAGATACACCGGACTGTTTGGAGCGGGCATGGCAACCTGCACATTGCGCAGTTGTTCAAGCGTATTGAATTTGCCAACCAGGCGCACCGAGTTGGTTTCCCGATCAGTTTGAACGGATCCGGCAGGCAAATCCAGGCCCGCCCGATTGACGGCCTCTACCACTTGGGGCAAGGAAACCCGATAGTATTTGAGCTTTTCCTGATTTAGTTTTACCTGTATTTCGCGCTCTTCACCACCGAGCAGGGTGATTTCTGCCACGCCTTTTAATTGCTGAATTTGCGGCAAATACTCGTCTTTCATTTTTTGATAAAAAACGGTGGCCGGCAAATCGCTTGTGGCGCTGACCGACATGATAGGCAAATCATTGGGCGATACCTTGCTCATGACCGGGCTGAGGATATCGGCCGGCAGGTCCTTTCTTATATTGTCTATATACCGCTGGGCATCCAGAATGGCCTGATCAAGATTGGTTCCGTAGTTCAGGTTGGCAATGATGACCGAGGCATTGGGCAGCGACTTGGTGACCAGATAATCCACGCCTTCCAGGTTGGACAGTGCATCCTCAATTTTTCGGGAAACAGAGGTTTCCACCTCTTCCGGGGTGGCCCCGGGATAGCCCGTACGCACCACCACCACCGGCTGGTTGAAGTCGGGCATCAGCTCGTAACTCAGGTTTTTATACCCGATAATACCGAGCAGCGCGAACACACTGAACAAAACAATGATCAGCGATGGGCGATGGATTGAAGTTTCGGTAATGTTCATATCCGGCTATTATTTGGTGGATAATTGAATTTTTCCAAACATACCTGCCAGCAGCGCATGGTTTGAAAAGTTGTTGACGGTACACTGTATGGAGAAACTGTTGCCCGGATTGGCTTTGCTGGCGATCAGACTGACCCTGCCCTGGATTTTTTTATCCGGAAAAGCGTCTGTCACAATTTCCAGGGTTTGACCAGGTTTGAAATATTTCAGGTCGTTTTCCGGAACATTGAAGGTGAATTTCAAAGGATCCATTTCCAGCAGGTGTAAAATCGGCGCTCCGGGAGCCGCAAAGCCGCCCACCTCATTCAGCTTGGCAAAAACGACTCCGCTAAACGGGGCTTTAATGGTGGTTTTTTGGATTTGCTCGAGAATGGTGGACCGTTGCACCTGTGCGGATTTCAAGCCCAACTGAGCCTTTTCCAGCTGGACAGCTTGTATCGCATCTGCTTTTGCCAGAATGGAATATCGGTTCACATCGGCGGTCAATCCCTCGATCTGGACGTCAACTGTCTGCAATTGCCATTGCAAAAGGGCATCGTCCAACTGCACAAGGGTTTGGCCCCTGGTTACTTTGCTGCCGGCATCCACGGCGATGTGGTTGATTTTACCCTGCGTTTCTGCGCTGATTTTCGTTTCCCGGAAGGCCTCAAAAATGCCCGAAAAAACGAGGTCGCCGGCATCTGTCAGCTGTTTTACAGATGGAGTACTGCCCTCCAAAGCCGGCGTTTCAGCAGGGTTGAAATGATATACCCGCTCCTCGGCAACAGCTTTGTTCTTTTTCAGTTTGAGTGCAATACCGCCAAATACGGCTATCAGCAGAACGGCGGGAATCAAAAAGGAAAGTATCTTTTTCATGGGTTAGTTTTTGAGTGAACCGGATGCTTTTTTCCATTCCAGGTCGGCTTTTAGATAATCAATCAGGACGTTAAGGTATCGGGTCTGTGTTTCCCGGACAGCATTGTCTGCCAGCAACACATCGGTAATGGTTGCCGTGCCTTGCTGCTGCTGTACCAGTGTTTGTCGATACACCAAATCGGCCAGTGCAATTTCCTGTTGCACGGAAGGGATATTTCCCAGTGCGGTATTTCTTTGCAGGATAGCGTTGGCTATTTGCAGCTCGCTTTGTGCCTTTAACTGTTCGGTTTGCAACTGGTTGCTCATGATTTCCACCTCTTTTTGAGCCATTTTGAATCGGGTAGCTGGGTTCCAGATCGGGTAAGAAGCTTGCGCGCCCAAAAAGCCGATCGGGAAAATTTTCAGGAATGGATCAGGTTGTTGGAAATATCCAAAGCCCGTTATACCGTAATTGGCCACCAGCGAAACCGTTGGCAATTTCATTTTCTTCACCAGATTCAAGTCATTGACTAACAGGCGATTTTGCACCTCGGCCATGCGTATTTCTATGGATGGAGAAACCGGGTATATCGCGTTTTCACCCTGCTGAATGTCTGCGGGAACCGACAGCGGCGCGTCCAGCTCTCTGCCCATGAAAAAGTTGAGTCCGTTGAGTACCTGGGCCAGTTTGCCGGCCAATTGCGCGCGTTGCGATTGCAACTGAGCCTGTTGCAATTCAATTTTGCCAAGGTCGGTTCCTTTGGCCAGGCCCTGCTGGCGCAGCAATTGCATGGTAGCGAGCAGACGGCCGGCGTTGACCAGATTACTGTCTACAAACAATATTTGCTGCTGCAAAATCTGGGCGTTGTAATACAGATTGGTTACGTCGAAAATGATCTGCTCTTCGCTTTTCTCCAC
>JAEUUS010000608.1 GCA_016787545.1 Saprospiraceae bacterium
CAATTTGGCAACGCTGTTTTTCACAATCACCTTGCCGTTCAGGTTGTTCAAATCGTAGGTGGTGTACTTGATTTTGCCGAAATTGGCATTCAGAGTCATGTCCATGTTTTCCGGCACTGGAATGATCTCCTCTGCAGCCGGTGCAGCCGGCGTGGCGCCCTGTGCCGGCGTAGCCGCAGTGGCAGGCTCGGTCATGAACTGATTGAGGTCGAAATAGGTGGAATTCAGGTTTATCACGCCTGTAACCGTTTGATTATCAAACAGGTAATTCCATGCGTTCAGGATCTGACCATTTCCGTTCAAATCGCTGCTGCCGCCCAGCTTCAGCCCAAAATTGGAAATGTCCATTTTGTTGGGAGTGAAGTGCCCCGCAGCTGTCAGGTTGGAAATATCGTAGGTGTCGTATATCAGTTTCCCGATTTTACCGTCTACCGTAAAGTCCCAACGGTCAAAAACGGCTTCTTCTGAAGCTGGATCCTCTACATCATTGGGTACCACACTGCCATCTGCCGGTTCTGGTTCCATCCACTCATTGGCGTCGAAATACGCGGAGGAGAAATTGAGGTTACCCCGCATGGTTTTGTTGGTACTAAAATAAGCCAGCAGGTTGTCGATGCTGCCGGATGCACGCAGGTCGCTTTTGCCTAATTTGGCATCAAACGTGGAAATGTCTACCCGTTGCGGGGTGATACTGGTTTGCAGGGCATTGATTTTCACTGCCGGCATATCGGCTGATTTATAGGAAATGCCGCGCATGCCAAAGGTGCCGGCCATGTCTACCTGATCGTATTTGCCCTGATCTACCTGACTCATGGCGGCTTTTACGGTCATATTGGATTCAATGATACCTGCCAGTTCCTGCACGCCTTCCACAGGGAATGCTTTGGACAATTCGCCCAGATTCAGGGTGCCTTTCAGTTTCATATCCACGGTGGGATCGCTTTCCGGCGTTTTCAGGTTGAAATATCCTTCCAGCGGGTTAGAGCCAACCTTCAACCCGAACTTGGGAATGTTTACCGTCAGATCGTTCAAACGGGAAGTTGGCAGGGCGATGGAGGCGTCAACATTGATATTGCTCACGCCCAGTGGCAGGCTTGGATATTTGAAATCGGCATTGCCCACCTTGAAATCCAGGCGGAAAGCCGGATAGGTTTTTTCATTGTAGGTGCCTTTGGCAAAACCGGCAAACTGAATGGTGCCGTTGGCCTGAACATCCTTGAAATCCTGGGTATATGCGCCCGGAATGATACTCAACAGGCTTTTGAAGGTATTGGCCGGTGTGCCAAACTTGAGGTCCATCCGGATGTCTTCACTGGTTTCCGGCATATGCACCCAGCCATCGAGCAGCAGTTTCAGGTCGTTTACCTGCAGGTCGTTCTCCTTGAAGGTAAACTTCATATTGGCCATATCTGCGCCCAGGGTGGCATTCCAGTTAGCCTGTGCATTGCGGAGGTATTGTACCCCGCCGTAGTTGACAGACAGTTTTTCGATGGCGGTTTTCATCACCAGATCGTACAGGGTGGCGCCAAATTCGCCAGAGCCGGTGTGGTTCAGACCTTCCATTTCGGCGCGCATGTCCAGTCCACGGTCGTCGTACAGGATTTTACCCTCTTCTATACCGTATTGTTCCAACTTCACGGGAGCAGATTCGCCGGAATCGGTGGTGGAAGCCGATGCATCGTCCGGTTTGGTGATATCATAGTTCGCCTGGCCATTGCTGAGGGCATAAACCTTGATATCAGGCTTTTTGAAAAACAGCCCGTTGATCACCACGTTATCGCCAAAAATAGCCGACCAAAGATCGACGGCCACATCCAGGCGTTCGCATGTAACGAGTTTTACGCCTTCGAAGGGGCCAGGGCCGTTGGTGATTTCCAGACCTTCCAGTCCGACAGATAACTTAGGGAAGTGCCGGAAAATGGAAATGTCGACATCCTGAAACTCCAGTTTGGCAGTCAGGCTTTCGTTGGCGGCAGTTTTTACCTGCGCCATAATCTCGTCTTTGAACAGAAATGGAATGGCGATCAGGGAGCCGATAATCAGGAAAAGGAAAATGGCGAGGCCAAAAAGAACTTTTTTCATGGTATAACTTGAATCAGTTGGAGGCTGGTTTTTCCGGTTGAGAACGGCAAACCGCTTGATAACGATGCTTCAACCGATATAAATACATATGGATTGTTATCGTTAAGTCAAGTTTTTGCAAAGATAGGCAGTGCAGTGGCCTGTTCGCATAATCTGTGCTGCACATTTTCAAAACTTGGCCATTGGCTTGTTACCTTTGCCGGCATATGAATCAAAAGGTACATTTCCTGGATAATCAGGCAGAGTTTGATCGGATCATGGATTTGCTCGCCAAAGAGCACTGGATTGGTTTCGATACCGAATTTGTTGGTGAAAAATATTTTATTCCGGTACTGGGTTTGGTACAGGTAGTTGCAGAAGGCGTAATTTATCTGATTGATACCCTGAAAATCAAGCAATTACAAAGCTTTTTGGCTATTGTGGAAGATCCCGCAGTACTGAAGATTACGCATGCCGGCGATAACGACTACCGCTTGCTGTTCACCCTGTTTGGCACAGTGCCCAGCAATACCTTTGATACCCAGATTGCTGCCGGGTTTGTGGGGTACAACTACCCAGCCGGTTTTGGCAAAATTGTGGAAAAGGAATTGCGTATTAATCTGGCCAAGAGCCACACCGTTGCGGATTGGGAGGCCCGGCCCATCGATCCTAAGGCGCTTGAATATGCCATTGAAGATGTAAAATACCTGCCCGCCTTGTACGAGCGGCTTACCAATAAGCTGCGCAGGCATAAACGGGAATTGTGGGCCCGTGAAGAAAACCGCAAATGGGAAAACCGTTCTTTTTATGAGGTGGATCCGCATAAAGAGCTGATGGCCAATGATTTGGTGCACCAGGTAGATTTTCGGGAAAAGGTGTTTCTCATGCGCTTGTACCGTTGGCGCATTGAGCGGGCAATGTCGTCCAATATTCCCAAAGAAACGGTTTTACAAAGCAGGTATATCAGTACCGTTTTGCGTTCTACCAAGGGTGGGCCCAATGCCTTTAAATCCAACCGAACCATGCATGAGGGTGTTTGGAAAAAACACCTCGAAACCTGGCAGGAACTTTGGAAAGCCCCAGTAACTGAGGCCGAAAAAGCTGTGCTTGATGCTATTCCAAAACCGCTGCCGGAAGATCCCGAGCGGGAGTGGACCATGGAATTACTGTATCATTTTGTGAAAAAGCAATGCCTGGAGCATGAAATAAGCGCTGCACTGCTGTTGCCCAAAGGCGATTTCAACCGCTTGAAAGCCGGCAGCGATGATTTCGATCACGATTTGCTGCACGGCTGGCGCGCCGAGTTGATGGGCGCCGAATTGGTAAACTGGATGAAAAAAGGCGGCAAGGTGACGGTTCGCTGGGGCGATGGCGAATGCCATTTATCCATGTAGTTCACT
>JAEUUS010000644.1 GCA_016787545.1 Saprospiraceae bacterium
AAAGGTGAAAAATGGCGGAAAAAGGACAGTTTTTGGCCCGGCAAGAAAATCCCCAACCTGCTCTTAACACTTCCTCAATTCCGCACGAGCCGGTCCACACGTCGCTGCCCATCCAGCCCTTCCCAATAAACCATGTACACACCGGCAGATAAACCAGTCAAATCCACCCGACGCGTTCCCTGCAACAGCATCCGTTTTTGCACCACACCCAGCTGATCAAACAGGGTTAGCCAGCCTTCCGCCACCGGAACTTGTATATAGGCCTCTGCATCTGCCGGATTGGGCGACAATAACCGCTGTTCCATTGGCCTGACCGGTGTTTTTTCGGAAACCAACCCACATTGGATTTCCAAATCAGCCACCCCGGTGCAATCCGGACCATTGGCGCATTGCAGGATCATTTCCGGAGTGGCCTCTACCACCCTGCAAAGGGCTTCAATGCCACATTGATTCAGCGAATCGTTTAAACTGAACACCCAATAATCTCCCACCTCAAATTCAGGCGATATGCTGAAAATATCATGCAACACAGGGTTGAACTGAATGTACAGGCTTCTTCCTACTCGGTTAAGTTTTTCAATACCTTTCAAACTTAGTAACGAATCACAGAATTCAATGTACAAGTCGTCACCAACCGTTTCCAGGCTCCCAAGGCCCCTGAGATCCTTAAATAGGCCATTGTTTTGCAAATAAAACGTACTGCCCACTGTTTGAAGCTTATCCAATCCATGCAGGCTGTCCAGCCCTTCATTTTCAGAAATATCAAGTCTGTCGAGTATATAACTCAGATTATCCAATCCACTCAAATCAGATAGCAGCGGGTTATTCGTTACATAAAGCGATCCGAGAACTCCCCCTGCCCCAATAGTATGTACCTGATCAAGCCCCTCAAGGCTTCCCAAATTAGGATTATTCTGAATATACAATCCTTTACCAAAACTGGTGATTCCACTCAAGCCATTCAGATTGGTAATATCCGGCCCCGAAATCGTCACAATGCCCATAATCTGTTTACAATCCGGATAATCCAGGGCAAACTGATCAATTTCCGCCTGTGTAGAAAAAGTAATGCCTTGCGGCAAACAAAACTGCCCTTTCAATGAGGACAACCCGCCGAAAAGCAGGAAAAGCAGTGGTAAAAATTGTTTAGACATAAGTAGTTGAGTGTTTGAGTTTGTGAGTGTTTGAGTTTTCAAGTTGGCGTTCGGCATAATAAACCGCGTAGCGGTGACATTCTGGTAGTCAAGTGTTTGAGTTTTCAAGTTCGCGTTCGGCCTAACAAACCGCGTAGCGGTGACAACAAAAAACCGCATAGCGGTGACATTACGGTAGACATTATGTGTGTTGCCGCCAACCAAAAATCCCATTTTAATGCGTAATCAACCAAATTCATTAGCATTTTGGCCAATAGCGGTCAAAAATGGTTTCTAATCCGGTTCTTTACACCATGAAAATCAGCGTCTCCGTATCCACCATCTACCACTGCACCCTGGAGCGTGCATTCAAATGTCCCATGCTCTGCGACGTATCCAAAGTACACACCGGTTTTGGCTTGATGCCACGCGTAACCCACTGCACCGATGATACCGACTGGGGAATAAAGGGGAGTTCCAAAAGGGTATTTTCTGCCCCTTCCCTAACCTTCAAAGGCGGTGAATCCTCCATGGATCGGGTCATAGAAAGAATAGAAAACAGGTACTGGAAAATTGAAGTGTACGACTTCAAATCCTGGATGCTGGGGTTCAACCGGTTTGTTGGGGAATGGCAAACCACCGAGCTGGCCCCCAACCAAATCCGGATTGATTACACCTACACACTGCATGCCAATACCTGGATGTATTACCCGCTGAACTGGCTTTTTGCCCGCGTTTTCTGGCGCGCTTACATGAAACAAGTGCTGGAAAACGTACGCAAACTGGCCGAAGGTGCTGAACCTTATCTTTATGCCTGAATTACCTTCATGGCAACATCCGAAAATCCAAACCATCGAAAATACCAATCCCTGATGTTTTTGTCAAAAATATCAGCTTACCGTCGGATGTAAACATCAGTTTACGGTATGCCATGGCATGCCCAACGGCAAGTTGCTCAGAAGTCCACTTAATTTCCGGCTTAAACACCCATTCCGGCTGGTTCATCTGTCCGCTTTCCTGAAGGGTTGCCCGATATATTCCCCGTTGCGTTGCGAAGTATATT
>JAEUUS010000715.1 GCA_016787545.1 Saprospiraceae bacterium
CGAAGAACGTCAATGGATTCAATTCTGCTTTTAGTAACTGTGGGCATTGCGTGATGTTAATTGTTGGGTTTTCTGAAATCTAATACATGGAGGCATAAAGTCTCAAATATATACAATGGCAAGTATGACAACAGCCATAAATTGGTATTTAAAAAAAACAACTGTCCGAAATCGGACACGATGTCAAAAAAAGTCGCTTGATTTGCAATGGCTTGAAAAAGATAATGTCTTTGCTACCGCCAATGCACTATGAACATGAACGAAGCTTCCCTGCTTATTGTTGACGACAATCCGGGTGTTCTGAGCGCCGGAAAATTATTCCTCAAACGCCATTTCGCAGAAGTAGATACCACCCGCGATCCGGAAGAAATACCTGTGTTGCTCAGCGAAAAGCGGTACACCATTATCATGCTCGACATGAATTTTGGACGCAGCGCAAAAAACACCGGTCAGGAAGGATTTGACTGGTTAGCCAGAATACTGGAAATTGACCCTGGTGCTGTTGTGGTGCTGATTACGGCCTATGGCGACGTAGAACTGGCTGTTCGGGCTATTAAAAATGGCGCTACAGATTTTGTGCTTAAACCCTGGGATAATGAAAAACTCCTGGCAACGCTGCACTCTGCCTTAAAACTTAAAATAAGCCAGGAAGAAAATAATCAGTTGAAATCCAGGCAATTAGGCAGAAATTTAGCCGCAGCAAGTGACCTGCCTGATCTTATTTTTCAAAGCCAGGCCATGCAACAAGTCTGGGAAACCGTTCAGCGGGTAGCTGAAACAGATGCAAACGTGCTGCTTTTAGGCGAAAATGGAACCGGAAAAGACCTTATCGCTCAGGCAATACACGCACACAGTCAACGAGCGCAGGAGAATTTTGTAAAGGTCGACATGGGCGCTATTACCGAGTCATTGTTTGAAAGCGAGTTGTTTGGTCATGTTAAAGGTGCCTTCACCGACGCGCGTGAGGATCGTCCCGGCAGGTTTGAAGCTGCCGATGGAGGCACCATTTTTCTGGATGAAATAGGAAACCTGTCATTAGGCGCTCAGGCGAAATTGCTCACCGTTTTGCAAAATCGAACCGTTACCCGGGTGGGCTCCAATCGATCCAAACCGGTTAATGTGCGGGTAATCTCTGCCACCAACCAAAATCTGTTTGAAGCCGTTAAAAACAGAGCCTTTCGGCAGGATTTATTGTATCGGATCAATACCATCGAAATTCACCTGCCGGCATTACGCGAGCGGACTGATGATATAGAGCCGCTGACTATTCATTTTTTAAAAGAATTTGCCCGAAAATACAAACGCCCTGTATCTGGACTGAGTGCAGCTTTATTGAAAGAAATGCACCGGTATTCCTGGCCGGGAAATATTCGGGAACTCCAACATGCAGTGGAACGAGCAGTGATCATGTCGAAAAGTGAAAAACTCCAACCAGAAGATTTCTTTTTTCGGGATACCGCACCTGGACAGGATCAAAATTTGTCTACCATGAATCTCGATGACATGGAAAAGCAATTAATCATGAAAGCACTCCAAAAATACCACGGAAACATCACTGAAGCAGCGCAGGAACTCGGCCTCACACGGGCTTCCCTGTACCGGCGGTTGGAAAAATATCAGTTATAACCGGCGGACGGTGTGGGATTTCGTGTTTATTTATAGCAATCTGGGTTGTCATCCCGCTGTGCGGGATGACAACCCAGGGTATTTAAATCCCACCGTCCATCGTACCGTCGCAAGTCGTAAATCGCTAGTCGTAAGTCTATTACCTGACATACCCTCATTATTCCCGCCAATTTCCTGACGTTTAACTTATTTTTGGTGAGAAATTCTCATCCAAATCCGCCAACCGATGTATAAGACTTTACTCCTTTGCTGTGCCTGCTGTTTCGGGCGCCTGCTTTCCGCACAAACCATTTATTACGTCAACCAGAATGCCGGAGGCGCCGGAACGGGCAGCTCCTGGAACAATGCCTTTATCCGTTTGCAGCAGGCGCTCGCGGTGGCTCAAAACGGCGATCAGGTATGGGTGGCCAAAGGAACCTACAAACCTACCACCGGAAACGACCGTTTTGTGTACTTCAACCTCCCAAGCGGGGTGGCTGTATATGGCGGTTTTAGCGGCACAGAAACAACGCTGGGACAGCGCAACTGGACCACCAACCCCACCATACTCAGCGGCGATATCGGCTTGCCTGGCGATACCACCGATAACTCGTTTAACATCCTGTACACCTATAGTCCGAACAATAAAACCAGGCTGGACGGACTTATTATCGAAGAAGGCAATGCCAATAATCCCGACCCTGCTGCCGATGCCCACCGCCCTACCCGATCCGGCGGCGGTGTGTATGTAGACGGGGAAAATTTCGGGTATGCAGAACTGACGCTGGAGCATTGCATTTTCAGGCGCAACCGGGCTTTTTATCAGGGCGGAGCGCTGTATGCCAATGGCAGGGAAGGCGGCATGGCCATTGTTCGGATGGATGATTGTTTGTTTGAACGCAACATTTCAAAAACGTTTGGCGGTGGCTTTTCCCTTGAAAACTACTTTGAACAGCCTTTTGCCCTGGAGGTCAAAAACTGCATTTTTAAGGAAAACTACTCCGTAGTGGGCGGAACAGCCGTTTGGCTGAGAGCCCACCAGGCGGTTAGCTTTGAAGGTTGTCAATTTTTAGATAACCGGACTGTTTGGGGACAAACCATCACTTTTGACCTGGTAGATTATAATTATCCAGTGCGGTTTTCTCAATGCAGACTCAAAGGCAATGGCGATTTCACGATTTGGTATGTGGGCCTTGAATCTGCGCTCAATGATGCGTTTTTTGATTTTGATTCCTGTATTTTTGAAGAAAACGGATTGCCGGTTGTTTGGATTTATTTCTTCGATCAAACAAAAGTCAGGGCCAATTTTGGGAACTGTATTTTTAGCAAAAACGATGAAATAGGAAACTCATTCATCTCGGCAGTGCATGTCAATTCTTTATCAACAGACGTTGATGCGGTTTTCGCCCATTGCCTTTTTTACCATAATGAAGATACCGAAATCAATGCAACACCAGGCGCAGATGTGCTATTCCTGAATTCCATTTTACTGGCCAGAGAAGAGCCATTTTCAAGTAATGTATTGTTTTCAGGAGGAGGTAATTTTCACCTTTCCCATTCCTTGTTTAACAGATCGGATTGTCAAACATTTGACGGGAATGGGGTTAATCATGTTTTTTGCAACGAAGGAAATCTATTTAACATTGATCCTCTATTTGCTGATACCGCTCAAGGCGATTTCAGTCTGCAAACCTGTTCTCCCATCATCAATGCCGGCAGCAATGCAGTTGCAGACAGTTTGAACCTGTTGTTTGATCTGTCCGGAAATCCCCGTATCGCCAACACGACAGTGGATATTGGCCCCTATGAGCGTTATATTTCCATAAATGCCACCCAAAGCGAAGCATCAGCCTGTTCGGGTGATCATGGCGGGATCATTTACCTCAACCATGAACTTTGTGAACCCCTGGAAGTGATGTGGGATAATGGGGATACAACCGGCAATGAACTTACCGGACTTGCACCGGGTTTGTACTTTCTGACCGTTACCAGCGCCAACAACGTGGCCACCACAGATACTGTGAGTGTTGCAGAACCTAATCCGATTGCGATGAACCCAATAATCCACCATGTTAGCTGCAACGGAGGTTTCGATGGGTGGATAGACGGCAATGCTTCCGGAGGGACCCCTCCATATACCTATCTGGGCAGCGGTCCCAGCCCCTGGTTTCCATTTAATCTTCAGGTAGGCGCTTATTTTGTCACGGTTACTGATGCTTTAGGTTGTACGGCCACAACCGCCGCCACCATTACCTCGCCAGATCCATTTCAGTGGCATTACACCATCCAAAATGCCTCCTGCGCCACCTGTGCCGACGGCAGTATTGTATTTGACAGTATTACAGGCGGGGTTAATCCGCCATTGCCAACATCTCTTTTTGGTTTATTGCCTGGCAGTTATTCCACTACCATTACTGATGCAGTTGGGTGCTATGCGGTATTGCAATACAACATAGGTGTAACCATTGGTACGAAGGAAACCAACTTATTGGAGAACTTACCATTTGGCCCCAATCCAACCCCTGCAGGCACTGAAGCTACTTTCCAAAACACTGGCTATGAAGCTATTACATTGCATGTATTATCAGCACAAGGCACGCTTTGCTCCGTACAGCGTGTTTCGGCCGGTCAAAACCTGATGCTCAAAGCCCTTTGGCCACCCGGTGTGTATTGGCTGGATTGCCGTAGCGAAAACGGACGCCGGTGGTTGGTGAAATGGGTGATTTTTTAGTGACGGGGTGACTGGCAGTCACCCCGTCACTAAAAAAACCCCGCACATCTTTCCGACGGCGGGGTCACTTTCTCCGATAAACCAAATCAAACTTTCATTATCTTGAAGGGTGTGTTAGTGTTTTGGTGTTTTAGTGTTTTAGTGTTTTGGTGGGCGTTCGGTTGGGAGGCTCGTTTAGACTAATGAAAATAAAAGTGCCAATGAGGCGAAAGCCTGTGAAAATGCTTAACCGAACGCCCACTAAAACACCAAAACACTAAAACACCAAAACACTCACTTTCCTTTCACCCTGTTTTTCTCATCTTCCAGACCGGTTTTGCGCTGACGGGCGTCTTTGACGTCGTTGGAACCAAAACGGTAGGAGAAGTTGAGGGTAACGGTTTGGCTTTCCCAGTTACCCTGGGCGGTCATTTTCAGGCCAGGGGTAAAGAGGTTTTCACCTCCCCAACCTGCTGTACCGAGCACGTCGCCTACGCGCAGGCGCAATTCGCCTTTATCGTTGAGCACTTTTTTCTTCAGACCAATATCCATAGCGCCCTGTGGTTTGCTGCGAAGCGTGCCCCAGAAAGACCGGCTGTTGTACCAGCCTGAAATTTGCAGACCAAAACCTTTGGGCAATTTGATGTTTTGCTCGGCATAGGCGTTGAAAGCGTTAAATGCCTGATCTACAATGAAATTCGGGGTTTCCGGGGTGCTGAAATCTGCACGGAAATGGCTCCGGAATCCGGTCAGGCTCACAAAACCGTCCCACCATTTGGTAATTGGGGTTGGCGCGTTCAGGGTCAGGGTCCAGTTCTCCTGATCAGCCAGATTTTCCTGGGTAATGAAGGTGGCACGGGTATCGCGCACATCGCGTTTCAGGATCTGGGTAAACACATCGTTGGTATGGCTGTAACCAATGGTCAGTACCGGAAACCCGTTGAAGGTAGGACTTACCTCAATAGAGTTGGTAAACTGTGGCAACAACATTGGGTTGCCTTTCTGGTAAGTCAGCTCATCCAGCTTGTTCTCAAACGGATTCAGATCCTGGTAACTCGGGCGGTCGATACGGCGACTATAGGTGGCGTTCAAGCCCAGTTTCTGGTTGATGGAATAGGTTACTGCGGCGCTTGGGAACAGCTCTGTGTAGTTGTTTGTGAACACAGAATCTTTGCCAATACCCTCATAGTCCGTATTTTCCAAACGCAAACCGGCCTGGATATTCCATTTTTTGCCAAAAGCGCGGTTGTAGTTTACATACGCTGCGTTGGTGCGTTCCTTATAATCAACAGAATTGCTTTGTGATTCGTTTTTCACCGGAACGCCATCCTGCACATTAAAAAAATCGAATGTGTTGAAGGTTTCCACGTCTGAAATTTTGCCACCCAAGCCCAGGTTACCTTTCCATAGCTTTTGCTCGTAATCCACCCGGGCCGTCATGATATCAATATCTGTCGGAGTGTTGTTCCGGTAAATGGCTTCGCGCAGGGTTTCAGAGTTGTCGGCAGAACGATAATAGTTAGGCTGGAAACTGGCGCCGCGAATTCGGTAAGAACCCTTGTCCAGGTCAATGTTCAGGGTATGACCGAGGGTATCTGTAAAGCGATAGTTCAGGTTGATATTCAGGTCGTTTCGGTCGTTGGCCACATCGTTGCTGGCTACCAGCAGCGAGTCAATCCGGTTGATGCTGTGCAAATCGCTGATACTGGCGGTACTACTGGAGTGCCAGTCGCCCGGGTTGAAACTACCGTTCACGAGCACGCCCACGGTGTTTTTGCTATTCACAAACCAGTCTACCCCGGCACGGTAGCCTTTGTAGCGATTCTCGCTGTATTCCTTGTTTTTCTGGTCGAACACACGCCAGTCTTCACCTGGCTGGCCATCGGCGCGTACGTCGTCCTGGTATTGTTCGCGGTGAAAATTTTGGGTGTTATGCCAATCGCCATGGTGCGCGTTGAAGCTACCGAAGGCGTTGAAGTTTTTGGAGCGGTGGTTGAGGCTAACATTGCCACCGGCTTTGAATGTTTCGCCGTAGATACCTTCCAGGCCGAGGTTACCGTTGGTGCCCAGGGCTTTGTTTTTCTTCATCCGGATGTTGATGATACCGGCATTACCGGCGGCATCGTACTTGGCGGAAGGATTGGAAATGATTTCGATATTGGCAATATCAGAAGCCTGGGTGCCTTTTAGCAAGGCGGCCAGTTCCTTGCCATCGAGCGGTACATCCCGGCCATCAATCATAACTTTGACGGCATTTTTGCCCCTTACATTCAGATTTTCATTGTTATCAACCGTAACGCCGGGCGCTTTTCGGAGCAATTCCAGGGCATTCAAGCCGGTGGAATTAACCGTACCATCTACGTTGAGGATGGTTTTGTCGGCCTTCACTTCAACGGGTGGTTTGCGTGCTACCACAGATACTTCTGCCAGCTGATTTTCGGCAGCCTGAAGAGAAATGGGGTCCATGGTTTTGTTACCACCATCATAGTCGAACACAGGGGAACTGGCAGTTCCGGAGCCAATCAGGTTGGTTTTGAGAAAATATCGTCCGGCGCCGACGCCCAGCAACTCATAGGCGCCGTCTTCACCAGTGATGGTTCCTTTGACCAGGGAGGAGTCGGCAGACTTGTGTAAGGTTACTGTTGCAAAACCGGCTGACTGACCGTTTGCTTCTACCACCGTTCCGGCAATTTTTTGCGCAGAAAGGGTAAAGGACGTAAATAGTACGGCCACAAGTGGCAGAATGTTTTTTGATTTCATAGCTTAATCTGGCCTGACGAGCAGGATTGTTTTTGTTTTCTACAGCAAAGGTGGCACAATTCAGTAACTTGCAAAACATAGAACCTACCAATACCCACTTCTTCGGCATGAAAGGTCATTTTTGGCGGATGAACGGAAAATGCCTGTCCATGATTCACCCTATTTCACGCCTGCCACCTTCGCTCCTGTGTGCAACAACCAGACTACCACAAAGACCAACTGGTTACACCAGGGCTGCATGAATTTAGTCGGCATAGACAAACGTATTGTTTTGGAGCCTGAACGACTGGGATATGGTTTAAATGAAACGAGGGATATCATGTTCAAGGTCTTACTGACGGGGTGACTGGCAGTCACCCCGTCAGTAAGACCTTGAACATGATATCCCTCATATCTACCATTATTAATGGTAATTACTTCCGGGAAAGAGCCTCCCCAACTTATGGCAAAATACCCACCACCGACACATTCAATTGAATGTTGGCATTGGCGCCTATTTCCAGATCCGACAAGTCGATAAGGCTGTTCAGGATCAGGGTGCCCTGGAAATCCAGTTTATCATCGCTGTTCAGGTCTTTGTAGGCGGCAAAATGCAACTCATAATCGCCAGATTCCAAAAATGCGATTTTGAACGAGCCGTCGGACTCAACCCCTGCGCTGGCCACTGCATTTTTAAAGGCAATGCCATTTTCGGATGACAACTCCACATTACGGTTAAAAGTGCCTTTTTTATATGCGTAGGCCACTATTTTATCGGTATTCACGATGGCATTCTGGCAAGAGCCCTGCAAATTGCCGGATTGGGTTTTCACTACGGCACGAAGCGCTGTTTGCAGACTGGCAGAAGTCACAAATTCATATTTGTCTGCGCTACCGCCACCTGAATATTGCACAGCTTTGCGCAAATCGAAGTCCAGTACCACCTGGGTGGTAGCGCCTGCAGAAAGCGTCAGGTTTTTAATGGTAGATACCGTAACCGTTACTGCGCCGGAGAGCGCGTGTTTTACATTATCAATGGTTTCCACGTAACAGCCCGGGGCGTTACCATTGGCATCTGTTTGGGCATCCAGCACCAGGGTAATTTCCTGATATGCACCAGCATCCAGGTTACCGAGTCCCAGAGCAGCTACTTCTCCTTTTTGGTATGCCAGGAGGTTGATGGTCTTTTTGCCGGAAAAACCGGAAAAAGTTTGACCATCCACTTTTACCTCGGCGATAGTAACAAAAACGGCTTTTACATTTGGATCATCGCAGGGCCCATCTGTGATATCTACTTGAAGTTGGGATGTATTTGGGGAAGAATCATCATCTTTTTTACAAGAGGTCAGACCAAAAGCCAGCATTAATACCAGCAGAAGCGATTGAAATTTTGCACTGTTCATGATTGAAATTGAGTTTGATGGTGAAATAATCTGATAAATCAATGCGTAACTTTCCAATCATGCAGTTGTAATCGGTTGGATGAAGTAAAATATTTTTACACTTGAAGACGGTAGTAAAACTATCAATTCTTTAGGCTTATTGCCTGGCGTTTCTAATTAACACCCCTTGTGCCGCCAATCCGACATAAGCTCATTTTAGCAACCTATTAAGCTAAATTCAGGGAAATCCCGGATGTTTTTCCCCAAAAAAAGCCCCGGTGCAGTACCGTCCATTTTCAGGAGCAGATACCACACCGGGGCCGTCAATCGTAATCTGTCAATCGTTTAATACATCGGATTCTGCACTATCCGGCCGCTGGTCAAATCCACTTCGGTCTGTGGAATAGGCAACAACTCATGCTTACCTGGCACAAATCCGGTTTTTCCGGCAGCAGTCATTACCTGTGCCGCCCTACCCCAACGCAACAAATCAAACCAGCGATGTTGCTCCATCGCCAACTCCACCCGGCGTTCGCGGTATATCCGCTCGCGCAACAGCGATTGATCCGTAACGGTTACATCCGGCAAAATGAAGTTATTGGTTCCGCGGGCGCGCTTGCGCACGAGGTTCAGCAAAGGCAACGCCTCAGCGGCCTTACTTTGCTCATTTTTAGCCTCTGCAGCCAGGAGAAGAATATCTGCATACCGCAGGATCCTGAGGTTACCAGGGCCGTTATCCTGCAGCCCGGAGTGGGCAGGCACCCAGGCTTTCTGGTTGAACCTTTCGTTGATGATCTCCGGATTATCCTGCACCTGGGTGGAGCCATCAGGCAGAATTTCACCGACGTAAATAATGGTTGCCTCGCGGCGCGGATCGCCGTTTTCGTAAGCCGATACGAGGTTGTCGGATGGACGATTGAAGCCCCAGCCGAGGTTGGGAATCCCCCTTACCCCCTGCACCATGTTGTAAGGTGAAGATCCGGGGCCGGCCGCCTGTTGGGTTGGCAGGGCCACTGTCTGCATTTCAAAAATAGACTCCGAGCCGTTTTCTCCAATCGGCAAAAAGTTGTCAGCATACCTGTTTAGCAGACTGTACTGCGTGCTGTTGATGATGTCCATGCATTGGATCTCCGCGTTTGCCCAGTCTTTTTTGATCATGTACAATTTAGCCAACAATCCCTGAGCGGCAGCCTTGGTAGCACGACCTTTATCGGCCTGTGCATACCCGTTTTTATCAGGCAGTACACCAATGGCCTCTTTCAGGTCTGCTTCAATCTGATCGTAAACCAGGTTCTTATCCTGCCGGGTTTGCGAGTAGTATTCATCGCCTTGCAGGGTTTTGGTAATCAGGGGCAGATCGCCAAACCATTGCACCAGCAACAGGTAGCTGTAAGCCCTCAACAGTTTACATTCTCCCACCAGCCGGCTGCGCAGGGTAGCATCCATGTCTATGTTGGGAATGTTCTCAATGGCCAGGTTGGCCCGTGCAATGGCCCTGTAATGGCCACGATACACCGGCGCCACGTATGGATTGGTGGCATCAAGGGTGAAATTGTCCAGATCGCTGATCAATGGCGCATCGTTGAGGGTAGAGCCCTTGTCGGCATCATCGCTCAGGATATCCGTGCACGACAAATACGGCAAAGCGCACATATCAAACTCACGGTATTGTGCATACACGGCATTGGTGGCCTCCAAAGCATGGGCTTCCGTTTGGAAAAACTCTTCAAAAGTGAGTCGCCCTTCCGGTTTGCGATCCAGAAAATCTTTCTGGCAACCGGTTACAGCAAGCAGCACGAGAATGGCTACGCTGAAGTATTTAAAAAGCTTGCTCATATGCTCGATATTTTATTCGTTTGAGGAGTTAAAAGGTAACATTCAGGCCGAACAATATGGTTTTGGCCATTGGGTAATTCAGGAAATCCATACCGGCTTTGAACACGCTGTCGTTCGGGAACTCGGGCGTATATCCGGAATAGGTTTGTTTGGTCCACAGATTGGTGCCGCTGGCGTAAAGTCTGGCATTGCGGATGCGGGCATGATCCAGCCAACTTTTGGGTAAAGAATAACCCACAGCCACCGTGCGCAGACGGAAAAACGCGCCGTCTTCCACCAGAAAATCCGACATGCGGTAGTTGTGTCCACCATTGGTAACACGTGGCACGGAGTTGCTGGTGCCTTCGCCGGTCCAGTGGTTATCGTACCAAATCTTTTCCCAGTTGGGTGTGTCAAAACGGGAAACGGCCTTGGCGTTCACCACCTTGTTGCCTTTTACCCCAAAGAAATCCACCGCAAGATCAAACCCGAATGCTTCAAATCCGGCATTCAAACCATAGATAAGTGTTGGAATTGGGCTACCCAGGTACGTGCGATCGTCAGCAGACAGTTTGCCATCGCCGTTCAGGTCGGCAAAACGGAAATCGCCCGGTTTTTCGCTTCCAAACTTTGGAGCGCTGTCAATTTCTTCCTGATTTTGGAATACACCCTCCACCTGATAGCCATAAAATGCGCCAATGGGCAGTCCAACCACGGTACGGGTGGCAAAATCGCCCTGACCGGTGCGGGCCTCAAAAATCTCGGATTTGCCGTCATTGAGCTTCAATACTTTGTTTTCAATAGGCGAAATGGTTACCCCAAAGTTGTAACTAAATTTGCGTTTCACCTCGCGCCAGAGTACCGTAAAATCCCATCCCACGTTTTCAACCTGAGCGGCATTTACGAACGGATTGCTCCCGGAACCTACATAATCCGGAATGGGCAAATCGCCCAAAATATCGTAGGTGTACCGACGGAACCAATCGATTTCAGCCGTTAACTTGCCTTTGAACAATCCGAACTCCACCCCGAAGTCAGTTTGCTCGGTGGTTTCCCAGCGTACATCCGCATTGGCATAATTGGTAAGTGTAGCACCGGATTGAATGGTATCATTAAACGCACCGTACAATTCCGGGGTAATAATACCCAGCGACGGATAGTTCTGAATTTTGTCGTTCCCTGTAATACCCCAGGAAGCGCGAAGTTTCAGGCGGTCAAACAGTTTAAATCCGCGCATAAATGGCTCCTGCGAAACATTCCAGCCAGCGGCTACTGAAGGGAAATATCCCCAACGGTTGTTTTTGTTGAAACGGGATGAACCGTCGGCACGAATGGAGGCTGTGAGCAGGTAACGATCGTAAAACGTGGCATTCACCCGGCCCAGGTAACTGAGCATGGCCCAGTCGCTGTTTTCTTCGCCATTGGGCTGCAGTATGTCGTTGATGGTGCGACGTTTGTTGAAGGTGTACTCCTGTGCTGTTTGACCAGCCAGTACATTTAATCGCAGAATATCCCAGGTTTTGTCGAAGGTCAGGGTGTTTTCCCAAAGCCAGTTCTGGATCTTGGCTGTGTCGCGCGCGGTGCGTTCTTCGTTGTTCAACTGGGAAGACGAAACCATAAATACCGGCTCAAAGCCGTAGAAATAGTCCCTGCGACGGTCAAAACCGTAATTGGTGCGGAACGTAAAGTGCTTCAGGAAAGTCCAGTTGGCATACACCGAACCAACCAGGCGATTCACCCGCGCGTATTGATCATTTTTATAAAACAAATCTGCCGCCGGGTTACCAATAGATTGCCCAAAAAAGGTTGGATCGGTAAAATCGCCTGTGCTGTCGCGTGCTGCAAACACTGGTGGCATCCGGTACATGCCACCCAGTACACCACCACCAACGGTATTGAACTTGTAATTAGAATAGGCCATATTGGTTCCCACCCTAAGTGATTTTAATACGGGATACTCCAGGTTAACCCGGCCTGTATAGCGGCGGAAGCTGGTTTCTTCCATAATACCCTGCTGATCGAAGAGGTTTCCGGAGAGGTTGTAATTCAGCTTTTTCCAAAGACCGCCAACACCCAGCTGAACGTTTGCCATGGGGGCATCCCGGAAAATCACATCCTGCCAATCTGTGCCTTCTCCCAGTGCAGCCGGATCGGGGTAATAGTTGTTGCCTTTCAGTTCGTTGTACATCTCGGCAAACTGGGAGGCATTGGCCAAGGGCAGTTTTTTGGCTATTTGCTGAGTACCGTAATAGGTATTGAGGGTAAACGAGGCCTTGGTATCCGTCAGACCTCGTTTGGTGGTAATGATGATAACCCCGTTGGCGCCGCGGTTGCCATAAATTGCGGTAGAAGACGCATCTTTCAGCACTTCCACGCTGGCCACATCCTGCGGGTTGAGGAAGGAAATATCGTCCAGCAACATACCATCTACCACATACAGCGGACTGGCATTGTTCAGGGTACCGGTACCGCGGATGCGGATGGTGGCGCCTGCGCCGGGCTCACCGCTTGATGGTGAGATGTACACGCCTGCCAACTTGCCCTGAAGCGCCTGCTCCAGCGAAGCGGTTGGTATACGCTCCAGTTCTTTAGCTTTTACGGTTCCCACCGCGCCAGTTAAGTCGCTTTTGCGTTGAACGCCATAACCTACCACCACAATTTCCTCCAGAATGCCGTTGTCTTCGGCCAAGGTTACATCAAGGTTCGTTTGACCATTAAGCTGAACCTCTTTGGAGGTGTATCCGGTGTAATTGATCACCAGCGTGGCATTCAGGTCTTTTACCGACAGAGCAAACTTGCCTTCAAAATCGGTTATGGTACCATTGGAAGTACCTTTTTCCAAAACGGTAGCGCCAATAACCGCTTCTCCGGCTGTTTCATCCAGTACACGGCCGGTTACCCTGGTCTGTGCCAAGGAAGCGCTTGCCAGCAGGCCAATGAACCCGGCAAGCAAACAGATTTTTTTGTAGAAGTGCTTCATAATGAATGGTTTGTTTTTAAAAAACAGGGTGCGCATTTTTAATTTGGCAAGGGATGCTAAAATTGCCCTGCCCTTCAGGGCGGGGAATATGATAGAAAAACAATTGGAGGGGCTTTAGCCCCAAAATATGGAAGGGCTAAAGCCCTCCAACTCATTGTGATCCCCAATCCCCGCCCTAAAGGACGGGGCAAAGTGCCTTTCTGAAAAATGTGTACCCTTTCAAAAATTGTTTAAATGTAACGCCTCCTATTTAACATCCACCCTCACCGTTTTTACCTCGCTGGAGCTACCGCCAACCATGATATCAAACGCACCGGGTTCCATGCCGAAAGTGTTGTCGCGGCGATAAAAACTCAGGTCGTCTTGTGTCAGGTTGAAAGTTATCTCGCGGGATTCGCCAGGCTTAAGGGCTATTTTCTGAAAACCTTTCAGGGCTTTAACCGGTCGGGTTGTAGAGCCCACCAGATCGCGGATGTACAACTGCACCACTTCTTCTCCGGCTACTTTGCCGGTGTTGGCTACCTGTACGCTAACCCTGATTTTCACCTGTTTGCCAGCGGCAAGTCCGCGGGTTGCGGCGGTTTCAGGCGTAGCTTTCAGGTTGTTGTACGAAAAGGTGGTATAGCTCAATCCAAACCCGAACGGCCATTGCGGACTGTTGGCTTCATCGATGTATTTGCTGGTCCACTTGGAATTGGGATCAAAGGGCCTGCCGGTATTTTTTTCGTTGTAAAACACCGGGATCTGGCCTTCAGAGCGCGGGAACGACATTGGCAACTTGCCGGAAGGATTGTATTCTCCCCACAAAACATCGGCAATGGCATGGCCTGTTTCTGTGCCCAGCCACCAGGTTTCCAGAATGGCTGTGGCTTTTTCCGCTACGGCCGGAATGGCCAGCGGGCGACCATTCATGAGCACAACCACCACCGGTTTTCCGGTTTTGCAAAGCTCCATTATCAGTTCTTCCTGTACGCCCGGCAAATTGATGTGCGCCCGGGCAGCCGCTTCGCCGCTCATCATGGCCTTCTCCCCTACCGCTACCACTATTACATCCGATTGCCCGGCAATACGCAAGGCCTCGGCAAATCCGGACTTATCCGTTCCTTCCACCTCACAGCCTTTGGCATATTGCAGGCTGGCGCCCTGCAAGCCTTCTTTCAGGCTGACACAATCGTTGAAATTGCCTGCACCGTTCCAGTTTCCGATCAGCTCTGTTTTGTTGTCGGCCAAAGGACCAATCAGGGCAATTTTTTGTGTTTTACGCAGTGGCAGGGCATTGTTATCGTTTTTCAACAGCACAATGGATTTACGCGACACCTCACGCGCGGCCGCGCGATGCGCAGGTGCGAGCAGGGTGTTTTTTTCCCGTTCTGCATTGCAAAACTTGTACGGATCTTCAAACAATCCCAGTTCAAATTTCAGGCGTAAAACCCTGCGGACAGCTTCGTCGATTTGTTTTTCGGTAATCTTACCTTCCTGGAGTGATTTTTTCAGGTAACTCTGGTAAATGCCTCCCTGCAAATCCATATCCACGCCGGCATTCAGGGCCAGCTCGCCGGCTTCTTTTTCGTTGGCCACCACCCCGTGGTTAACCATTTCGTTGATGCTGGTGTAGTCTGTCACCACAAAACCTTCAAATCCCCATTCTTTGCGCAGGATATTATCGAGCAGGAATTTGTTTCCGGTGGCCGGTACCCCGTCGTAATCATTAAAAGAGGTCATCACGGTGGCAGCTCCGGCATTCACTGCGGCCTGGTATGGCGGAAGGTAAAACTCCCTGAAATACTTCTCGCTGATGTCTACCGTGTTGTAATCCCGTCCGCCCATAGCGGCGCCATAGCCTGCAAAGTGCTTAACGCAGGCCAGCATGGCATCCGGGTCGCCAATTTTTTTGCCCTGGATACCTTTTACACGGGCTTCAGCAATGCGACTTCCCAGGTATGGATCTTCACCTGCGCCTTCCATTACCCGGCCCCAGCGTGGGTCGCGGCCAATATCCACCATGGGCGCAAAGGTCCAGTTCAAACCAGCTGCACTGGCTTCAGCAGAGGCCACACGCGCCGATTTTTCAATAGCGTCCAGATCCCAGCTGGCTGCTTCTCCAAGAGGAATTGGGAAAATGGTTTTATAGCCGTGAATAACGTCGAATCCAAACAGCAGTGGAATTTTCAAACGGGTTTCTTCCACAGCCACCTTTTGCAATTCCCGTACGAAAGTGGTTGAATGACTGTTGAAGAGGTTTCCGCAGGCGCCGCTTCGAATGTCATTTTTGTATCCTTCCCGAATGGTTGGGCCTGTACTTCCCCAATCGGTGGTGTACAGGGTTAATTGGCCAATTTTTTCCTCCAGGGTCATTTTAGCCAACAGCGCTTCTACCCGGGCATTGATGCCGGCAGAAGGCTGGTAATTCTGGGCCGGCAGAGTTGATTGCAGCGATAGCAGCGCTATGGCCTGTAGTATGAATGATTTGATTGATTGCATATAGCGTGAAAATTTTGTGGTCATTGTGCTACATAACCTACGAGGTCTAATTGCCGTCAACGACTCCTTTTTTGTTGTGAAAACAGCCATTCCAATACTTCCGGATTGTAATACACCACATTCCAGATATCGTGATACATGGTAGAGTATTCCGTGTAACGAACCTTCCCGCCTGATTTTTCCAGGGCCTGTACAATCTGCCTGGAACAACGCGGGTACACCACATCGTCCAATCCGCCGTGAAAAACCCAAAGCGGAATTTCCCGAATTTTATCAGCAAAAAGCGGGTCTCCACCTCCGCAAACCGGAACACCAGCTGCAAACAAATCAGGGCGCCGCATCATTAAATCGAAAGTCCCGAACCCGCCCATGCTCAAACCGGTGATATAGATCCTGTTGCGGTCAATATCCGGGTGAGCAGCCAGGGTTTGCTCCATCAATTCGAGCACCATCCGGCCAGCTGCGGTTGGTTCTTCCTGGTAGAGGGTTTGCCAGTTTTGGCTGCTGCCTCCCCAACGCATATCCGGCGGGCATTGCGGAACCAGCAGATAATGTGGGTATTTTTCGCGTACCCATTCCTCACAAAAAGCATGCACACCATTGCGCATCTGTTCGTGGTTTTGCACACCTCTTTCGCCGGATCCGTGCAGGAAAATCACCAGCGGATACTTGCCGGCCGGAGTGGTTTTCCAGGGTGTCATCATCTGATATGGAAGAGCCGAACCAGCCTTGTCCTGATAAATAGCCCGATGGAAAAATCCGTGTTGATCCAACGGAACCTGTTTGTTAGGTTTGGCTATCAGCGATTCCTGTTTGGAAAAATCAACGTTGCGATCGGCGGTGGCTTTATCCAACCAGCCACCGGTAAAACCAGCCCTTTTCAAGCCTCGAACGATGTACGGATTTCGTTTCATCAGGTCCCAAAGCAAGCCGGAACGGTAGTTTTCCAACATCAGCACAATAGGCCCCTGATCAATACCCAGGTAATCTTTATCCACCCAGAAGGAGTACCCTGGCTGAGCTTTAGGCGAGCGTTTGATGTCAGTAAAGGTTTCGTTATAGCCGTCAAAAAAGCCGTATTTCCCTACCGGCCATCTGCGCCACATTTCCTCCAGCGTTGGCATACAAATTTCAGGTGCAAAAGGCATGGAACTGATGGCAGCAGTTGGAGCAATGGTGCCATCATCGTCGAGGTAATCAATGGCTACCCCGCGTGCGCCATAGCCCGGGCAATAGATTTTTTTGCCCTCATGCATCATATCGGTATCCGGCCCGTCGCCGGCGGTGAGTCCCCAAATGGTGGGTCCATAGCCTTTGAATTTGCCGGGATTCTCCCTGCAATATTGTTGTTGGGCCAATGTTGCCCTCCGGGAATTTTCGAAATAATCGATCCCCATGTTTTTCATGTAATGATCCTGAATGCCTCTGAAATCAATCCAGCAATGGCTGTACTGATGACCAAAGAGGGGACCGAAATTAACATGGTCCTGGCCTTTAAAAGTGGCGCGGAAATAAGGTTCGCACCATTTTTCCCAGGTTTCGGCAGGCAGTGGGTGAGTAGGCGAACCAAGGGCCATAATGTTCAGGATCATGGCTTCATTGTACCCTCGCCAGTCTGCCGCCAGGAAGCCATCGCGTTCAGGGAACCAGCCCATGCTCATACGTTGCTGTTCATTCATATACCAGCCAAAATCAATGCGGCGGTAAAGAAAATCGGCGGTTTTGCGGATGGCCTCTTCGGTGGGATTGTGTTGATCGAAATAGGTCATGCACGACAACACACCTGCCATGAGCAGGCCTGTGTCTATGCTGGAAAGCTCTACGGTTTTGAATCGAAGCGCATCCTGGGTAGTCAAAAAATGATAAAACCAGCCTTTATATCCTGCAACACCTGAGGCTTCGGGGCCTTGTGGCAGGTTTTTTAAAAATTCGAGGGTTTTGAGCACGCGTTCAGCTGCCTGCGCCCTGGTAATCCATTTCCGCTCTGCACCCACCAGATAGGCTGAAAGCCCAAAACCGGTGGCAGCAATGCTGGAAAAATCATCGGTGGGATAGCGATCCGGCACCTGAAAGTTGGTGGGATGCGCCAGTTCCCAAAAATAGAGAAAATGGCGTTTCTGAACCTCGTCCAGGCTAAACGGAGGATTCTCTGCGCCAATGCCTTTGGCCGGCGCCTGAGCGAGCGCCAAAGCACTCCAGATCAACAAAATAAATAGAGGTAATTGCTTCATAACGGCTGGACGGTAGACGGTGGACGGTAGACGGTGGACGGTGGATGGTGGATGGTTGCGATGGCGTTGCACTTGAAGTCCAACAGCTTTACCTAAAGTCAAGCAATCCAACGTCCTGCAGTCCATCTGCCCAAATTCGGGCGGCAGCACGGAACTGCCGCCCGAATACGACGTTGCGTACATCGTTTTAATTTGGAACAGTAAGCTGCCCCTTGCGGGACAGCTTGTCAAACTAAACTCATTTTTTCACAAACTTAGCCTTGCTCACTAATGCGCCCGTACGGTCAAAACCATTCAGCAGATACATGCCGGAAGGGAATTGTGATACTTTCAAATCGGTGTAGGTGTCGCCGGAAGTATTGGCAACAGAAACACGGCGCCCGAACATATCAAACACTTCCAGGCGACTAACGCCATCCATGTTTTCCACCAGCAGCCATTCGGATGTTGGGTTCGGAGAAACGCGCATAGCAGCCACATCGGCAGGGCTGAACGTGCCTACAGAAGCACAGTTGCCATTTCCGATCACGATATCGTCAAAGTAGGAGGTCACGTCAGTACCGGTAGCATCAATACCCAAATCAAAGAAGATGGTCAGGCGACGGTATTCGCCATTGTCCGGTACAGCCGAGAAGTCGAAGGTCAGCTCTTCCCATTCGTTGGTTTTGGTGTTAGCCACCGGAATTTCCATTGCAGGAGCACCAGTTGCGGATCCTTCTACCTTCACCGCGAAGTTGCCAATGTGGTCCATGTGGACCTTGGCTTTCACAGTTTTTACACCTTTCCAATCGATAGGAGATTCCAAATCCGGGTTGGAGTACATGCCTGCAAATGGCGCACCATCGCTGGCTTTTACAAATTTACCTACCTTACTGCTGGTGTTGATACCTGCTGCTGCAGGATTATCAACCACTTCAAACTGGTAACCTTCTGATTCCAGGTGACCATTTGCGAAATATTTGAACGCAAGTGTAGTAGGTGCTGCCTCGTGATCCACGATACAACCATTGTATCCAGCGCGTGCCCAACGAATATTGTCGTAGTAGTAAGTGCCGCCACCTACGCCACTCGCTACATTGGCAAAAATCACCAACTTAGTGTTGGCAGTACCCACTGCGCCGCTGAAGTCGATATCAAACTTATACCATTTGTTAGCTTCCGGAATTGTGTCAAATACTTCCACAGCAGGGCCGCCGCCTTCCAGCTTGAATAGGAATGGTACGTTTGCTTGTGGCGACCAAACCAGCATAGAGAGGTGGTTGTACACGCTCAGATCTGGTGGAGCCGGGAATTCAATACCGATACCCGCATACTCAGTGCCAGGGCCAGCAGGGTCTTTGTATTCACCTACTTTCAACGAACCGTTCTCAGGAGCCAGATGCGGGTTGTTTACTACTGCAATATCGCCGGCGCCGTAGAAAATCTGAGTGTAGTTGCGCTGGCACTCGTAGTCGTCAATGATGTTAGGAATAGGCACAACTCCTGCGCATGGATCAATGGTAACCTCGGTTTGACCCAGGTTGTCGAAATACCAGATCTGGCCCGGAGCTGCTGTGCCTGCATTGAAGATAATGCGCACCTCGCCGAAATCTGTAATACCGCTGAAAGCTGAGAAGTCGAAGCTCAGGGTTTCCCACTGTCCAGGAGTGGTAATTTCCGCTTCAGCTTCTTTGTTACCCTCTGTAGCAGAGTTCAGGATGAGGGTAACGGTGCCCCCGCCAGCTGGACTCAGAACATCGAGGTTGAACTGACCATAGGTGGAGAGGTCCAGGTTAGTCAGGGAAATACCCTGCAATGTGGAGAACGGAGAGGTACCTTTTGCATAGCAACCAACCTGTGTGGAGTTGTTTACGCTGTTTGGATTTGGGTTGGCTACCGGGCCTTGGAATACACCGTGGATAGGCTCGTTTTGTTCCAACGCCTGCCAGCCCAGGTGAATACCATCCTGGAAATCTTCGAGTGGTGGCGCTGCCGGAGGAGCAGATAGTTTAATGTTATCAATGAAATATACATCACCCGGTTCGCCATTTACGCCTGCATTAAAGAACAGAACGAATTTCTTGTGGCCTTTACCAACCTGGCTGCTGAAGTCTACAGTGTATGTTACCCATTTGTTGAGTTCCGTAACCTGTGTTCCTACTTCCATGGGCGGATTGGGCCCGCCTTCAATTTTGATCAGCAGGTTGCCTGCTTTTGGCGCCCATACCTGACAAGAGAACTGGTTGCGCACCGTAAGGTCAATCGGATCAGCATAAGCGATGGAAAGGTTGGACCATTCCGTACCATTTCCGCTTGGATCATCAAATCGACCAACTTTGGTAGAGTTGTTGTCACCATTTACAGCCGGGTTGGCAACAACACTGAAAGCACTCCAATCACCCGTATAGGCTGCATTACGATTGCATTCATAATCATCAATAATATCCGGATCCGGCGTAACGCCGCTGCAGGCATTGGGTGTAGAACAGATATTGTCGAAATAATACGTATTGCTGTCGCCGGTTTGTCCTGGGTTAAACACCACCAAAATTTTGTTCAAGGTTGTAAAACCAGCTGCTCCCGACATATCGAAAGTCAGTCTTTGCCATGCGCCACCAACAGCCACATACTTGATTTTCTCTAGTGCCTGACCAGTTCCTTCCAGCTTAAAAAGCACTTTGGTTGGGCTCGGGACCCAAACATCTATGCTATACTGATTGTACACGGTAAGATCCAATGGCGCTGACAATGTTCCAAAAGCAAAATTGAAATCTGCCCCTGGGTTGTTTGTGAAGGATCCTACGGTGGCAGAACTGTTCTGAGCATCCGGGCCCGGGTTGGCAATAGCGCCGTTGAAGGTACCATTCAAACCAATCCAGGTAGCTGATGCCGCAGGTTCGAATGTTTCGTGGCAAATCTCCGCTTTCTCGGCACGGATATCGTCGAAGTAATACGTCTTGTCGTCGCCAAGTACAAAAGAGTTGAACGACACCAAAATGGTTTTCAGGTTGGTGTATCCGGCTCCTGCAGACAGGTCGAAGGTATACTCCACCCATTTGTTGGCTTCTGTGATATCGATGATTTTTTCCACTGCTGGTCCACCCGGACCTTCCAGCTTCAACAGAGCTTTAGCGGGAGCAGTAGGCGACCAGATTTTCATTTTGAACTGGTTGAACTCACTGATATCCAGCGTATTAGGAAAGGTGTACAGCGCAAAGCAGAAGTCAAATGCAGGAGCATTGGTGTAAGAACCCACGCTTGAGCTGGTGTTTGCGCCTGTTGGGTCGGGGTTGGCAATAGCCCCGTTATACGTACCGTTCAGGCCAATCCAGGCTAGATCAGGACCTCCTTCAAAATCTTCATAGGTAACTTGGGCCTGGAGTCCCAGAGCGCCTACTACCAAAAGCAAGGCAGTGATAAACAAATTTTTCATAAGCACTTCTTTTAGAATTGGTTTGTGTGAAAATGATTTAGTTGCGATAGTTTATGGTTCATTGGAGTATTACTTTTTTTACCGTGGTTTGTCCGCTGGCATTGGTTATTTCCAGCAAATAAACACCAGAGGATCTTACCTTCAAAGACCAGGATTGTTGCGTACGGCCGGCCGGGAATGTTACTGCTGAAAACAATTCCTGCACCACTCCTCCCTGAAGGTCGCGCAGGCGCGCGCTCAAAGCCTGGGTTTCCTGTACCTGAAAATCTACCGTCAGCAGACCATCAGTAACCGGATTTGGCGATGTGGTCACCTCAATATGCCATTCCGCTTTCGGCTCAAAAGCCGGTGTATTATCCGCAACAAAGCCAATGGCCGCCAACGCAGGGGCTATTTCCTGATTTTGCATGAAAAGGTTCCAGAGCAAACCCGTGCGGTAATTTTCAATCATGCCCACAATAGGCCCCTGATCAATGGCCAGGAATGAAGGAGCATACCAGTTTTGATTCAGGTTAAAGGCATCGTAAAAGCCATAAACACCCCAAAGTCGTTCACCTCTCACCCGATAAAAATGGCGCAGCGCAGCCAGGCTGGCATCAGGCGTATAAGGCATGCTGGAAAGTGCCGCAGTTGGGGCAATGGTGCCGTCATCGTTGGCTGGCCATACATCGTGGGCGGCATACCCATTGGGGCTGTCGCAAGATGTCAGGCCCCAGCAATCAGCATTGTAGCCGGCATGTTGTTTCGGGTTTGCTGCTGAATAGGCCTGCTGTATAAGTGCGTGGTTGCGGTTGCGCACGAAATAGTTGCAAAAAGCATCTTTTTTACCCCTTGGATCGAAGCCCAGGTAAGAATAATGCGCAAAAAACATGGGGCCGCCTCCAAAGGGTCCGCAGTAAATTTTATAGCCGTAATGCACGCTGTTATTTGCGTAATTGCCTGAAGTCCAGCCTGTTTGATACAGGGTAGCAGGCACCGGATGGGTAGGCGAGGCCGCCGCAAGTATGTACACAATCTGCGCCTCGTAGAATCCGCGCAGCGGAAAATTCATCTGCCAGCCAAAATTGGGCGACCAGTGCCAGTACAACACTCCGCTGTTGTTTTTGCGGTACCAATCCCACTCCACTTCTTCCCACAAGCCCGTAATCACATCCCGAAGGGCGTTTTCCAGTGGCGTATCCTGATTAAAATACTGGCGCGCAGTGAGCAAACCCTGCATCAGAAAAGCAGTTTCTACCAAATCCCCACCATCGTCGTACTGGCTAAAAGGTATCACATTGCCGTTGGTACCATTCATCCAGTGAGGGAATACGCCATGAAAACGATCGGCAAATTGCAGGAAAGAAGCAATCTGGATCATGCGGTTCACGGCCTCGGCACGGGTAACCCAACCGCGTTCGGCGCCCACCACGATAGCCATAATGCCAAAACCAGTACCGCCGGTAGTAACCACGTTGGGATCGCCATTGGAACGTTCTCTGGCCATACCGCTCACCGGGTGACCATAATCCCAAAAATACCGGAAGGTTTCCCTTTGGGTCATTTCCAGCAATTGTTCATCTGTCATGGGCACACACAAGGCAGAATCCACCACCGATGGTGCGCTTTCGCCGGCAGGATTGAAGGCTGTGATTCGGTAATATCGGGTTACGTTGTTGGGCTCATCGCCAGTCCAGTCCACGGCAATCGGGTCTTTGCCGGTTTGTTTCAAAAATTCCCAGGAAGCCCCGCCATTGGAAGAACGGTAAATCTTGTAACCGGAAATATTGGTTTCCGGATTGGCCTGCCAGTTGAGCGCCACGTGTTTTTCATAGCCGGTGGCTTTCACCGATTGTGGCGTACTCGGCGCCTGAGCGCACATTATCATGGGCAGGCATATAGCCGCGAACAGAAGAGCGTAACGGAATTTGGTTATCATCCTGATTGTTTAAAACCACCTTTTCCCATTTCGGAGGAAAATTGGGTGGCCAGCTTTAATAGCAGGATGAAATTATGACGAAAATGAATTTTTAAAAGAAAAATGCACCTCACCAATACTACGCCATGTCGAAAATGAGCAAAAACAGGTCAAAAACCCATGATAAACTCAGTGAGATTGGCTTCTTCAGAAAGGCCTAATTTTTTGCGCAAGCGGTATCTTTTGTTTTCAATACCCCGAATGGAGATGTTCAGCAGGGGGGCAATTTCCTTGGACGAGAGGTTCATTTTTAAATACGCCGCCAAACGAAGGTCGCCCGGGGTCAGGTCGGGGTAGGCCTGCATGAGTCTTTTGAAGAAATCATCGTGCACCCGGTTGAACGAGGCCTCAAAGATTTCCCAGTCGTGATCGCCCTCCAGATGGGCATCTATTTCGCGTACTATTTTCGACAGCGCCCGGGGTTCGTTTTTGGCATCGATCAGGTTGTCTTTCAAACTTTGCAGCGCCTCGTTTTTACGGATCAGGTTGAAAGCAGCGTTTGACAACTCCCGGTTTTTGTTTTCCACTTCCATCACCAGAATTTCGCGCTCCTTCTCTGCCTCCAGCCTGAGCCGATGCCGGTCCAGACGCTTGCGGTTGATGGATTCCAGCCAGCCCACCAGTACCAGCAGCAGCACGAGATACGCGCCAATGGCCCACACAGATCGGTACCAGGGCGGCGCAATCCGAAATGTTACCACCGCTTCTTCACCGCCAGCCTCGCTGCGCACCCGAAACGTGTACCGACCTTCCGGCAAATTGGTGAATTCCTTGTCCCCATCTGCCGACCAGGGCGACCAGCTTTTGGAAAAACCTTCCAGAAACCAGGAATATCGGTTAGGCTGCTCATATACAGGCTGAGCAAACTGAAATTCCAGGCTGTTTTGGCTGTAGGGGAACCTCAGATTGGCCTCTGGCAACCTGGTTTCCTGCCCTGCAATGGTGATCAGGCGAATCAGGGTGGGAGGAATTAGAACAGACCTGGCACTGGGTGTTTCCTGGTTGTTTTTAAGCAACGCAAATCCGTTTTCCAGGCAAAACAGGTACATCCCGGAAGTCAACCATTCAACATTTTCATAAGACGGCACCAACGTTAGTGGAATTTTTTCGATCTGTTGGTATGCTCTGCTCAGCCACAAGCCGCTGCTATCGATCACAAAAGATTCATTTTCTGACCCGGGAAGCCATTTTTTACCGATTATCGGTTCCAGTACCGTTCTACCACCCTCATTCTTTAGGCGCACCGCATTGGGCAAGGTATTGATGATCAACTCATCAGTCATTTTACTCAGCCCAAGCTGATAGTCTGAAACCAGACCATCTTCCTTGCCAAACCTTTTAAATTCCTGCACTTGTGTAAATGCCTGATCCAAGCGCAGGCGGTAAAGGCCTCTGTTGGGATGCGTAGCCCATAAATATCCATCTGCATCAAAGGCTATTTTTTTGAGCGGCTCTGCAAATCCACCAATCCGACCGCCAAACTTCCATCCTCCGCCAGGATCTTTATGCAGTAAAACAAGCCCGGTGTAAGTAGCCTGAATCAGCACATTCGACTGGCCGGGCGCTTCCACGGTACACCAGCCGCCGGTGATATCGGAAATTTTGATTGCTGTACTGCCCTTCAACACAAAAGTGCCGCTATTGTGCCCACAAATCAACTGGCCGCCAAACTCTTTCAATTGCCATACCTGCCCCTGGGTACCTTCCACCAGGTTAAATTTCATTTGCTGGGTCCCGATACCAAATGGCGCGGTAAAAACACCCTGATTTGTACCTATATATAAATGTCCCTGAAACTGGGCTGCAGCATAAACAGTCCCGATTTTGCCCGTTTGGTCGGTAAAAAACGTGAGCCGGGAGCGCAAAGCCGCCAAATCAATGCCTTTATCCAGCCCCAGCCACAAATTCCCATCCCTGTCCTGGTGCATGGCCAGCACGGTATTATTTTGCAATCCGTTCTCGCGGTTTACATGTGCCTGCAACTGACCGGAAACATTCAACCAATAAGCGCCATCCAGTATGGTACCAATAGCCCAGCCTCCTTCGCGGAGCGCCACGGCTCTGTTGAGTTGTTTTTTCCTGAAAACCTGATTTAACGGATGTGCCCAGGATTTGCACAGGCCATCCTGCCATTCAAAAATGCCGTCGTTGGTGGTACCAGCCCAGATTCCGCCCTGACCATTGGGTACCAGAAACTGAACAATTTTATCCTTCAACACCTCCGAGCCAGGTATGGCTCTGAAGGTTTGATCGCCCAGCAACTCGTACAAACCGTGGTCAATAACCGGCACTACCACCCTATCGTTCACCACCTGTGCAAACATGATGGCGCCAGGCGGCTTGATGGCCACAACCTTTTGATAATCATACTTATACAGCATGGAAAACGACTGAAACAGCACGGCATCGGGCAGTACCAGGATGTGCCAGATCTCTTCTTTTTCTATGGTGTTTTCGCCAAGAGCGGCGCTGAGGGAGGTGTAGTTAAAACGACCTTTTCCGTCTTTTTGCCAAAATCCGAATTCGGCAAAACCGCCACAAAACACCTGTCCGGCCGGTCCGCAGGCCACTGTCCGCACGGCTTGCTTTTCCGGCAACCAATAATGTCGCCAGCGTGTGCCGTCGAACTCCATCAGGGCGCCGTTATTTCCTGCATAAATCCAACCTTCAGGCGATTGTGCAATGGACCAGTTTTGGTTTTGGCCTGCATATTCTGAGGGTTGGAAATTGCGTAGCCT
>JAEUUS010000059.1 GCA_016787545.1 Saprospiraceae bacterium
TGTCCGGTAAAAGTTTGAACCGCCTTCAGGTTAAGGTCCCAAAGTTTGGCCGTGTTATCATTACTACCTGTCAACATTAGTGGCGATACAGGGGAAAACGCTACGGCCTGAACGGGCCCCGTGTGGCCTTTTAGAAACTGCGGCTTGCGAACGCCAGCGGGGTCCCACAACTTGGCATCATTGTCGCCCATATCGCCGGAGAGGATAGTATTGCCGGAAGGAGAAAAAGCCAGGTCGTTGACTCTTTCCAATTTAAAATCTAAACGCATGGCCCCGTCGAAGGCATTTGGGTCTGTCGGCTCCGCTGGTTCCTCTGGTCTTTTAAAATTACGGATTACTTTTCCTGTCCTGCGTTCTACCAAATCAAAGCTGTTGTCTCGTCCGGTGATGGCCACATATTTACCACCTTTAGGGTCGGTATCTGTAGGAGGAGAGATAGCAAGGTTGCTACTCCCAAAAAAATCACGTGGTTTGGGTAATTCATTTTTTCCTAACAATTTACCCATTGCACTCCATTCAGCCGACATATTTTGGTTTGCCAGATGCAACGCTCCATCCGGTGAAAAGGCAATTTGCGAGGAGTTGGCAGACCCGGAAATGGTATCAAAAACCTGAAGAATAACATTAGAAAGGTCGCAGCGCGTGATGCCTTTTTTCGTACCCAGATACAAGCTTTTGCCTTCATCTGTTTTGTCAGTCGAAAAAGCTAACGCAGTAAGCGCTGTGGAACTTCCCTTAAAAACCTGGACAAGATTCCCTTTGAAATCCACCAAACGGAACGAACCATCGTTTCCGCCGAGCAGAATGCCGTCACCGTCGCAGGCATGGCAATTGGGAAGAAATGCGGCAGCATGGGTAAAGCTTTTCGCAAGTTTGAAAAATTCGACTTCTTTACCTTTTTGCAAATCCCAAAATCTGACCGAACCGTCGCCCAAAACAGCCATGATATAGGTATCATCCTGGGAAAACGCTAATTGAAACACGGCGCCTGGTTGATCATCATTTCCGTAGGGATTAAAACTTTGAACCAGCTTATCGCCTTTGGGAGACCAGAGTCGAACCGTGCCGCTAATATCTCCGGTGAGTATATACTCGCCTGTGTTTGAAAATGCCATTGCTGTTACCGATTCCTGGTGCCCGCCAAAAGACTGCAGTAACTGGCCTGTTTTTACATCCCACAATTTTGCAACCCCCGCACCTACCCTTCTTTCCGCCGGACAGCCCATACACTGTGCTTCTTCCCGAATGATCTCCCCCTCCCAGGCGCCTGTTAGCAGTTGGTTCCCGCTGGGAGAAAAAGCCAGGGTATTTACTGCTGTTTGAAACTTCCCAATCGTCTGCACCGACTGACCAGTTTCGATGTTCCAGACCTGGACCATTGAATCCTCATCCGTACTGGTTGCCACGAGTTTATCTTTGGGTGCAACAGCAGCAACGCCTAAGCCCGAAATGCTGTTTTGTGAGGGTTCACGAAAAACACGGCGTTCCTTACCGGTTTTTATATCCCAGAGTCGGATGCTGCGGTCATGGGAAGTAGTCAGAACCCATTGATTGTTTTGGGAAAAGGCCACTGTATTAAATCCCTCTGACGGATCCTTGAATGTTTGTATTTCGCGCCCCTGTAAATCCCAGATTTTGGCTGTTTTATCCCAGCTTACCGAAGCAATATATTTTCCGTTGGGAGAAACAGAAAGGGAGTTAACCGGAGAGGAATGACCTATGGGCGCTACCAGCCGGGGTTTTTGAGCCAGTAGCGAGACTCCCGCAAGCAAAAAAATCAGGGTAAGGGATTTCTTCATGGTTGTGACAATTTAATTTATTACATCAGTGTAGCATTTGACAGTTGGGCAAATTTTCAAAACTACTTAGCTAAAGGTATTATCGCCCCCAAAATCTGTTTCACTAAACCCCTCACATCATCCTTTTTACCGTTGAACTTAAACTCCTCCCCTACCACGGTTTTGCCTTTGAACAAACGCATGCGGACTTCCACCTCATTCTCCTGTATTTTGTACCGGCCCTTCATGGCATAGGCATTATCGTAGTCTTTCACGTCTACATAGATCAATTTACTCTGTGCCCCCTTTGCGGTTTGCTGGCGGAAGTATTCTTCCAGCGCATCACCCAGTCCTAATACATCTTCAAAGGCATCTTCATCCTGAAAAATATTGCGGATAAATACAGGCTTCAACTGCGCCAGCGGGATTTTTACATGTTGATTAACCCTGCCAATGTAGAAACTACCGCCATCCACCGGAAAGGACAAAACAGGGTTCTGGATGCCATTGATACTTTTGGCGAGCTCCGGCACCTGCTTTCGACAATGCTGAAACAGAGTCATTACATCCACACGGTTTTCATCAGCCAGTGCAAATCCGCTCATACCCTGCAATAGGCTGTAGGTAAGTAAACCTTGTCCATACTGACTTGCTTCATAACTTACCTTATCGGCAGCACTGCCTGTAAGGATAAACATCCCAGTGCGATCTTTCATCTCATCAAAGGCGCGAACCTGGGACGGGTTCAGTTCTTTTTTGCCGATAGAAGCCAGGCTTTCCACAATTTTGCCGGAATTGCAGGCGTCAAAAATCAACACCTGTTTCAGTGCGGCAATGTTTTTGATCCAATTCGTGAGCGTATCTGTTGAAATGGTGTATTGCCTGCGAACTTCTGGGTCACTGAGATCTTCTGAGGCGATATCCTTGGTCAGGTAGTAAAACTGGGCATTCTCTGCCTCACCATAGGTGATGCCGTGACCGGAAAAATAGCAAACTACCACGTCGGTGGGCTGAACCTGATCTTGCTTAGCCAATGCCTCAAAAGCCGCCTTGATATTAGCCTTACTGGACAACTCGTTGGGGATTCCGCCAGATGCCCCTTCTGTTAAATTACTTCCGGTGGTGAATAAGCGGATGTAAACATCATTATCGTATAATTCTTTGCCCGCCGATGCTATTGCAGCAGCCATAGAGGCTGCATCCTGATCTGCATATTTAAGATCCAGCTTTTCGCCACTGTAATCGGCAGTCCCTACCAAAATTGCAAAAAGTCGTGGTTTGGCATTTCCCAACCCGGGCGTATCACTTCCCTGTCCGCTTCCTTTTACACCTGTATAGATATATGGTAACTTGTAGGCCTGACTTTTCAGCCAGCCTTCAGCATTGTAAACACGCAGCGCAATGGTATTCAATGTATCGTCCCGAAGATATTTGGAAAAGGTTTTCAGGTCGATGCTCAACTTCATTTTCCGCTCAGGATTTATGTCCTCAGGTCCCCGTTCTGTGCCATTGATAAACAGGCTGAGTTTTCCTATACCTCCATTGCGTTCGGTAAGCTGGATTTTCAATTGGTTATCTGCAATTTCTGCTTGAATTCCTGGGTAAAGTGTCAGATCCATGAATTCCTCCACATTTCGCAATTCGTCGCTGGCAAATCCCATGAGTTTGGATAAAAGTCCCGGCTCGTAATAGCGTTTTTTCAACTGTTCCAGTTCGATGACTTCCTCCCCTACCAAAAAATACATCAATTCCATGGCGCCCGGCGAGGCATCAAACAACCCGGAAGGTGTGGTTACAGCCCAGTCATGTTGGTTCAAATGAACAATACATGCAATTTCATTCTGTGTGTCCAAATCCCAAATGCGCACGGTTTTATCCCGGGATACTGAAATCAAACGCCGACCATCGGCAGAAAAATCGAGTTGTAATACCTGATTGTTGTGCCCCTCTAAAACATGGTTGAGATGGGGTGGATTTTCCCTGTCATTCAAAAACAGCCCTATAACTTTATCACTTGCCGAGGCTAACCAGCGTTGGTCAGGGCTACTAACCAGATCGGAAAAAAACAAGGAATTAGAAGGTATTTGGGTCTTGTCTACAGGCACAAAGGAGATTTCTGAAGTATAATTTGTTGGGTCAAATTTGAAATGATATTCACCAATCGAAGCTGTCCCAATCATTTTTTTCTCCCTTATATTCCAATATTGCATCTGGTTTTCTGAAGTGGTTACAGCCAATTCATTTGCGCCGTAAAAGGCTACATGATTGAATCGAAGCGTATCGTTTTGCGCAAGTTGCTCCCATTTTCGTGAACTTACATCCCAAATCAGCACCGAATGTTCATCTGCAACGGCTATCTTTTTAGCGTCCGGCGAAAAGACCGCATCAGATACCCAGTTATGGTCGCCAAAAGGGTGATATAGAGAATCAATTTGGCGACCATCCCTACTACCCCAAATCGATAAAAAAGGAGGGCCGTCTTTGCCGCCCATTGAATGTCCCCTCAAAAAGTAGGAACCTTCGTGCGGAAACGTCAAAATCCGCACATATTGAGGTGTTGGATATACCCCAATAACGGGGGTCAATGTGTACATTTTTTCGCCTCGCTCATCGTCCCAAATAGCTCCGATAGATAAGTCTGTCACAGAAATCGCCGTCTGTCCATCAGGAGCATAACCTGCATTCATGATTTTGCCCTCCAAGCCTTTGAAATGCTTTGCCAGGCTGCCTTGTGTAAAGTCCCACTCCAACAAATCAGATCCGCTGCCAATCAGGCATTTTTTTGCATCGGGGGAAAAACAAACGGTTTCAACAGATGTGGCATACCCCATGAGACAAAGTTTTTTTTGTCCGCTATTAATGTCGTACACTTCTGGATTGCCCATCATAGTTGAGAGCAACATGCCTTTACTGTTGGGCAAAAAATAACCACCTGTTACGGTAATAGGCATGGGTCCTTCTGATGGTGGGATTGTAGCCCTCAACGCTTGCCGAGGGCTTCCTTCCAAATCATTAGATGGGTACACGTATGCTGTTGCCTGCCGAAATACACAAACCCATTGTCCATCAGGTGAAAAGCGGAATGAATAGCCTTCCAGATCGCGAATTTTGGTCCAGGTGTTTGTTGACCACAGTGAGATGGAATTTTCAGACCATCCGGTAGCCACTGAAAGCACCTTCCCATCCGGAGAAAATTGAACTTCACTGGGGAGTTCCCCGCCAACATCCAACGTTTGTAGCAATTGGCCGGTGTTGGTTTCCCAAATTTTGACGGTTTTATCTTCAGAAAGGGTTGCCAACCATTTTCCATCTGGAGAAAAGGCCAGTGCAATCACCGATTGCTGGTGACCCCGCAGGCGGTGATTGATTTTCCCGGTCGTCGCATCCCATATTATAGCTGTGGAATCCTTTGCACCGGTTGCTATCCAGTGTCCATCTTTGGAATATTCCTCTGCACGCAAGGCGCCTGAATGGCCTTTGAGCGTAGTGGTTATTTCTCCCGATTGCACATCGAGTATCCATGCATCCATGTGCGTATAGCAGCTGACAGCAAGGATATGCTGGTTATCCGGAGAAAGTTTCAAGGAAGTAAAGCGAAGTCCCGGTGTTTTAAAGGTTCGTATTTCCCTGCCGTCATCATTCCAGAGTTTGATCAAATCGTCGCCCCCTAAGGTCAGGAAATATTTTCCATTGGCAGATGGCATAAATGACCTGACGCCTCCACTATGCCCCATAGGCACCACTAGCAATGGTCGTTGGGCTTCAAGATCAGGTACGATATAAAGCACAACAAGCAATGTAAAGATTGTTTTCCTCATACGAAAATCTGACTTTTACCCATATTTAAGTATCCGAATCAGCCCCTAAATGTAGCTATTTGCACGGTTTGAAGCTGGGAATTTTAGCTGTAAAGGTGGCAAGCAACCGCATCAAAAAAAAGCGCGGAAATACGGGCATTTCAAAACCACGTATTTCCGCGCATATAAAATAAAAAACAAGAAAAATTAATCTTTCGCTTCCCGCCGTTTCAACTCATCCCGAATCTTGGCCGCCATTTCATATTCTTCATTGTCGAGGGCTTCCTGCAATCTTCCGCGAAGTGCATCTATCGGCCAGGATTCCACAGCATCATCGTCGAGTTGAGCAGGCGCTGTGGTGGTGGCAAAACCTCCACCTTCCTGTTCTTCCAGTATAACGCCAGCAGCTTCCAGGATGAAATCGTAAGTGAAAATTGGACACTCAAAACGCACCGCCATAGCGATGGCATCGGAAGTACGGGAATCAATTTCGAACAACTCGCCGTTTTTCACACAAACCAGCCTGGCATAAAAAATACCATCAAGCAGGTTGCTGATAATGACCTCTTTGAGTTGAATGTCAAAGATATCAAAGGCATTTTTGAACAAATCATGGGTCAGCGGCCTGTTAGGAACCATACGTTCCAGTGCCACGGCAATTGCCTGAGCCTCAAAACTTCCAATGACAATCGGAAGTCGTCGTTTTCCTCGTCTTTCACCCAGCACCACCGCGTAATTGTGCGATTGGGTCATGCTGTGAGAGAGCGCTACAATTTCAAGTTCAATGCGTCTCATTACTATTTAGGTTTGGAGTTGTGGGGGAGTGTTTTATAAGAATGGAACCTTCAGGAACTTACCCTGCTTTGAATTTTTTGATGGCAGCATTCAACTGCGGAACCACCTCAAACAAATCGCCCACTACACCATAATCGGCAGCTTTGAAAAACGGAGCTTCCGGGTCTTTATTGATGACAACAATCACTTTTGAATTGTTTACACCCGCCAGGTGTTGAATGGCGCCACTAATTCCAATCGCAATATACAGATTCGGGCGAATAGCAATACCGGTTTGGCCAACATGCTCATGGTGAGGGCGCCAGTGTGCATCTGCTACCGGACGGGAACAGGCTGTGGTTGCACCCAGGGAAGTGGCCAATTCTTCCACCATCCCCCAGTTTTCCGGCCCTTTCATACCCCGGCCGGCAGAAACTACAATTTCAGCTTCCGGAAGTGGTACGGTTCCCTCCTGGGTTTTAACAGATTTAACCCGGATTCGGCCTTTTGCAGCGCCAACTGTTATAGTTTCAGCAGAAACCGCAGCGCCCAGGCTTTCAGGTTTCACGGCATTTCCCATCAGTGAAATAACCTTCACATCGCTGGAAATTTCAAATTCTGCAATGGCCTTACCTGAAAATACCGATTTTTTCACCTTCAAACTGTTGCCTTGTGCGCTTGGCAAACTGTTTACACCAGAAACCAATCCGGCATTGAGCCGCACTGCAAGTCGACCAGCTAAGGATTTTCCGGTAGAAGAATGACTTAGCACCAGCACTTTGGCGCCATTTTTTCCGGCAACCTCGGCAATTGCCGAAGCATAAGTTTGGCTGTCAAAAGCGTCAAATGCAGTATCTGTTACCTGAAAAACTTTTACAGCTCCGTATTGGCCTAGTTGACCGGCATTGGCAGCATTGCCCAAAACCAGCGCAGCGCAGGAAGTTCCCATTGCATCTGCAACTTTACGGCCATATGTAACGGCTTCAAAAGCCGATTTTTTAAATTGTCCACGCGGAGACTCCGCAAATACCAGAACCATATGAATAATGTGGTGAATTTGTGAGAATGTGGGGAATGTGTGTTAATGTGGGGAATGTGTGGGAATGTGGGGAATGTGGGGAATGTGGAAAAAATGCTTCAATATGTCACATTAACCACATTAACCTCATTAACCACATTAACCTCATTAACCACATTAAATTACTTTGGCTTCTTCATGAAGCAACCGAACCAACTCATCCATTTGATCCGGCTGGACGAGCTTCACACCAGCCTTGGCAGGTGGCAGGGTAAACTGTACCGCTTTAGCCTGGTCTTCATAAGCTACTGCAGGCACCTCCTTTAGTGGTTTGGTACGTGCGGTCATGATACCGCGCATATTGGGAATACGCTGTTCTGCCATACCTTTGGCAGCGCTAACCACAAAAGGCAAGTCAACTTCAAGCGTTTCTACGCCTCCTTCGATATCACGTTCCAGGGTAGCTACTGATCCGTTTAGATCCAGTTTGGAAGCATATGAAACGTATGGTAGGTCGAGATACTCGGCCACCATGGCGCCCACCTCCGAACCATTATGGTCGATGGTTTCTTTCCCAAAAAAGATGATATCGAATGCTTCATTCTTTGCGTATTCCGCAATTTGTTTGGCAACGAAACCGGCACTTTTAGGATCACTGTCAATACGCACTGCCTCATCTGCACCAATCGCCAGGGCTTTTCGGATAGTGGTTTCGTTGGCTGCCGGGCCTACATTCAGGGCAACTACGGTGCCGCCAAGCGTTTCACGCAGTTCGCAGGCGCGCACAAGTGCGTACCATTCATCGTAGGGGTTCATAATGAATTGTACACCCGCAGCGTTGAATTCCGAGCCATCGGCATTGAACGAAACCTTCGAGGTGGTGTCGGGTGTTTGAGAAATACAGACCAATAATTTCATTGTAAAAATAGCCACTACTTTTGTGGGCGCGCAAAGGTATGGAGATGATCAGGAAATTTGGGCAATACTGCGCTTTACTCTTCATTATTTTCAAAAAAATGAGTCAAAGACTACAATACCTCCTTCAATTGCTGGAGTCCGGCTCTCCGGACGCCTTTGTTTTGTTTGCCATTGCCAAAGAATATGAAAATACAGGTGACGATGCACAAGCACTTTCGTATTATGTACGTTTAAAAGAAACAAATCCGGACTACGTTGGTTTGTATTATCACCTCGGAAAATTATTTGAACGATTATCCGACACTGAAAACGCACGTTTAACTTATCAACAGGGCATTGAAACAAGCAAACAAGCTGGCGACCGCCATGCTTTAAGTGAATTACAAGGAGCACTTTTAAACCTTGATTATGCGTAAACCATTCTGGGGACTCTTTTTATTGCTATTCCTTGGCCTTTCTGCCAAAGATTCCGGATGCAGAAGTAAATCCGGTGCGGGCGCCAACCAGGAAGCCACTGAAGCCCGAAGTGTTTCTTACCTGAAAAAAAAGCTGGATCCTTCCGTACGGGAGGGGGTTCAGGCCATGAATGCACAGGCCAAATTGTACATTGAAGGAAATGGACAAACGATCAATGCCACGGCAAATCTGGTTTGGATTCGGGATAGTGTGATCTGGTTGAATGTGAAAAAATTTGGATTGGAAGCTGCACGGGCTTTGATCACCCGCGACTCTGTTTTTTTATTAAACAGGCTTGAAAAAACCTATTCGGCTAAAGGATTGGAGTCACTCCAAAGACAATACAGTTTACCCGCCGGGTTTGAACTCATGCAAAGCTTATTGCTGGCAACACCCTGGTATTTTCCCGACATGACGCTCCAATCCGATATAAAAGACGGGGACCACCGACTTTCCGGCGCCAACGGAAGTTTTGCGGCAGATTACAGAATGGATGCCGCCGCATACCGGTTAACCAAGGAAATTTTTATCCAACCCCGGAATGCCCAAACGGTTTCCGTTAGTTTCGATGATTACAAAAAAGACGCAAAGGCAGGCTGGTTTCCTTACCTTCGCACAATGGAGGCCTTCAGTCCGGAATCCGGAGAAATGCGCATCTCCATTGAAATCAATGAACTCGAAGTGAATGAACCGAAAACATACCGCTTCGAGATACCCAAACACTATGAAAAAGTGGACTAACTTTTCCTACTTTGGGCAATTTTTGCCAGGAAATTTATGGATCTGGGTACTCCTTGCAGTACTAACAGCCCCTGTTAGCCTTTTTGCCCAGTCCAAAAAAGATTTAGAAGAAAAGCGAAAAAAAATCATCCGCGATATTGAAACCACGCAACGGATGATTAAAAAAACGGCTAAAACCAAGGAGACAACCTATGATCGTTACATTGCCTTGCAAAGCCAAATCCAAAGTCGGGAAGCTTTAATTCAAACTTTGGAAGCGGAAATAACCTCTGCAGAAGATGGAATTTCCAGAAATCAAATGGTGATAAGCGCCCTTTCTTCCGATGTTACTAAAATGCGGGAGGATTACGGCAACACCGTTCGGAATGCCTTTCGCAGAAAAACCTTAACCAACCCGCTTCTGTATATTCTTTCGGCAGAAAGCCTGAATCAGGCCTTCCGGCGCTGGTTGTTTTTGCGCAAATATGATGAACGGAGAAGGGAACAGGCAGAAGCCATTCGTTCTACCCAGGAAATGCTCGCCAGAAAAACCCAGGGCTTGGAAGAAACAAGGGTTGAAAAAGAAAACCTGCTCCTTTCCATTCAAGGACAGAAATCCACTCTTTCAGAGGAGTTAATTGAAAAAGACGTAATTCTGAAAGACCTGAGCAAGGATGAGGTAAGGCTCAAAGCAGACCTGGATAAAAAAAGAGAGGCACATGAAGCCCTGAATTCTGCCATTGAAGCCATCATTCAGGAAGAGGTGCGCAAACGAATTGAAGAGGCGCGAAGCAAGCCTAAACCTGCAGTAGAAGCGTCTCCAAAAGAGGCTATTAAACCAAAAGATGTCAGCAAACCTGTCGCCGAAAAAGCCCCTGAACCCAAGCCCGTCAAACAAGCTAACCCGGATGTTAGCGTCGCGGAAACAGCATCTGTTTCTGCCGACAATCACACTTTGAATTTTCAGAAAAACAAAGGGCGACTTCCCTGGCCGGTAGAGAGCGGATTTGTATCCAGAGGGT
>JAEUUS010000026.1 GCA_016787545.1 Saprospiraceae bacterium
TCAATGCGGAAGCCCACTTTGAAGTAAAAATTGACGCTTTTGTAATTCCGCCGGTTCACTCGCAAACGCAGCGTTTTGAGATCCGGATATCGCGCCAGCATCAACTCAAAAACGATGGTACCCAGGCCGCGTTCGCGGGAATCGAGGTAAAATTTGTTCAGGAACCCCTCCCCTTTAGGGGCCGGGGAGGGGGTAATGGCCAAAAAACCCAGTGCCTGGCCGTTTTCTTCCGGGAGCCAGAGCTCCTGACCTTCTTCGTTCATTTGACGGCTCAGGGCCGCATCGGAGTACATCAGCTCCAGCATATAGGCTATCTGGTCATTGCTGATGATATCCGGGTAGTGCTCCCACCAGATTTTTTCTGCCAGACGGCGAATTTGCGGAATATCGGCTTCAGTGGCCTTGCGCAGGGAAATGAGCGCCATGTAGATGCTTATTTATCCTTGGCGTTGAGCAGTTCCAACACCTGTTTGGTGATGTCGAGGCTGTCGTTGGCCATCAGGATTTGTCCGCCGCGGGAATACGACAGGATGTAATCGTAACCGATCTGCGACGACAAGGTTTTGAGCTTGGCTTCTACGTTGGCGTAGAGGTCGTCAAACGCTTTTTTCTGGTCTTCGCTCAGGGATTTGCTGAGGCGCATCTTTTCTTCTTCCAGCTTTTGGCCGCGCTGCATGAGTACACCTTGCTGCTTTTCGGCTTCAGCCTGGGTCATATTGCCTTCCTGGAATTTTTGCTGCAGGGCTGCCGCATCTTTCATCAAAGCTTCTTCTTTACCGGCCAGACTTTTTTCAGCATTGGCCAAACGTTGTTCAATAGCCGTTTTTTGTTCTTTCAACCACTCATACTTGGCGTCGAGGGTATCTGCATTCACGTAAGCGATGCGCGCCCCGCCAGTCTGGCTAGCTGGTGGCAAAATGGCCTGTGGAGCGTTCCCAGCTGATTTCTGCGAATTCAGGTAGTACAAATGACCAACCAGTGCGAAAAGAATGATATTGAGGATAAGTGGCAGATTTTTCATTACTTAGTGTTTTAGTGCCTTAGTGTTTTAGTGTTTTGGTTGGCGTGCGGCTGAGCCCCGGCCCCTGGCCCCCAGCCCTTGAAGGGGGGGGCTTTGCGCCTTTTCACCGGCAAAGGTAGAATTATGCCCAACGTATTTACGGAATATTTCCCTAAAACCGTCCGTCCACCGTAGGCCGTAAGCCGTCCACCGTAAGCCGTCTACCGTTCCGCATCCGGGTGCTGTACCTGATCCCAACGGATACCAATGATCTCTTCCAGTCGGAAACGGGCAATATCCATTTCGGTTTGGGCGCGGATTCGGGCTTCCCGGGCCTGGTAGTATGCGGCTGAGGTGGTAGTATACTGTTCCAGGGTGGCTTCGTCGCTTTTGTACAGTTGCTGAATGAGTATGAAATTGTTGTTCAAATCCAGCTCTACCGTGCTACGCTCCTTGAAAATTTCCCTCGCCAGTTTAAAATTAGCCCATGCACTGAGGGCATCAGCGCGGATTTCACGTTTGCGCTGCCGTATGCGTTCCTCCGCAATGCTCATTCTGCGTTTTCCAATGTTGTTTTTTTCCGACTGGCTGAGAATATTGTACAAGTTCAGGGTCAAGCCAAAATTGTATCGCGGAAAAAACACATTGCCAAGGGTATCGGCCCCGCGCAGGTTGGTTTCGTTGAGGTTGAAGGAGGCGTTTACATCGCGCATCCATTCTTTACGGATGTTTTTATTGTCGCTTTTAGCATTGAGCAACTCCGCCTCGGCAATCCGACCTTCCGGACTATTGAGCCAGGCCAGTTGTACCATGTATTCCGCAATATCGCGCGCCTTGGCGTCAACGGGCTGAATAATGGCATCGTAATCGGTCAGTTGCGCATTGACCTGTGCAACCAGCAACAAGAAGATAGCAGTGCTGAACCATTTTGGCGGTGTCATAATCGGTTTGGGTGGTTTTTGATTACATCGGACTCAAACAAAGACAATCAAAGTTGTAGTCTGATGTCAGATAAATAATTCCAGGCTCGGAATAGGTCCTATTGAAGAATCGGAGCACGGGTTCTCCATTAATCCGCTGAAGTGCCAGTGTATCTATGGTCATCAAAGGTATGCCGCAACTAGATTCTGTATCAAACTGATATGCCCACAAAACAGTCCCCTTTAAATCCTTTTTGAACAATACGGGCAGGCCTTTCCCCTTCCCCTCGATAAAACCGATTCGGCCGTTTGGACAATCGGCAAAATGCGCCTTTCGACCCTTTATTTCCGGCAATGCTACTTTTTTTCCCTCACATGGACCTGCAGCCATTCCACATTCACTTCCAAAAACGCTGTTGTCAGAAGAAAAATGAATGATTACCACCACCAGGGCTGCCAAAACCAACAGAGTAATAATCAGGCAGGATTTGAAAATGGGTTTCATGGGTGGGGATGTTAAATGATCCGCCGGGTTGGGGTTGGCGATTTTGGTACTGCGGGGGTCACTCCGTGTCACCCGTAATTAACAAAACTCGCCAACCCCAACGGAACCAAACCCTCTACAGCAAAGAAAAACTACTTCAATCGCTCAATAGCCTCCTCCACACCAAGGGTCCATTGTTCCCCGCTTTTCTGATCTTTCACGGTCAATGTCCGGTTATTCATTTCAGCATCACCGAGGATGGCCACAAAGGGCACATTGCGCTTGGCAGCGTATTCAAATTGTTTTTTCAATTTGCCCGGTTCAGGGTAAATTTCGGTGGCAATACCGGCCTGACGCAGGGCCGTGGCACATTGAAAAGCATATTCAAAACTGGGTTCATCAAAGGAGGCAAGCAGAATCTTGATGCTTTCAGAGAGATTCTCCGGAAACAGGTTCAAACCTTCCAGCACATCGTACACCCGGTCGGCACCAAAAGAAACCCCAACGCCCGACAAGCCCGGCACCCCAAACACCCCGGTGAGATCGGCGTAGCGTCCGCCACCGCCAATACTGCCCATTTGGTATCCTTTAGCCGCCACTTCGAAAATACAACCCGTGTAGTACGACAACCCGCGGGCAAGGGTGATATCAAACTGCAACTCGTTTTGCAGCGTTACACCCGATAATAACTGGAACACGCGCTCCAGTTCTTCCAGCCCTTTCAAACCCATTTCACTGTTGGAAAAAATGGGCTTTAATGCTTGAATATCAGGCGTTTGTAATATTTTTTCAATCGTAGCAATGGCGCTGTCCGGGATGCCGCGTTCGGATAATTCCTTGCGCACGCCATCAATACCCACCTTGTCCAGCTTATCCACCGCCACGGTCATGTCCATGAACTGATCCGGAATGCCAGCCGCTTCTGCAATGCCAAACAACACCTTTCGGTTGTTGATTTTGATAACAACGGGCAGGTTCAGTTTGGCAAATGCTTCATCGTAAATCTGCACCAGTTCAGCTTCATACAACAGTGATTCCGACCCGATTACGTCTACATCGCACTGAAAAAACTCCCGGTAACGTCCGCGCTGAGGCCGGTCGGCGCGCCAAACGGGTTGAATCTGATAGCGTTTGAACGGGAAAGAAAGCGTGCCCCGGTTCATGACCACATACCGGGCAAAGGGCACCGTCAGGTCGTACCGCAAGCCGCGTTTGGCGATGCTGGAGGTTAGCTTGACAGAGTTTTTAGCTGCCAGCGCATCAGCATCGGCGCCGGAGAGGAAATCGCCGTTGTTCAGAATTTTGAACAGCAACTTGTCACCCTCTTCACCGTATTTGCCGGTGAGGGTGCTCAGATTTTCCATAGCCGGGGTTTCCAGGGGTTGAAAACCAAACTTGACGAATACCGAACGCAGGGTATCAAAAATGTATTGGCGTTTGCGCACCTGTTCCGGGCCAAAATCGCGCGTACCTTCTGGAATGGAGGGTTTAGACATACTGTTTATTCACTTTACCGCAGAGACAAAAAGGCCCTGATTACTGAGTACTGTCGGGGTGACTGCCAGTCACCCCGACAGTACTCAGTAATCAGGGCCGCTGCGCATTGATACAGATCCTTATAGCATATTGGGGATCCGCTGCGCAAAATTATGGAAAACTACTGAGCCGCTGCAGAAACGCTGGCCAGCGTACCCAAAAGTAATCCTTTCATGGCCAGCATGCCAACAATGATCAGTGTGGCAACGGTGGTGTAAATGGCTAATTTTTTGTGTTTTTCCTCGTCAGACTGAGCTTTTTTGGAAAAAGTGCGACCCAATTGAATCAATACCACCGCCAGGATCATACCGCTGATGTGTTCCATTTTGAAATAGCGCACCCATGGGTCGCTGATGGGCATATCGCCGGTTGTGTAAGCGCTGGTAACGAAA
>JAEUUS010000071.1 GCA_016787545.1 Saprospiraceae bacterium
ATGCACCAGTTTGAATTGACGGTAAAAGGATTGTTCCAAACCGAAATGATTGAAACTGGTACTGCTGCACATCCTGCCATTGTAGACGTAAATGCCGATGGCTTGCTGGATATTGTAGTGGGCAATTATGGCTATTACACCTATATTAATTCTGTAACCACCTTTACCAACGCCAGGTTATTGCTGTATCTGAATACAGGCACGCCTACCACTCCGGCATTTGAGCTGGCAGATACAGACTTTGCTGGATTGTCGCAGTTTGCGCCACAGGATTACGACTTTTCACCCACTTTTGGCGACATTGACGGCGATGGAGATTTGGATCTTTTGGTAGGGAATAATATTGGAGGGGTTTATTGCTACCGGAATGTGGCGGGTCCGGGTCAGCCTTTTATACTCGAATATGATACCAACCCGATGTGGTTGGGATTAGATGTAATTGGTTCCGTTTCTGCTCCAATAGTATATGATCTTGATCAGGATGGACTCCAGGATTTGCTGATTGGCGAACGTTCCGGTAACATTAATTTTTTCAAAAACACCGGTTCTTTATCCAATCCGGTTTTTGCAGCATCACCAACGCTGCAAAAGATTGGGCAAATTGACACCCGGGTTCCTCCGGAAGTGGTTGGCATGAGCACTCCGGCTATTATACAAACCCAGGATGGGCCAATTATTGTGGTTGGAACACAGCGTGGCCATTTGGAAGCTTATTACCTGCAAGGTGCCAATCAGGATACTTTTCCGGCAATTTCACTCACCTGGGGGAATATTGATGAAGGCAATCGTTCTCATCCGGCCTTTGCAGATTTGGACAGCGATGGGATTCTGGATATGGTAATAGGCAATCAAAGAGGTGGTTTGGCGCTATACAGAACGGAACAGGTGGAATATTCCGTTCCACTGGGCACAAACCATCCTGTTCAGCCGAAATTAAAGGTTAGTCCTAACCCCGCTCGCGCTTGGGTACACATAGATTGGCCGGTTCAACAATCCGTACAATATCAGGTAACCAATACCATCGGACAAGTAATTGATGCCGGAAAGGCCGATTCCGGTTCTTTTACCATCGACCTGAAAACCTGGACTCCTGGTGTTTACCTTCTCCATACGGAATCCGAAGGCCAGTATGCAACGGTGAGGGTAGTGGTGTTTTAGATTTTTATACTAAGCCAGGTTTTTTACCACTAAGTCACAGAGGACACTAAGGTGCGATGTCACTTAGTGTCCTCTGTGGCTTAGTGGTAAAAAAACTGGCTTAGTACAAAAATCTCAAACCGCAACTGGCGCCTTGATCGCGGGCCATGGATCATATCCTGCAAGTTCGAAATCCTCATATTTGAATTGAAAAATATCCTTTACCTCAGGGTTGATTTTCATGACAGGCAGCGGCCTGCATTCCCGGGAAAGTTGCAGGTTTACCTGCTCTAAATGGTTGATATACAAGTGTGTGTCTCCTCCGGTCCAAATAAATTCGCCGGGCTCAAGCTCGCAGACCTGTGCAACCATGAGCGTAAGCAGGGCATAGGAGGCAATGTTAAACGGCACCCCCAGAAATACATCCGCACTGCGTTGGTATAACTGACAACTTAACTTCCCGTTGGCCACATAAAACTGGAACAAACAATGGCAGGGGGCAAGGGCCATTTGTGGAAGATCCGCTGGATTCCAGGCGGAGACGATGATTCTCCGACTGTCTGGATTGGTTTTCAACGTGCGGACTACTTCACTAATCTGGTCTATAGTTCTACCATCAGGTGCTGCCCAGGAACGCCATTGTTTACCATATACCGGTCCCAAATTGCCTTCAGAATCAGCCCATTCATCCCAAATGCTAACGCCATGTTCCTTAAGATAGGCGGTATTGGTTTCCCCCTTCAGGAACCAAAGCAATTCGTGGATAATACTTTTGGTGTGAACCTTTTTGGTGGTAAGCAAAGGGAACCCATCCGCCAAATTGAACCGCATCTGGTAGCCAAATACCGAAATGGTCCCTGTTCCCGTGCGATCTGATTTTTCAGCACCTTGTGAAAGGATGTGGCGTAGGAGATCATGATAAGCTTGCATAGTAGATGTTTTGAAATACCGAAGCAAAGGTCGTAAGTGGTGGCTTAAAAACACCAATCCAACAAAAAAAGACAGCACAACGCATCCAATCTCGGCAAAATTTGTTCTTATGCGTTCATGGGTGCCGCCAATGTCGTGGAAAACTCCCAATTTTACCCCTTGAATTAATTTCACCGCGTTTTTCGTTCAACGTAATACCGTTCTCAAACGTGCAATTTTTATTCCCCGGATTTTTAGCAGCACTTGCAGTCATTGCAATCCCAATCATCAT
>JAEUUS010000099.1 GCA_016787545.1 Saprospiraceae bacterium
GTAGTGCTCAAGGCTTTCCGCCCCGTTCAATACCTCCTCAACAACTCGCTTTTTAAACTCGTCCGAGTAGTGGTTTACTTTTTTCATCTTTGTCCTGTTTTAAGTTTACTTTTCGTGTAAACCTATTTTAGGACAAGTCACAATAACTATTGTTTTCTTTTCCACCAGGCAAACACCCCTACCAGCCCCACTACCCCGCCTAACAATACCGCAAGCAGCCATCCCATCGGCTTTTGCACCGGCGCTTCGTTGCCTACAAGCACCTGTCCGGCCCAGAAATAAGGGTGCTTGCGCTCTGATACGGCTTTGGCCAGATAATCCTTTTTGGCCTCACGCAAGGCTTTATCTTTTGCTTTTCCTTCGTATAGCAATTGCATAAACCGCTCGGCTATAGCATTGGTTTCGGCACTGGGTACCGACCATAAATTGGCCACTACCGCCGGGCAACCGGCCAATGCAAATGAACGAGATAAACTCATAACCCCTTCGCCGCGGCGTACCCTGCCGCTGGCGGTATGACAAGCCGACAACACCGCCACCTGTGCCGAGAGGTTCATTTGACTGATTTCCAGGGCGTTCAATATGTCCACTCCGCCTGTTGCATTGGGGAACAACAATCCGGTGCGCGTTCTTTCCGAAAAATCCACCACGCCGTGCATAGCCAGATGTAACACGCCATATTTCCCTGCTTCCTGTAAGAACAGCGATTTATCCACCTCTGCGCCCTGCCAAACGGCTCCTCCCCAGGTTTTGCCTGCCTTGCCAACAGCCTCACGGGCTTCCGGCAGATCTGTCACTTCAGGTCCCATGACTGCCGCCAGCGCTGCCGGAGCGTTGTATTCTGGTGCAAATCCGCCATAATAAGCGCTTCCTGCCTGACTTTTCAACCTGGATTGTCGCCACAAGGCGCCCGACCATTGGTAGCAAATGTTTTGGTCTTCTGCCAGAAAACGCGCATTTTCCTGTACCAGCGCTTCAAAAGGCACAGAAAACAGATCGCCATCCGGCACAATAATGATTCGTTTGGCATCCGGGAAATGCTTCAGAGCCGGTTTGTACAAAACCTGGTAAGCCTCCGATGCAATGGTATTGTATTGGTCTATGGGATCGGTCCAGCGGGTAAGCGCCACTTGAAGGGAATCAATAAGCACAGACAGATCCCGGGTGTTTCCCAATAAAATCCCTTGTATGTTAGACCGGTCCAGTGCGAATACAATCACCTGATCGTCGCCCCAGAAATATTGCAGCAATACTTCACCTTGCCGAAGGGCATTTCGAATTTCCTCAAGCGGAGCATTTTGGGCCTGAAACCTGGTTTTAGCCAGGGCTGGCGCCAGATTTTCAATAGAATCACGCAGTTTTTGCAAATTACGGGTTACCTGCAGCAGGCTATCCTCCTGATTGATACCTTCCCAATAAACCATGCTGGACATAAAAAGCTTTTCCTGATCCAGGATTGCCGCAGGTATTTGGGCTGTTTGCCTGATCTCACGTTCCAGAATGCGTTGTTTGAGCACCCCCGACTTGGCCCTTTCTGCCTGACCATACGCTTGTTCTAAGTATCCCTGACCGGGCTTTAGCTTATCCAAAGCAAATGCCAGCGTTATGCCCGTTTCATAAATTCCATAGACATAGTCCAGAGCATCCTGACTGGACATTTCATGTTGCATAGCCATTTGAAAAGTATCCAACGCATTCATAGCAATATGAATCGCTTTTTCTGCCAGCACAAAGTCTTCCACATTGCCGGATTTGCTAAAGTTCAGGCGCAGAGCTTCTGCCTTTCCCCCAAGCATCATGATTGGCCAGAAATCAGCAGCCTCCTCGGTTGTTGGATTTTGAGACAAATCATGTCTGGCCACATCCTCTGTATATAAGTGCAAGGCATATTGGAAGGTTTGAGCCGAACGTTGAAACTGATTTCGCTGCAATTCACCTGCGCCCCTATAATAAACTGCCTTTGCAGAATCCATGGCACTTTTAGCCAGGGTGTACGCTAAATGATAATATTGATTTGCCTGGGTGGTATCTCCCAGCTTTTCAAAGCATGTGCTCATGCCACGCGCCAATTCAGCATACTGTCCAGATTTTTGCACACTACGTTTGAATTGGTGCAAGGCTTCTGCGGGGAGGCCTTCATCCAGATAACTCCAGCCCAGGTTGGATTCCAGGCCACCATCATCTTCGTTTAATACTTTTGCCGCACGATGGTAATAGGTACGGGCAGTTTCTGAATCGCCAGTGAAGCGACTGATGTCGCCGAGATTGATCAGAGCTGTTGATAAATTAGGTAAATTTTTTTCTGCCTCTAAGTAGTTCAGGGAAGTTAAATAATAGTTTTTTGCTTCCTGGTAATCGCCTTTTAATTTTAAAGCATAACCTATATTCATATAAGCTGTTCCTATACCTGTTTTACAATTATGCTTAAGTAATCCTTGCAGGTTTCTCTCATAATACCATGCGCCAAGCTCGAAGTCGCCACAATTTAAAAATGCAAAGCCCAGCAAACCATTGAGTTTGGCTGTGATGCTATCATCAATAGTTTGCATGCTAACAACAGGAAATAGTTGTTCCACTGCTACTTTTGCCTCACCATTTTCCTTTTGTGCTATGGTTTTCCATTTCAGTGCATTATACCAATCTACTCGTATATCATTGCGATCCAGTATCTTGATGATAGAATCAGAAAAAGCCAAAAACTGTTTATAGTTATCAGATTCATAGAGTGCCTTTTGCTGCTCTATTAGCGCTTGAGCATCTGGTTTATCAGTGGATACTGTAGTGCCTTTTTGCGCCAGCGCGTAAAAAACCATCAAGGCAAGGGCTGTGACAGCCGTTGCCTTGATGGACTTCCAGTTTATTCTACTGAATAGTAGGAATCTCATAAGTTGCAAAAGTGAATTTTAGGTTTAGCGTTTCCTCCTAAACAACAACTTTAGGCAATCGCAAAATCTTGGCTTTTTTCTACAACCTATATTGACCCACTCTAATTCAGTTTTGACCGGAGTCATTGCATCATAGGTAATCGTGTTTCCAACAATTTTTTCATCATAAAAAACAATGGAAACAGAATTAGGAAACGACTTTTTTACTATTGGATTCGTCTCAATATCAAATTCAAACTGATAGATCGTTTGATTAAAGAGATAAACTTGATTAGTTTGTCCTAATCCAGGCAAACCCGATCCATTGAATTCAAGCGTGAGCTTATTCCCAGTAATATTTTGAGTGTACGAAGAACTTATGCCATTAATTGTAGGTGCATGAGTCATAACAAATGTTGCAGGGTTTAATTCCGGTTCAAATTCATCCGTAACTACAACCTTTTTAACAGGTACCTTCCCATCATTATGGAATTGCACCTTGTAGTGCAACAAGGTTGGAGTTGTTTTGCCAGGGCAAATATTTTTGATATTCACCTGTTTAAAATTCGGATCATGTGGATGTTGGTTAACTTCATAATAAATAGTTGTATTAGAATTATTACAAATCGAAGAGGCAATTTGAAATCCCAGCGGATTGGATTCAGAAACATTTGAATTTGTACTTAATTTTAAAAGGACATGTTTATATTCGGTTCCAGGTGCTAAATCTTTAATCGAGATTGTTGAACTGTTTAGAATATCTACATTCTCTCCATTAAATGGCGTATACCCCAAATATGAGACATCGACTGGGAAATGGATTTGTATTCTATATTCAGGTTTTATTTCACAACCAGGTATCTCTCTGTATGTAACAACCAAATAATTAGATGCATCCACAGAAAAATTCCAGAACGTATTTATCGCAAAGGAAGAATTATTAATCGAAGGGAATATGTCCTGTGCAGATGTGTTTGAACTTGTAGTAGTTATTGGATCGGAGAAGTTCTCAATAATTGAGGGATTACCGGTCCCCCCTTTTTTAGTGACAATTGCAAGTACTTTTGGGGAATTCCCCCAGGAAGTGGAAGGTTTCCAAGCATACCAGCTATTTGTATGACCTGTTATAACACTACCATTAATTGATATGGTAGTCTGCTTGTATTGACCATCCGGAAATACCCATGTGATTAGATCCCCATCTGTCCAGGTTGTACTATTATTCACGGAAATCGTACACTGAAATATACCGTTAGAACCGGAAACCGTTACCAAATACCCGGCAAACGCCCCATGTACCATACCTCCCCAAAATACCAACATCAAAAAAACTTGCTTCATAAGTGTGTGTTGTTGAAATGGTTATACTTCTTTTTGATCATGTGCCCGAAGGCCGAACAAAAGGGATTAAAAACGCAAAAATCCTGCAACAGGATTTGGCAAATATAGCCCTCGTTTTGAATTAACAAAAGGTATTTTCCATAACCCTGCCATCTGATAATGCACTCCTGCTAAAATGCGAGGATGGATTGCTGTTTTTTCCGCACTACTGGACAAATGGTATTCAGACCTATGAGGTTTTGGGAAACCTCATAGGTCTGAATACCATTTGTCCAGTAGCGCTGATTTTTTTCTCCTTTTTCCTTTAAAGCTCTTTTACCTTTGGCCAAACAAACCGCATCCAACACCTTGACCGCATCTGAATTCGAGCGATTTGCAGCCGGAGATGAAGCTGTGCTGACCGCTTTTTTTAAACAACACTTTGGGTATGTGACCGGCTGGTTAATCTACCGGGAAAAATGCCCGCCGGATCAAGCCCGGGAGTGGTATGCCGATGCAGTACTGCGGGTGCGTCTTAAAGCCATGCAAGGAGAGGTAACCGCCGGTAACCTTAGGGCGTATCTGCTCAAAACGGCCATCAACTTCCACAAAATGGAACAACGCCGGGAAAGCAGCCTGCTCAAAAGGCATGAAAGGTTTCTCGACCAACTCCCCCCTGATGCGGCTGATGAAGATTTCGATACGCTGATTAAAGAAGAAGAAACGGCCGGAATCGACCTCAAACAACAAAGAAACATACTGGTGTTGCAAAAAGCCCTGGCACTTTTGGGCGATGGATGCAAGCAACTGTTAACAGACACCATCCTTCATGGCATTAAGGTTGGTCAACTCGTGGAAAAATACGGATTGAAAGACGCCCGTAGTGTAACGGCTAAAAAACAGGATTGTAAAGGACAACTGCAAAGACTGGTACACAAAGTGCTCCAACAATTGGGCTGGTCGGCAGATCAAATATCCATCCCCTTGCCGTGACCCCTGCATTTCCAACTTTTTGCATTATTTAACCACATCATCACATTCACGCGAATCCAGCTGCATGAACTACACCGACGAGACACAAATTCAGGACTATGCCGCCGGGCTGCTATCGGGCAGTCAAAAGGCTGCGTTCGAGCGACGGTTACAGGTTGAGCCTGAGTTGAAAGCAGAGTTCGACCTGTATGTGGCCATGATGGCCCTGGATCAGCAACGATTGAAAAAATCGCTATTTGACAGTCTTGAACACCAGGAAACACAACCCGTAAAACCTGGCACATCAGGCAAATGGATTTGGGGCGCCGCCGCACTGGCTGTTTTGATACTCATTGGAGGCTGGTATGCCATGCAATCCAAACCTCAGACTCCTGCACAACCCGCTACTGCTCAGGAAATTGCACTCACATTTATCCGGGATGCCTATCCATCTCCGGTGGCATCTATGGGTAGCAACGATACGTTACAAGCCACCCAACAGAAAGCCTATCTTGCTTATCGAAAGAAACAATATGCTGAGGCGGCAAGCCTGCTTAAACCAATAGCAGATCAACCCGGCGCCACTGACGAGCTTTTGTTTTATGCCGGAGAATCCTGTTTGCAAACTTCCGATTGGAACGCTGCCATTGCTTACTTTGAAAAGGTAGGACCGGGATACTGGAACCAAAATGCTCAATGGCGACTGGCACTTGCCATGCTACAGGCAGGTAAAACAGATGCAGCAAAATCCTTACTGGAACCATTGCGAACCGGAAACAAGAAAAAAGAGGTAGAAATACTCCTGAAGGCCTTGCAATAATACCAATCAAGCCTCTGCCATTTGCCTTTTTTTCTTTCTGAAATGCTGCAAGAGCGACCACAGCATGATCAAATTTCCGGCAAAAATCCCGGACCATTTTAACACCGTAAATAGGCAGCTAAGCAGGGCTATTGGCACTGAAAACCCTTTTTCGTCCAGCAAGAGCCAGGTAACCCACACATTTTCCATCCAATCTGCCAGGGTAATCCACAGGCCAATCCACCACCATCTGCGCGACTGTAAAGCGACCAAGGCGGTGGCAAAAAACAAGCCGGCTATTACTGGAAAAACCAGATCCACTGTCCACTGTGCAATCAAATACAGGTGCCGTCCCTCTTCCCCGTAGGCATCGAGCATGACTTTTACTTTTTCGGGCCAATAGAACAATTCGAGATCTATTACCCCAACCCCACCCGACAGCGCTTTTATATCAGCCTCCATAGAAGGCATGATGCCGCCGGAAAAAACCACAAATAAAAGCAGCAGCAACAGCACATACCTGGGCTTAGCGATCCTGATAATAAACGCAGGTGGTTCTTTTATGGACATAGTATTTAATTAATAGCACAAAGTTGGGGGTATTCTAACCGGCTCTGCACCTGCCAAACGCGCAAAAAAGGTAAAAAAGTGTAAAAATTCAGGCAATACCAGCGGCAAAACAGGCAAATGACACGTCAAATGCCGATGTTTGTGGAAAGAAAACCCACAACCGGACATGCAGATACTTTTGGTAGATGACGACCTCACGCTCAGCCCGCTCACCAAGGAATACCTGGAGGCAAAAGGTTGTGCCGTAACCCTGCGCCACAGCGGTGACGAAGGCCTGAGTGCATTTAAATCCGATACATTCGATGGGTGTATTTTGGATGTAAGAATGCCACTTAAAGACGGTTTTTCCCTTGCAGAGGATATTCGAAAGCTCAGTCCGGATATGCCCATTTTATTCCTGACCGGAGCGATTCAAAAGGAAGAACGCATCCGGGGACTGGCGCTTGGGGCAGATGATTATATCACCAAGCCGTTCAGCATGGAAGAACTCTACCTGCGCGTGCGCAACACCCTCAAACGCAGCGCCAACCAGCAGAAGCAGGCAGACAAATCTGTACACCAGATTGGTCTATATCGTTTTGATGTAGCCACCCGTGAGCTAACTGGCGGCCCCGAAATGATTAAATTAACAGCCATCGAAGCCAAACTGCTCCAATTGTTCTGCGAAAGCGACAACGGCATTATTCGTCGCGACATAGCCCTTCAACGCATTTGGGGAGACGAAGACATGCTCAAAGGTCGCAGTCTCAATGTATACGTGAGCAAATTACGCACCTTCCTCTCCGAAGACCCGGCCATCGAAATACTCAATGTCCATGGCGAAGGATATCAAATGGTGGTGAGAGTACATGAGTGAAAATTACATGAATGAAGAGTACATAATTACATGATTGATGAATGAGGCGTTCGGCTTGGTTCACCCACAGGGCCGCAGGCTCCAAATAGCCCCAGCAGGGCGATAACATTTGTAACACATAGATTGCAAGGAAGGCATTCGGTTTAGCAGCGCCCCCCCCATCAAACCCATCAAACCCATCAAACTCTTCAAACCCATCAAACCCATTCAAACCCTTCAAACCCTTCAAACCCATTCAAACCCATCAAACCCATTCAAACCCTTCAAACCCATTCAAACCCATCAAACCCATTCAAACCCTTCAAACCCATCAAACCCATCAAACCCATTCAAACCCATCAAACCGTTATGCATAATCGGCACAACAATGACACTTAATACAGAAAAACTGGTATCACTTCTGGGCAGTGAAGATGCCGCCCGGCGTTTCGTAGAAATGTTTCGCCAACAATGGCCGGAGCAATTTGCTACATTGAAACAAGCGCTTGCCGATGCAGATTGGGAAAATGCAAGCAACACCGCTCATTCCCTCAAAAGTCAATGCAGGTATTTGGGTTTAGACACCCTGGCTGAAACCTTACAAAATATTGAAAATCAGCCCAATGCTTCGCACGATCTCTCCCTGTTCCCTCCTGGTTTTTAGCCTCGCAAACAAAACGCCATTCAGGCTTTCAGCACTTTTTCCATTAGTGAAAACAACTCCGTTGCATCGATAGGCTTGGTAACCCAGGCATTCATACCCACTTGTTTGCATTTATCCAGTTCTTCCTGAACCGCGTTGGCCGTAAGGGCAATGATAGGCAGCGCTTCCCAGGCCGGATTAGCCCGGAGCCTTCGAGTAGCTTCCAGTCCATCCATAACCGGCATTTTAATATCCATCAATACCAAATCGAAAAAGCCACCGGATTCCATTTTCTCCAATGCTACCCTGCCATTTTCCGCAATGTCAATTTGAACCTCAGGAATCCTGTTTTTAAGCAGTTCGATAGCCAGCATCTGATTGAAAAACGTGTCCTCCACCAGCAACACCCTAAGTGCTCCAAAATCAAAAGGTGTTTCAACAACCTGCATCACAGCCGTTTCCCGATTTTCATTCAGCATAAAGGGCAAACGCACCACCACCTCGGTGCCCTTACCTTGTTCACTTTGTAAATCAATGGTTCCACCTTGCTGCTCCACCAAATCCTTGGTAATACTCAGTCCAAGACCAGTGCCTCCGTACAACACAGAAACCTCCTCATCCGCCTGCTGAAAACTCTCAAACACCCGGGCCCGTTGCTCCGGAGCAATTCCGATTCCGGTATCAGTGACCAAAAATTCCAACATGACCTTGCCACCAGCTTGCACGACTTCCAAGCGTTTAATATGCAGCGATATCCTGCCCTGATCAGTAAATTTGATGGCATTGCCCAATAAATTGGTGAGTATCTGATTCAATCGAACCGGATCGCCAACTAATTGTAAGGGTGTATCAACTGAAGCCTCAATAGCAAATTGTACACCTTTCTCTTCCGCTTTGAACCCCAACGTATTCTGTAAATGTCGCATGATCAGGTCAAGTTCAAAAGGCTTTTGCTGAAAGGTAAATTTACCTGACTCAATCTTCACCTGATCCAGCACATCATTGACAATCACCAGCAGGTTCTCTGAACTCTGTCTGATAGCATCTGCGTATTCGCTTTGTTTGGGTGGCAGTTTGCTCTCTGTCAGTAATCTGCTCAAGCCCAGAATAGCATTCATGGGTGTGCGAATTTCATGGCTCATATTGGCCAAAAACCTGGTTTTGTACCGTGCATTTTGCTCTGCAAGCTCCTTTTGTTGAATCAATTCACGGTTGTCTTCCCGGTTTCGCCAAAACAGGTAAGCGGCCGTGGCAAATAAAGCCATCAAAAGCATTTTAAATGACTCCGCCTGATACCATGCCGGAGCGATGGCTATCTCTAACTTTAATTCCGGACTGGTACTGCCAACAATACGCACTTTAAACGTATAGGCACCGGGATCCAGATTGGCATAAACAGCCTGACGTTCAACCCCCTTGTACTCCCAGGGCGTTTTCTGGCCTTTTTTCTCCAGTTGGCACTCGTACAAAAGGGTACCGGATTGGGCTGTTTGAATGGCTGCCCAGCCTATGGTCAGACTGTTCTGGTTATTAGCCAACTGAATGTGCCGCATAAATTCCAACCCTTGAATGGCTTGCGGATGACTGGTTTCAAAACGAGTCAGCAGGATATGGCCGGGAGGACGAGGCGCCGATACCTGATCTGATGTAACCCTGACCAACCCACTCCTGGATGCAACCAACAAGGCGCCATCCTGCAGCAACCAACCGGCACGACGCGCTAACTGACCCGTTTGCAACAAATTAGCAGTGCTCCAGGTGGTAAACCGGCCATTTTGAGGATCAAACTGTGCCACATGCTCAGGGAAAACCAGCCAAAGTCGCTGCGCCTGGTCCATCAAACCTGAGAGAATCAAGGGGTCGGGTAATCCATTTTTGAGGGTGTAATTCTGAACTGTACCATCTGCTATCTCAATCCGACTCAATCCGCTGGAAGTGGAAGCCCATATCCGCCCATCAGGCGACAAATCCAGGTCTGTCACTTCATCATTGGCTAGTTGTTTGGGCGGGGCAGTTTTAGCGGTGTAAGACGCTATAGCGCCGCTTTTTTTATCCAGCCGTAACAACATGGCCGGAGCACTCACCCAGATATGTCCCTGTTTATCATCGAGTATTTTGGCTACCCCGCGCGCTTGCGCAGGAGGAATGGGTAGATCATAATTTTTCACCTCTCCTGAACGCATATCCAGTTGATGCACCCCTTTTAAGGTCCCCAGCCACCAGATATTGGGCATTTCTGCATCCTGCGCGAAGGCCATGATGCGTTGGGACTGCAAGGATGTTGGCACCAGCACAAAGGATTGCGACTCCGGCTGCCATCGATATAGCCCGTCATAAATGGCCCAAATATTTCCCTCTCGGTCGCGGATAAATTCGTCCGGATCAAAATTTAGAGGATGTTGCTTGCCGCTAACCAGGCGTTGGGGTACAGCTCCCCATTGATGCATATAATACAATCCATCCACGGTATGCACTAAAATACCCCCTTTGGAATCCTGAGCCACCAGTTGGATTTGGTTGGCTGGTAAATCCGGATTGGAGGGATCCAACAACCACCTGGAAAACGACTGCCGCAATAAAGGCAGCCTGGCAATACCCTTGTCCGTACCTACCCATAAATTCCCGAACGGATCATACGCCAGTGCGTGCACCTGATTGCTGGGCAAGCTGTTGGGATCAAATACATTGTGGGAATAACGCAGCAAAGAACCGACAACGGGATCCCAGCGGTAAAGGCCATTATCCGGCATGGCCAGCCACAAACCGCCTTCTTCATCTGGAATCATGGCTGAAATACGACTTTGCAGCATGGAATCCGGAAGTGCTGGCCTGCTAGTTTTGGCACTAACCGGATCAAACTGCAACATTCCATCAAGCCCTGCCAACAAAAAACTGCGGACAGTATGTTCAACTATGGAAAGCACCCGAAATGGTTCATCTACCGTGCCAAACTGGCATACCGGAATATGATTGAACCCGTTTCGCTCTTCATTAAATCGAAACAATCCATCCGCACGCCCCATCCAAAGTCTGCCTCCGGTATCCTCAAAAAAATTATTCGCCCGGGCAGGTTTAATCCCTGCCTGGAGAGGTTTGATGTTTTCGAATGTTTGTGTAGTTTCATTGAAGCGCAACACTCCTTTAGCCCCTGCCGCCCAAACTGCCCCCTGCCGGTCAACAAAAAGGGAAGTGCACTGAAAAATACTATCACCAATATTACCAAAATGCAGCACTTGTCCGGTCCGCCTGTTCAGACAATCCAGGCCATTCATGGTACTAATCCAAACCCTTTGTTGCTTATCCGTTTTGAGCACCAAAATACGGTCGTTGGATAAGGCATCCTGGTTGCCAGCCTCCTGTTGAAAGCGGGTAAAATCATAACCATCGTACATAAAAGCCCCCCTTCCCCAGGTTCCATACCAGAGCCTGCCGTATTCATCCAGGTCCATGGTATTCGTGGGCGGTTGCACAAACACGCCCTGTAAACGTTCAAAAATATGCTGCCGGGTTTGCCCTCCGGCAGAGAGCGAACAAAACAGGATCAGGGCTATTGCTGCAAACCTGAAATACTTTATAGGAAGGTGTAAATGCGTGTACATGATCAAGTTGCTGCAAGTTGAGCACTTGACCGGACATAAAAAAGTCTGCCACGCCCAAAGCATGGCAGACTTAAGGCTTTTTGGGCCTTTTTTACACTTTTTTACACTTCTGCGGCCTTATTGACCTGCTTTCACCAAGCGTTTCACAGAAACACCCTGTTCTGCCGACAACCGAACCATCAACATACCGTTGGGCAGTTCGTTGAGGTTGATTGCTGCTGAAACAGCGCCCTGTGCCAGAAGCTGGCGGTACAGTACCCTGCCGCTCAGGTCGAATATTTCCAAATTGAGTTCGGTGGCTATTGGCTCATCAAACATGATACTGGTGAACGTTGCCGCCGGATTTGGTTGAATAGACCAGGCATCTGCAGACATAATTTCCGTTGTGGATACTACCTGAACAAAAGTGCAGTTTGAGGTAGCTGTACAGCCGTTTTGGGTCACAACAACCGCATAATTTCCTGTTTGTGAAGGCGTAAAGGTGTTACCAGTGGCCCCTGCAACAGGCTGGTTGTTGGCACAGTTAATCCATTGGTAAGTAGCATTGGCAGCCTGTGCAATAAGGGTATTGCCTTGTGCCGTAACATTGGTATTTACGATGGTTTGCGTCAATGTTAGCACCACGATGGAATCACATCCAGCGGCAGAAATCAACGTCACGGTGTAAACACCTGGCGTATTCAGCAGCTGACCGTTAAACGGATACGATTCTCCGGCACAAATATTGGCTGAAATGGCTGTGGTGGTTACAGGAATAATCGTCAGCGTGAGTGCAACAACTGAATCACAACCTGCTGCAGAAGAAAGTTCAAAGGTATAGGTGCCAGGCAAAGTCAGTATGGAACCATCATAGATATAGGATTCGCCCTGACAAATGGACACACTGATTTCCGTAACCGGAATGGCTGGGAATATGGTCAGGTTCAACACTTCTATGGAATCGCAACCATTGGCGCCCTGACCCTCGTAAACGAATTCATACACACCGGATGCTGTGTACACCTCGCCATTGTATTCAAAGCTCTCTCCATCACAAACGGTTACGGTAAAAGAAGACTCTGGCAGTTGAGAAACCGACAGTTTCAGGGTAATGATAGAATCGCAACCATTGGCAGCCTGATAGGTGGCCGTATAGGTACCTTCCTGCCACAAAATCAAACCGTCGAATTCGTACACTTCGTTTTCACAAATAGTAGCCTCAATCGTTTCTGTATAAGCCGTCAGAACTGTCAAGTTTAACACTATTGTGGAATCGCAGCCGTTTGAGCCAATCAATTGCACGGTGTAAGTGCCGGAATCGGTGAGCAGGGCGCCATTAAACGGATATCCCTCGTTGGAGCAGGTAGTGGCCTCCAAAGTTGTGGTTTGCAAAGGCAGGACGGTCAAATTCAGCACTGCAGTAGAATCACAACCATTAACACCAGTCAGCACTGCGGTGTAGGATCCAGACTGGGTAAGGATTTCGCCATTGAAGTTGTAGCTGGCGCCTTCGCAAATGCTTACCGACTGGCTGCCTTCACTCAGTGGCAAAATGCTCAGGTTCAGAATGACGATGGAATCACAACCACCTGCTGCAGTAAGGGTTTGGCTGTATTGACCTGCATCTGCAAGCGTATCTGTTCCAAACACATAGGTTTCTCCGTTACAGAGTGCTACATTCAGTTCGGTTTCAAACTGATCTACGAATTCCAGCACGAGGGTTACAGTAGAATCACAGCCGTTCGCACCAGTATATTCGTAGGTGTAAATGCCGGAAACTGTAATTGTATCGCCTTCATACAGGTATGATGAGCCTGTGCACAGCGAATTGGCAATTACCGTAGACAGCGTTGGCAATACATTCAATTGAAGGGTAATGGTGGAGTCACAACCATTTTCGGCGGTGTATACAAATGTGTACACACCGGCTGCCGACAAGGTTTCTCCGTTGTAGTTGTAGACTTCATTATCACAAATCGTAGCCTCCAGACTGGTTCCAAAGGTTGGCAGCACACTCAGGTTGACGGTTACTATACTGTCGCAACCATTTTCGCCTTCAAAGTTGAAGGAATAACTGCCCGGATCCGCTAAAGCGATACCAAAAAAGGAATAAATATCACCCTGGCAAATCACGGCATCAAAACCGGAAGACTGGGTTGGCAATACCGTAAGGGTCAGGGTAACAGTTGAATCACAACCATTTTCACCGGTCAATTCAGCAGTATAAGTACCCGAAGTGTTCAATTCCTCGCCATTAAAAGTGTAAGTCTGATTGTCGCAGATCACCGCTTCCAGGGTAGTTTCCTGGTTAGGTAACACTTCCAATACCAGGATTACGGTGCTGTCGCAGCCATTTTCATCTTCATAAACAGCCACATAAGTGCCTGCATCTGAAATCTGATTGCCGTTAAAGGCATAAGACTCACCAGCACAAATACTTGTTTCAAGGTTTGTTTCCTGCAATGGCAGCACCGTCAGGGTAAGCACTACCGTGCTATCGCAGCCGTTTTCACCGGAATACAGGAAAGTATATACACCGGAATCCACCAGCAATTCTCCATTGTAATCATAGGCTTCTCCGGCACAAATAACCGCGCTCAGGGCTGTTTCCTGTGTAGGCAATACTTCCAGTGTAAGGGTCACCACACTATCACAGCCATTTTCAGCGGTGTAAATGGCCTCGTATACTCCTGCATCTGTCAGGTTTTCATCTCCAAAATCATAGGAATCGCCGGCACAAATGGTTGCCTCAAAGGAGGTGCCTATGGCAGGTAATACAGTTAGGGTAAAGGTCACCACACTGTCGCAGCCATTGGAGCCCTGCAGAATGAAGGTATACTCACCTTCGTCGGTTAACACTTCTCCCTGGTACTCGTAACTGCCCTCAGCACAGATAGTAGCGCCATCTGTTCCGGAAGTACGAGGTAAAACGTTTAGGGTCAGCGTTACGGTGGAATCGCAGCCGCCTACGGCCTGGAATACCTGAATGTATTCGCCGGCTGTCTCCAGCGTTTGGGTACCAAAGACGTAAGAATCGCCATCACAAATGGTTTGCTCGTCGGTTGTTTCAAAAGACGTTACGTAATTAAGGGTCAAAGTGATGGTAGAATCACAACTATTAGATGATACCAAAACATGTTGGTAATCGCCCGCTACGGTTAGGGTATCGCCAAAAAACACATACTTCACACCTTCACACAGCGTAACCGTTTGTGCAGAGGCCGAATTGGGCAACAGGTTCAGTTTGAGTACTATAAGGGAGTCGCAACCACCAATAGCTTTCAATGAGTCGGTGTAAGAACCTTCTGCAGTCAGGGTATCTCCGGCAAAAACATAAAAATCGCCGGCACAAACAGAAGCAGAGCGGTTTACTACAAACTTCTCTACCACATCCAGCGTAAGGGTTATAATGGAATCACAACCGCTTTCGGCGGTCAGAATAGCGCTGTAAACACCGCTTTCGGTAAGCGGTTCACCTTCAAAAACGTAAGTAGTACCGGTACAAATTCCGGCGCTGATTGCGATATTTACAGGAGGCAGCACCTCCAAACGCAGAATTACAGTGGAATCGCAGCCATTGGAAGCAGTCAATTCAGCCACATACTCACCTGATTGGGTGAGCGATGCGCCATGGAACGCATACGCTTCGCCCTCGCAGATGGAGACTTCTAACAGCACCTCAAAAGTTGGCAGCACCGTGAGTTGGAGCGTAACTGTGGAATCAGATCCATCTGCGCCAACATAAGTAGCTATATATTCGCCTGAGGCAAAAAGGGTATCGCCATCAAACACATACGAATCGCCCGTACAAATACTGGCTGAAATGAGTGTGTCAGACGACAGACCCTGGGCATGCTTTGGTAAATCTGAGTGTAAGGGTTTGGCCTCAACGGAAGAAAGCAGTCCGAGAAAAGCACAAAAAACCAGCAAGGTTTTGAGTAAATATGATTGAAGGGAAATTTGGATTGGGAATTGGGCAGGTAGCAATAGTTGTTGCATAAGCGATTAAATGGTTGAGAAAACAAGAAATGAAAAGTCTTCTCCTGGCTTCGGGATGGCAAATCTCCCGGTACAATCCGGGGTCCGAATTAAAGTCGGATTAAAAGAATATTAAATTGTGTTTGAATACTTAATTTCTGGGCAACTGAATGGTAAATCTGCTACCCTGGCCCGGGCTGGACTGCAAGCGGATTGAGCCCCGGTGAAACGCAACAATTCGCTGGCACAAAGCCAACCCAATCCCGTAACCAGGCACATGGGAGGCTGTATGTTTTCCGCGAAAAAAAGGCGTAAATATCAAGTGTTGGTCTTCCGCTGAAATTCCTTCTCCACTATCCGCGAAGGCCACCTGAATGGTGTTTTTCTTCACTTCTATATAGATGTTTACGGTATGATTGGAAGAGAATTTGCAGGCATTGTCCATCAGGTTGATGAAAGCTGTTTTTAATAAATGATCGTTCCCGTTAATCAACAAAAGGGAATCATCATCAGGCAAAGTTCCATACTCGAAAACAAAATGATACCTGGGCTGAGCCTTGCGCAACTCATTCTGAGCCGTGAACAAAAGCTCATCAATGCGCACTTTGGTAAACAACAGGCGTTGTTTATCCATATCAGATTGCGCCAACAATAGTAATCCATTTGTGAGCGAAACCAGGGTTTGGGTATCTTCCAGCAAGGAACGCAGAGAATGTTCATACTCCTCCAGACTTCGGCGTTTTTCCAGCATCATTTGCAGCTGACTGGTGATGGCGGCCAGTGGGTTGCGCAGTTCATGGGAAGCGCTGCTCACAAATTGCTGCTGCATGGTAAAAGCCGTTTCCAAACGATGCAGCATGTGGTTGAAATTCATGCCCAGGCGCGCTATTTCATCTTTCCCATTACCTTCCTTTACACGCCTATTCAGATTACCCTCTCCAATATCCGAAATCTCGTCGTTGATCCGGGCAAGCGGCTGAAGTGCCTGACCGGCAAATACATATCCCAGGGCAACAATAAGTAAAATACTGGCCAGGAATCCCGCTACCAATACATCCCTCAGGTTTTTCAATTTGCTTAATCCATAGCGGTCATAGGCAGATGAAATCACCACAAAGTCGCCTTGAGCACCCGTGTACTTTAGTCCAACAAATTCTACGCTGTTTTCTGCATAGTCTATCTTCCCTCTGTGACGAATGTTCTTTAGCAGGTCGCGGGAGATATGCACTTGTGCTTCATCAACAGAGGCGTATACCAGACTATCTGCTGCATCAAAAACCAGCACTTTTTCCTGAAACAAAGAGTGAATGGAGTTTTTGTCGATAATGCGCAACAACTCTTTGTTTACTTCTTCTACCGAAACAAACAGGCGGGCAGTGGTGATGGCGCGACTTTCCAACCGGGAAAAAAACTCCTCCTGACGGTAGTTTTCCGACAAAGAATATACCCCAATGCTGAAGGCGGAAAGTATGGTAGCAACTATAGCTGAAAACTGTAGTGCAAGTTTACTGCGGATATTCATGCTGTTGGAAGCACGTTGAGGAAATAACCCAGACCTTGTTTGGTGTGGATGAGTTTGGGTTCAAATTGGCGATCAATTTTCTTTCGCAAAAAATTGATGTACACCTCCACCACATTGGTGCCGGTATCAAAATTAACATCCCAAACAGCTTCCACTATTTCATGTCGGGAGGCTACACGGCCATTCAAACGCAACAGGTATTCCAACAGTGCGTATTCCTTAGCAGTGAGGTCAATCGTTTTTCCGGAACGAACCACGGTTTTGTACGCTGTATTCACTTCCAGATCCGCCATTTTCAGCACTTCGTCCGATCTTTCCACAACCGGTGTCACCGCTTTTTTTAGCAGCGAACGCATTCGGGCAAGTAATTCCCTAAAATCAAAAGGTTTTACTAAATAGTCATCAGCGCCGGCTTCAAATCCCATTAATTTCTGCTCCACGCTTCCTAATGCCGTTACTAATATGATCGGACAATCAGGCCGAAGTTCCCGAATGTGCTTACACACCTCATATCCGCTAACAAAAGGCAGGTTGAGGTCTAACAAGATCAGATCGTAATGATTTTGTTGCACCAGATATTGGCCAACGGCTCCGTCAGGGGCAATTTCCACCACAAAATCATTCTCCTGCAACCAGGTCTTTACAGAATTGGCCACCTTGGGTTCATCTTCAATGACCAATACGCTGGTTTTTCCCATGAATGATATTATCGTTTGACGATCAATTGAGTCGGAAACTGGAGGCTCCCAGCAAGCCTACATTGCAGTAGATGGCTGCCACATAGTTGCCTTTCTTCAGTTTTTCATCTAATTTGTAACTGAAGGAAAGTCTTTGGGTGTCCCGCAAGGAAACCGGTTTAACCTGTTGGGCGGTTACATCTACCTTTCCACTGGGCGCCTCTACAGTGGTTTTGATTGGCTTGGCGCTTGGAATGGGCTTGCCATTTTCATCCGTGATCACCAAATACAGGTGCTGATCGCCCTGATAAGATTGAGGCACGTCTACCAAATCAAAACTTACATGGATATCGCGGGCCTTTTTAGCGCGCAGGGTTTGTTTTTCGCCTTTGCTGCCAATTTCAACCCGAAAAGAGGTAGCCTTGAATTTAGCCGATTGTGTTTTACGGATCTGCTCTTCCAGCTTTTTGGCCAGATCATCCACCTGCCCGGTCAACGAGGAGTTTTCCGTATGTAGCTGCTCGTTTTCCTCGGTCAGACGTTTGTTTTCTGCCTTCAACTGCTCATTTTCTACCTGAACCGCTGTGATCAGTGTTTCATACTCAATTTTCAACTGGCGAAGTTCTTCTACCTGAAGTTTGAGTTCACTGATTTGCTTGTTGTTTTGCGATTTGATTTTGCGAAGGGCTGCATCCTTTTCTGCCATTAGCTGGGCAGTGGCTGCCTCTTTGCCGCGTAAATCCTCATTTTCCAGGCGAACTTCTCCGTAGGAAACACTCAAACTGTCCAGTTCATGCTCGAGGATCATCTTTTCCGCTTCGAGCGATTGAACGTTTGTGGTTAGTTGATCATTTCCGCTGCTGAGGTTGCGCGATTTATTCCAGAAAAAAATGCTGGAGCCTCCCGTCAAAAGCAGAAGGGCTGCAAGCACGATGGTGGTGGTTCTGGAATTATTGGCTGGTTTGGTTTCAAAATTTTGGTAGTCGCTCATAATACGGGGCAAGATAGGTATTTGGGGTTAAACGGGAAAAAATCGGTTTTTGGTATGGCTTTCCCGGATAATTTGGCGTCGTTTGCTATTTCCCCGTAACCGGCAGCAAAAGTGCTGGACCACTTGTATGTTGGTCATTAAAAGCGCATTAAAAGTGGATTAAATTGCGGGGTCGTAAGACCCACGCATGACGGAGGGTGATTGCGGGGTCGTAAGACCCGCGCAAGGCGGAAATTGCGGGGTCGTAAGACCCACGCAAGGCGGAAAGTGGATTAAATTGCGGGGTCGTAAGACCCGCGCATGACGGAGGGTGATTGCGGGGTCGTAAGACCCGCGCAAGGCGGAGGGTGATTGCGGGGTTGTAAGACCCGCGCAGGGCGGAGCATCAGCGCAACACCCAGGTATACCCTAATTGCCCACGCCATTCCGAATATTTTCCTCTGAAAACCGAGGTGCTTCGAATAAAATGAAGGCCAAAATTCAGACTGTGTTTGGTTTGTACCAGCCAATTGGCGCTGAAAGAGGCGTTAACAATGGCGCCATCTTCCTCCCCATTCAGGCGGGCCAAATTCCAGGCGCCGTTAGCCTGCAAGGTGAGTTTCTCTTTGGCCACGGGTTTGCCTACACCTGCGCTGAGGCCATAATTGGCGGTTTGGGTTTCGCCCAATTGCACACTGTTGTAATTCAATCCGGCATTAACCGAAAGCTTGGTTTCAATGTAGGAAGCGGCCCAGGTGAGTACGCCCACCCGCGCGCGCACATCGCCAAACTTTTCGGTCAGCGGGTTTTGATCGTCAAGTTGCTGATATACACCATTGAGGATCAGGGTATGCACGGCATTTTTGCCAAAAATGGAATACCTCGGCGTGGCGCTGTATTGGGTAGTCGCCTGGGCGAGTTTCAGGGAATCACTGAGTTCATAAGCCGTGGATGTTTGGTTCATCCGATAATTGGAATAGTTCAGATCCAGCCCGAATTTGGGCCCCGGATTGATGCTCAGATTGGCAGAGCCAATGTTGCGCCAAGAAGTTTCAGAACGGTTACCCAGCAGGTTGTTGCGCTGCACGCCGTAAGATCCGAACAGCCGCACTTTGCCCCGCGCAAACGCCAGCATCGGACTAAGGGTGTAATTCTCTATGTCGTTGTTGAAAAAATACGCGCCCATGGTAGCGTACTCCGGATCAATGTGTTCATAGCCAAGATTCAGGCCAAAGTATTGACTATTGTAACCCATGGTAGCTTTCCCCGCAAAATTGATACGGGTGGAAAACCGGGGCGTCAATACCGCATCTACGCCATAATATTCACCCATTTGCAAGGAATCCAGTGAAACCTCCTCTGAGTTTTGATTCCGGGTATACGCTGATGCCGCACCATCCAAACTGATGCTGAATTTGCGCCAAAGTGTTGCCCGGCCCGACAAGCCCAGCACCAGATTCTCTGCCGGTGTAATGCCTAATGAATCAGGAAAGATCACCGAACCCGGCTGGTCTTTGGCTTTGAAGGCCATCAGATCCAGGTAGTTGCTGCTTGTACCAACACCTATCTTGATGCCGTACCCCATTCTTTTATAGGTAGGTAAAAAATACTCTTGTCCTGCATTAGTTGCCGCAGCCCTGTGAAACCGACCGTACATGGCCGCAAAGCGGAACTTACCGGGCGTCAACTCTACTCCACCACCAAGAAAAGAGTGCCCGGCCAGGGTGTAAGGTGAAAAATCCATGTTTCGCCAACCGGCATGAAGTTTCACCCATTTCCAGGTGGGAGAAACGCCAAACTGATTAAAAGTAGGGTACCGAACATCGCGAATTTGCTGGCCCAGGGTAAAAGAAAACGGCAATTCGATGCCGTATAAGTAGGCAGTGGGGTTGCCAGACAGGCGCCAGGCAAAACGGTCGCTGCGGATGGGCACATTACCCGTGTTGGCGTAGCCATCGAGGCCCATATGCAGGGTACCCGTCCAGCGGAAGGGTTTTTCTTTGCTGATTTGGGAAAGATCCTGGGCATTTACCCAAATGGCTAAAAACAAGGCCGCCAGAGCGCCGATCCATTTTTTCATGTCGTAGATCATGGTTGGTTTACGACACAAAAGTCCTGGATGACACACTGGCGGCTGTTCAATGGGTTTTCAAAAAGGGTAAAAAAGGGTAAAAGTCCAGGTACGCCGGAATGGCATTCCGGCGTACCTGATGGGGATTATATCTTCACTAATTTTCCGCTGCTGGTTTGTGCACCTGCACTAACGCGCCACACATACACGCCCGCCTGCGAAAGTGCTTGTGCAGGAATGGACAACAGTTGACTGCCGGCTGCAAAGGTTTGTTCCTGTGCCCAAATTACTTTTCCACTCAGATCTGCCAATTGCCAAACCACACTTTCCGGGTTGGCTAATTGCACCGGAATATGAGCGCCTTCCTGGGTAGGATTGGGATGTGGAGGCCGTATGAGGTGTTCTTTGGCGGCATTCCCGGTGTTTTGCTCCATAAATTGCAGGGCAATGCTTTGCGGCTCCCCAGCCCGGCTGCCCATTTGCTGAAAATCCTTCACCAGATAAACAGACTCCGATAAAACCGCTGCAGCTTTAACCTTTACCCTGATAGTCAGCAGTTCCACACCTGCAGCCAACTTGGCGCTTGCATCCTGTGCCCACACCAAATGCACCCGGCCAGGCTGCGGCTGATAAAAGGCATCCGGATCTAATCCTGGCAATTCGCCGGCAAGAATTTCAAGGATTTCCATTTTCTCCGGATCAAATTGCAGGGCAAATTGGATACCTTCCCAGTCGCCGGCCTCCTTCAATCTGATCGGGATATCAAGTATAGCGCCTGGATGCATGAGATTTTCAGGAAGAGAAAGCAATTGCTGTGGCAGATCGCGGTCATCTCCCGGAGCGCCCAAACCAGTCCAGGCATCGCAGTCGAGGTCGCCAACTTTAATGGCCTTAAATCCGGCTTGGTACTGTCCGTGAAGTACCGTATTTGGAACAAGTACTGTTTCCGGGAGGGCGCTTTGCCAGGGATTTGCCGGATTTGGAAACACAAAATTGGCATCCAGAAAACGCCAGGAGGCAGTATTGGGTAAAGATTGATTTACCCCAAGTAGTAGTTTGCGTAATTCGATGAGGTCGAATCCCGTGATAGAGCCGCTTCTATTGGCATCTGCGGCTAAAAGTTGGTATGGCGTGAGGTTAATTTCCAAACCAAGTATATATCGCTTGATTTTAATCAGATCGAAAACAGTAACGCCATTCAGGGGGAACAATAAATGCCGGGGTGAAATGTTCAGGTTACCCAATTGTCCGGCCGAACCGGTCGGGAATAAAGCACACCCGTCTTGTCCCAAAGGACCAATTTCACCTGTGCTCCAGCTATTAACCATTAAATAGGCGCCCTGAACCGGTGCATTATTGCAATGACTGGTAATACAAGGCGTTATATCAGCCGATAATTCATCGCAAAATTGACCATTATCCTGAATGATAACGTAGGTTTCACAGTAATCAGCATTCCCTGAGGTGTCGCGTGCCCACAATTCGACACATTGCGTTCCGAGTTCGTTACAATCAAATTGAAGGGTATTGACAGGAATATTCCCGGCAGCTAAAGGGAACCCGGTTCCGGTTCCACATTTTCGAATACCCAATTCTATTTGATCATAAGGGGTATCATCATCCACTGTATATTGTAGAAAATCCGAGCTCCACAAATCTATCATTCCGGTAGGCATGAGATTAACAGAAAGCCCATTCAAACAAACAACAGTAGGTGCATTAAAATTATTCCCGTTTCCAAAGCCACAAACACCAAGGTTATCCTGAACAATGGTATACGTTTCACAACGATCGGCATTCCCGGAGGTATCACGGGCCCAAAGTTCAACACATTGGGTACCTAATTCTGAACAGGTGAATACCACGCTTGTTACAGGATCATTATTCCCATCGAGTGGAAATCCGGTTCCTGTGCCACATTTTCGGATCGCGAGTTCCAACTGATCGGTTGGTGTATCATCATCGGTCACATATTGAAGAAAATCAGTTGCCCAAAGCGTGATGAAGCCGGTTTGCATGATGTTTACAGATATGCCATTCAGACAAACAATGGTGGGAGGTAAATTATTGTTATTATTTCCCTGGTTGCAAATGCCAAAATTATCCTGCACAATCACGTATGTTTCACAGTAGTCGGCATTTCCGGCTGCATCTTTTACCCATAAATCCACACTCCGTGTCCCCAGCTCATCACAATCAAATGTAATTGAGCCTACTGGACTTCCATCTGGATTTAGTGGGAAACCACTCCCCTGGCCTGATTTACGAATGCCATATTGCAGCTGACTTGAGGGAGTACCGTTGTCCTCGCCATATTGCAGAAAATCGGCGGCCCAAAGGGTGATTAAACCAGTTGGCATTAAATTAACGGACAGCCCATTCAAACAAACAATCGTAGGCGGCTGGCAATCCTTTACCACCAGGCTATATTCACACACGGAATTATTGCCCAGATTATCTTCGAGCAACCATTTGATTTTATGCGTAGCATAAGGCAATTCTACATCCACGTACACCGTGGGCTGTGCATCAGTGTTCCACCGAAGTTTTCCCTGAAGTAAATCCCCAGACTGGGTAGTTTCCTGCGCAAACCGGTATTTTTGCCCTGCAGGAACAGGCCGTTGATCAAACACCCGGGGCTCACCTCCTTCAAAATTCGGATTGCCGGCGTTGTTAAAATTAACCGTTCCTTCAGCTGGAGGATCCCAGCTTTTTACCACGGTTTCCCAGGTGCCGTTCCGGTCAAGATCCAGGTATAATAGATATTTGATAGACAGTATTGCGCCCGGACAGGTGTCTTTGGCTATTACGTTTGCCTGAACAGGCGCGTCGGCCAAATCCTGGCTATTGTGGATTGGATCCAGCCAATACACTTCATTCCAAAGGTTTGTATGATTGGATGAATGGTCACAGGCCTGTATGTTGGCAGGGCAATTTTGCAATAAAATACACTGAGCACTGAGTGCAAGACTCAAAAGCAGTGTAAAAACGGAGGTCAGGATATATTTCATAAGCAGATGTATAGGCGGGTTTAGCCGTTGATGTTTGAAGGGTTTGAGGGGTTTGAGGGGGTTTGAGGGGGTTTGATGGGGTTTGAGGGGGTTTGAGGGGGTTTGAGGGGGTTTGAAGAGTTTGATGTATCCCGAGATATTCCGGGAAAAGATTTGAATTAGCGGGACCACCCTTTATAAACCCGGCCCCGGTTGAGGGTTTTGCCGTCAAGGCTAATTTGCCAGAAATACATGCCTTGGGGTAGATGATGCATCTGATATTGCATGCTTTGTCCCTGAAAAAACTGATCGGCTATTCTGACACCCAATGGATCAAACAAACTCCATTGCAATGAACCTGCAGGACGTTCACCTGGCAGGTGGAATGAAACCATTTCGGATACAGGATTAGGTGTTACTTCAACTTCCAGGACAGACTGTTGGTCAAGCTCCTGGGTCGAAACCGTCAGCGGCCGCCCAATCGTGTGCATAGAGGGCGCCGTGATAACCGGATCGTTAAAATCGAAATAGATGGCAGCGGTGTTTTGGATGATCGTCCCGTCGGGCAAATCAGGTTTTTGACTGATTCTGAACCACACATACCCATGAGATTCAGGCTCATTTTTGGTACTATCTACCAGCAAAATGTTGGGGAATGTAAAACTCAACACACCAGTAGTCGAAAGATCCCAGGTATAGGCATGACTGGCGGATAAGGGTCGGATTGTAGCCGGATCCAGCGTTGCCGGAAGGGTATCCAGGATTCGCACCAGGAACGCCGTGTCGTTGCCTGTATTCTGAAAACGAATGCGGTAATCAATGTCCTGGTGGCGCTCAATATAGTGTGCCGTGGTTATGCCTAACGGGAATCCTACTTTATCATTAGGGTCAAAGGAGCCCATGACCACATCACAATGGATGGCAATGACCGGACTCTGTTCCAGATTGCCTAAAGCCAAAAGCAAGCCCAGATTGCCATCAGCGGTACAGTTTGCTACCACCGCCACCGGACGTTCCAACAGAGATGTCTGATTGGGGAATACCCGTAAAGCAAAACAGGAATCTTCAGGCATAGGAATACGTACGCTGGTCATTTCCTCCTGTGCATTGAGCTGAACAGTGCCTTGCTGATACATGATTTCATCTTCTATGATCACATACTCAGCCCCCTGAGTCATGTCGCCGGAACCCGTATTTTTAATGGTAAACTCAATTTCAGAACCGGTACAAATGCCATTTACCTCAATTTTGGATCCATCCCATTCCGGATTTGGCGGTGCGCAGGATTGATCGGGCGTAAGTAAGGCCTCCATACAGAGAACGTCGTTCAGGTTCGCGGCACAATCCACTTTACATTGAATGTAAAAAGAACTGCACTCACCCGCCAAAATATTTCCAACCTCAAATACCAGCGTATCTCCAACTTGTTCTGAGATCGGCAATGTACTGCTTTGATACACCAACATTGGACTCTTCAATACCCTGATTTTAGTGTCATTTGCCTGTAATGTTCCGTGGTTGCACCATTGAATGTTAAACACAGCCGGCATACACCTACGCAGAATGGTGTTGCTTACTTCCAGTGTAAGAGACGGACAAGCGCCGAAACCTTGTAGCAATAAATCCGGAGCAGTTGCCTGTTGGTTGATGCCGTTTATACTGACCACCGGGGTATCACAGGGTTCAAAAAAATCAGGTTGCGTGTAAGCCGGATAAGCATTCAGGGTAAAATCGCCTTCGGTTACCAGCATGTTATAGGCGCCTGTTTCATCAGTTTTGTGGTAAAAAATCTCCCCCTGAGCATTTTCTGCCTTGATGATAAAATCTGGCAAGGGGGATTCTCCGGGTGTGTAGGCACAATCCACATCGATATCCAGATAAACATGGCCACTGATCACATTTTTGGAAAACTGCCCCTGCAAATCTGCTTTAAGCAACAATGCATTGGTAGGAACACCATTGTTGTCGCCGGCAATAACCAGGTGATTATTAGAGGTTTTCAAAATTTGTTTGGCATTTCCCGAAAGTCCCAGATTGTATTTGCCTAAAGCCTGCCCAGATTCATTCAGATGCAATAACTCCAGGGGTGTGTCCAACGGGTCATCCTCAAATCCCCAAAATGGAATAAAATAATGTCCATTATCATCCTGAACAAAAGAATTCAAAACTGGCAAAGCTTCACTGCCATTGGGAAAAGGAGAATAGGATACCTGCCACTGAAACAACCCAGCCAGGTTAACCTTTAAAACCGTTACATTCAGATTATCAACGCCGGGAGTAGTTCCCAACAAGGCCATTTCACCGTCATTGGTCAAGGCCAAGTCGTACAAAATTTGATTCCCGAAAAAGGAATAGGTATTTTCCCAGAGTGGGTCACCGTCGGAGCTTAAACGTGCCAGATAAAAATTGTTGAAAAATCCGGCAACAGCCAAATCCCCGCCAGGCAGGGTTATGATTTTTTTGACTAATTGTTGCTGAATTCCAAAAACTTTGTCAACCTGAACAATACCCGTTGGATCACATTTTACAAACCAACCCCGGGTAGCAAAATTGATATCGCGGGTGTTGCCCGCAGCAACGATAGTGCCGTCCGGCAACACAACTAGATCATTCAACCCATTGGCAATATTGCCATTTGGCACCATGGAAGTCCACTCCACCACGCCAGAAGCATTCAACTTCAACAGCGCATTGCGCAGGAAGCCGTTATCCAGGTAGTTTTCCAGGAGTACAACAAATCCTCCATCCGGGCTGCCAGCAGCGGCAATGGCACGGGATTGATTCAGGGAAAGATTAGATTGCCACAAAGTTTGACCGGATGCGTCGGTGCGGGCGACAAATACAGCTTGAGCATCCGTTTTTGTTCCCGCCAGGAAGTATCCGCCATCATTAGTTAATAGGAGTGCATTAGCCGAAGAAGCGGCTTCAGGAAAAACTTTCAAAAATCCCTGGCCGAATGTTACGGCTGCCAGAAACAGAAAGCAAAAAGTTAGCATTCGTGAGCGGTACATAAGCGATCTTTTTTCAGTGATAAGAGCGGGGGATTACTATGTCCGTTTCTCAGGGCCGGCCCGGATAAACTTTCATGATACAAAAGTGCGGTGAGTAAAACGGTTCAACAAAGACAAAATTTAGCATTTCTCAGATTAAAATTTAGAATATAATAATTTAAAAATTTGATAATCAGTGTTTTAAAATAAAATTCAAATTCATTTTTTCAGAAATACACCTATTTTCGCTGATCATTTTTTGAAAAGAACTTATGTCGCCAAACCTGCTGGCTGTATTGCGCGCCTTATCCAAGCCTCAACGGCGGGCTTTGATCAAATTTTCGCGTTCTCCATACCATGTAACTCATGTCGGGGTGGGCAGAATGCTGGACTATTTGCTGGAGCATCTGCATCTGCCGGAAATCCCGCGGGAGATGCTGTTGGAAAAGCTCCCGGAATGGGAGGAAAAGCCGGATCCGAAGCGATTGTACCACCTGACCAATTACACCATAGAAACAGTGGAGCAGTTTCTTGCACAGGAAACGAGGCAAAACGCCCGGCACCAGCAACATGCCGACACTATTGAAGCGCTTCGGCAGTTGCATTTGGAAGAACCAGCCAATCAAATGCTGAAGTACGCCCGCAAACAACTGGAGCAGGATCCCCACCGCGGATTGGCTTATTATGAGGTGGATGTGCGACTTCACTGGGAAGCCTATCATTTGAGTTTGCAGCAGGGACGGGTCAAAACCTCCAATGCGCAGGCGCTTTCGGAAGCACAGGATATTGCCTTCATCTGTGATAAACTTCGCACCGGCTGCATGATGCTTAGTCAGCAGGCAGTGAGTCAGCAGCATTTCGATAAAGGATTACTCCAGCCGGTATTACAGTTTCTGGATGGCCATCATTACCTGGCTCTTCCGATGGTTGCGGCGTATTACCACGGCTATTTTGCCCAGTTGGGTGCAACTGGCAGCGATGTTCACTTTTCCCGCCTGAAAGAAATTCTGCAAAATCATGCTCCGCAGTTTTCCTTGTCGGAAACGCATGATTTGTACCTGATGGCCATCAATTTCTGCATTCGGCAAATCAACCAGCAAAACGAACGCTTTTATGTAGAAATATTTGATTTGTACCGTTCCGGCCTCACCCATGGCGCTTTACTGGAAAACGGCATGTTGTCCAGATTTACCTACAATAACATCACGCGCACCGGACTGCGTTTAC
>JAEUUS010000123.1 GCA_016787545.1 Saprospiraceae bacterium
GTAGCAAACTTAGAAAAAAAATGGACTGTACCAATTCCTAACTGGGGTATCATCCTAAATGCCTTTTTAACTACTTTTGAAAATCGTTGCCAAATCAATCTCATTTGAAAATCAGTTTACACAAAAATCTTTACACTCTCATAAAACTTATGTCAAAGAGCCTAAGCGTCTTTGTGTTACCCATGCTTTGCGCCTTTGTGTTACCCAAGCTTTGCGCCTTCGCGTCTTTGTGCCTTTGTGTTACCCAAGCTTTGCGCCTTCGCGCCTTTGTGCCTTCGTGTTACCCATGCTTTGCGCCTTCGCGCCTTTGTGCCTTCGTGTTACCCATCCTTTGCGCCTTCGCGCCTTTGTGCCTTCGTGTTACCCATGCTTTGCGCCTTCGCTTGTGCCTTCCTGTTACCCATGCTTTGCGCCTTCGCGTCTTTGTGCCTTTGTGTTACCCATGCTTTGCGCCTTTTCCCTAACTTTGCCGCCTTATGTCCACACCCATCCACCACTATGTCCTCGGCCAATGGACGCCCGGTTCGGGCGAGGCCATGCCACAATTTAATGCCCTGACCGGCGAGGTTATTCACACCGTACAAAGCGAAGGCCTGGATTATGCCGCTATCCTGGATTATGCCCGCAAAGTGGGAAATCCAGCCTTGCGAAAGCTGACTTTTCAGGAACGGGGGCGTATGCTGAAAGCCCTGGCATTGTATTTAATGGACCGCAAAGACCATTATTACAAGGTGTCGCACCACACAGGTGCTACCCGTGCTGATTCCTGGGTGGATATTGAAGGCGGTATTGGCAACCTGTTTGCTAACGCCAGTTTGCGGCGGCGCTTTCCCAATGAGGTGTACCATGTGGAAGGGGAAACCATCCGGTTGTCTAAAGAAAATACCTTCATCGGGCACCATATACTCACCCCGAAACGCGGCGTTGCAGTACATATCAATGCCTTCAATTTCCCTATATGGGGTATGTTGGAGAAAATAGGCTGCAACCTGATGGCCGGCGTGCCGGCGGTAGTCAAGCCTTCTGAACAAACCTCTTTCCTGACCGAGGCTATGGTTCGCGACATCATTGCCTCAGGTATTCTGCCTGAGGGAGCCCTGCAATTAGTTTGCGGCACAGGCAGAGGTATTCTGGATTTTGTTGACAGTCAGGATGTGGCCACATTTACGGGTTCTGCGGCTACCGGCCGGAAGTTGCGTACCCTGTCGTCCATTGTGGAAAATTCGGTGCCATTTACCGTGGAAGCCGATTCTTTGAATGCAGCCATTCTTGGCCACGATGCGGCGCCTGGCACACCGGAATTCGATTTGTTTATCAAAGAATGTCGCCGGGAAATGGTCACGAAAGCTGGTCAGAAATGTACCGCAATCCGACGCATTATTGTACCGGTGCATTTGCTGGATGAGGTGCAAAATGCCCTGGCCAAGGCACTGGCCCAAACCACCGTGGGCGATCCTTCGGTGGAAGGGGTGCGTATGGGCGCCTTGATCAATCGTTTGCAGCTGGGGCGCGTGCGGGAGCACCTGGATTTACTGCTGAAGGAGTCCACTATTGCTTATGGCAACCCGGAAACCTTTGAGGTAGTGGGCGCCAAACGCGAAGCAGGCGCCTTCCTGCCGCCTATTTTGCTGCGCAATGAAAATCCTTTTGCGCGCACGCTTACGCATGAGACAGAGTGTTTCGGGCCCATTTCCACCATTATGCCGTACGAAACCATAGATCAGGCCATTGAATTGGCCAATATGGGCAAAGGCTCCCTGGTGTCTACCATTTGCAGCTTTGATCCGGCCGTTATGCGTGAATATGTTTTGGAGGCGGGCGCCTTCCACGGTCGTATTCATATCCTGAACAGAACCTCGGCCAAAGAGAGTACCGGTCATGGATCGCCGCTGGCAACTCTTGTGCACGGCGGACCAGGCAGGGCCGGAGGTGGCGAGGAAATGGGTGGAATGCGGGGAGTGTTGCATTATATGCAGCGTACGGCCATTCAGGGCCATCCAACGGATATTACAGCGGTAACGCGGCAGTATCAGCCAGGCGGGCATCAGACCGAAACACCTGTGCATCCGTTTAAAAAGCACTTTGAGGATCTGTTTGTTGGCGAAACACTCGTTACAGCAAAGCACACCGTTTCGGAAGCGGATATCCACAATTTTGCCAATGTGAGCGGAGATAATTTTTATGCCCACATGGATGCCACCGCTTTGGAGGGTACGCCATTCACAGGGCGGGTTGCGCACGGGTACTTTGTGCTGTCAAAAGCTGCCGGCCTTTTTGTGGATGCCAAAAAAGGCCCCGTTTTGCTCAATTACGGCTTGGATGAATGCCGGTTTACCAAACCTGTTTATCCGGGTATGACCATTGGTGTTAAACTTACGGTCAAGGAAAAAATTGAACAGGAAACCGATCCAAGCAAGGAAGGAGTAGCAGCTATCCCAAGAGGTATCGTCAAATGGTTGGTGGATGTTTATGATGAAACGGGAGAAACCGTAGCGATTGCCACCATTTTAACCATGGTGGCAAAAAGGGAAGGGTAGGGGCTTGTATTTCTCTTTTTTTCGCTATACCTTTATATAAAGTTCAAAAAACCACTCGAAACATGCCTTCCTTTAACCACTCGCCACCAGGCGTGCCATACCGCATGGCCCGGCTTTCAAAACTTTTTTTAAAAATTTTACCGCAAAATGTTTTGAAGAAAAACATTTTGTTTATTTTTGTGTCTCAATTTGAAACAACAACTACGGTAAAACTCCATTAAAGCTTTGAAAACCAAGAACAACGCTGCGGCTAACAAATCTTCCAAACAACAAAATCCCTCTTCTCCAAATCCAACCAACCACATCTTAAACAACATGGCAGACGATAGAGAACAACGACTTAAGACCCTCCAAAGTACCATTGACCGATTAGATAAAACGTACGGACGTGGTACTATCATGCGCCTTGGCGACAAGCAGGCGATTGAGGTGGAAGCTATTTCTACCGGATCACTGGGTCTGGATATTGCCCTGGGTTGCAATGGCCTTCCCAAAGGACGTATCATCGAAATTTACGGTCCCGAGTCTTCGGGAAAAACCACGCTGGCCATTCATGCTATTGCAGAATGTCAGAAAAAAGGCGGCATTGCAGCCATCATTGATGCTGAACACGCTTTCGACCGTTTTTATGCGGAATCTCTGGGTGTTGATGTCAATAACCTGCTTTTCTCTCAACCTGACAATGGTGAACAGGCGCTGGAAATTGCTGAAAACCTCATTCGCTCCGGCGCAGTGGATATACTGGTAGTCGACTCCGTGGCGGCGCTGGTGCCACGTTCCGAGATTGAAGGTGAAATGGGCGATTCCAAAATGGGTTTGCAGGCGCGACTCATGAGCCAGGCCATGCGTAAACTGACGGCTAATATTGGTCGCACTGGCTGCTGCTGTATTTTTATCAACCAGTTGCGCGAAAAAATTGGCGTAATGTTCGGTAACCCGGAAACCACTACCGGTGGTAATGCCTTGAAATTCTACGCTTCCGTTCGTTTGGATATCCGCAAAAGCGGTGCCGCTATGAAAGACAAAGACGGTAATGTTGTAGGCAATCAGGTAAAAGTAAAAGTAGTCAAAAACAAGTTGGCGCCGCCTTTCCGTGTAGCCTCCTTCGATATTGTTTTCGGGGAAGGAATATCCAAAGCCGGCGAAATCATTGACCTGGGTTCAGAATACGACATTATTCAAAAAAGTGGCGCCTGGTATGCTTACAATGGCGCCAAAATTGCTCAGGGACGGGATGCCGCCAAGCAGTTCCTTCTGGACAATCCGGAAGTAGCCTCAGAAATGGAGGTGAAAATCAAGGAAAAGCTTGCAGCAGGTGTTTCCGTTAAACCTGCAGCATCCGCTAAATTTGTGGATGACGACGATGATAACGACGATTGATTAGCCAAGCTTTACATATTTAGATACAAGAGCCGATCCGAACTTCGGGTTGGCTCTTGTTTTCTGGGAACATGTTTGGAGAAATGTCTCACAATAACTTAATGAACACGCCTCCCCATTAGCATTTCACTGCTTTTGTCTGAAGTGATTCCTTCGTACTTAAGATATATTTTCGGAATTTCGCGCCCTTATTTCAAACTACCATGGCGGTTAAAAAACAGCAACAAGTGTTGGAGGAGACAGATTTGGTGGATCCAAAGCACATTGTAATCAAAGGAGCACGTACCAACAACCTGCGGAATGTGGATTTGCGCATTCCGAAGAACCAGTTGGTGGTGGTTACAGGCGTGTCTGGTTCCGGAAAATCCAGTATCACTATGGACACGCTTTATGCAGAAGGACAGCGTAGATATGTGGAAAGCCTGTCGAGTTATGCCCGTCAGTTTTTGGGCAGGATGAAAAAACCGGATGTGGATTACATCAGGGGAATTTGTCCGGCCATCGCCATCGAACAACGGGTAACTACCGGAAATGCCCGCAGTACTGTGGGTAGTATGACCGAGGTTTACGAGTTCTTACGTTTGCTGTTTGCACGTATCGGTAAGTTTTACTCACCTGTTTCCGGACAAATTGTACAAAAACACGAGGTTTCGGATGTAATAGATTTCTTGAAAAAACTCCCGGAAGGCAGTCGGGCCCTCATTCTGATGCCATTCCCCAAAAAATATCAGGAAAGGAGCCTGGAACAGGAGCTAAACCTGCTTTTGCAAAAAGGTTATACCAGGGTACAGTCCGGAGATGAAACCCTGAATATTCAGGATATCCTGGAAGGCGTGAATACCAGATTTGATTTGAAGCGGGCTGCTTATTTATTCAATGAAGATCCGCTGCATATTCTGATTGATCGCCTGGTGTTGTCTGCCGACCTGGAAGAATCCGACTGGATGCGTCTGGCAGATTCAATCAACACCTCCTTTTATGAAAGTGAAGGGGAGTGCCACGTGGCTGTCAGACTGGAAAATGGCAGTTACGCCCTTCAGACGTTCAATAACCGATTTGAGCTGGATGGCATGAGTTTCCCGGAACCAACACCACAACTGTTTAATTACAACAATCCCTACGGCGCCTGTCCTACCTGCGAAGGTTATGGCAGAGTACTCGGGATTGACAGAGACAAGGTGGTGCCGGATAAAACCAAATCGGTGTATGATGGTGCAATAGCCGTCTGGAAAGGCGAGAAATACGGTGAATACCTGAACCAACTGGTGTTGCATGCACATTACTTTGATTTTCCGGTGCACACGCCATACGAGTCGCTTACCAAGGCTGAACAGAAGTTGCTCTGGACCGGAAACCAGTATTTCGAAGGCATTGATGTGTTTTTCAAACAACTGGAAAGCCAGACCTATAAAATTCAAAACCGGGTGACTCTGGCCAGATACCGGGGCAAAACTACCTGCAACACCTGCGACGGAGGTCGCTTGCGCCAGGAAGCACTGTGTGTGAAACTGGGCGGCAAAAACATTTCCGACCTGACCAGCATTCCGTTAGACGAGGTGCTGGCATTTTTTGTGGAATTGGATGTTTCCTTGTCGGCTCACGATAAGCAGGTGGCCAAAAGGCTATTGCTGGAAATCAACAACCGCCTGAAATTCATGGTAGAGCTTGGACTGGGCTACCTGACCCTCGATCGGATTTCCAGCACACTATCCGGTGGAGAAACCCAACGGATTCATTTGACCCGGACTCTGGGTTCCAACCTCACCGCATCCATGTACTTGCTGGATGAGCCTTCTGTGGGGCTTCACCCCAGGGATACCGGCCGATTAGTGAAAGTCCTGAAGGATCTGCGCGATCTGGGAAATACCGTAGTGGTGGTAGAACATGAAGAGTCGGTGATTGAAAACGCCGATTATCTGGTAGATATGGGCCCCGAAGCTGGAATTCATGGTGGTCATGTGGTATTTTCCGGGCCATATGCTGATATTGTCAAGGCCGCCCCGGAAAGTCTTACTACCAAGTATATGACTGGCGAAATGGGCATTGAAACACCCAAATCGAGAAGGCTGGCCAAAGAGTTCCTGACCATAAAGGGCGCCCGACAACACAATCTGAAAAACGTAAATATACGTGTGCCGCTGCATTGCCTCACTGTGGTGAGTGGTGTGAGCGGAAGTGGTAAAACCACATTGGTACGCGATATCTTCTTTCCCGCGATTTCCCAACATTTGCCGGAAAATGCCGGAAAACAACCCGGCTCTTTTGATGTTCTGGAGGGTAATGTGAAGAAAATTACCCGGGTGGAATTCATCAATCAAAGCCCTATCGGGAAGAGCAGTCGCTCTAACCCTGTGACCTACGTCAAGGCGTATGACTATATCCGCGACTTGTTTGCCAAGCAGCAATTGTCAAAAATCCGGGGTTTTCAGGCCAAACATTTTAGCTTTAACGTAGAGGGCGGACGCTGCGAAGCCTGCAAAGGCGAGGGCGAACAAATTGTAGAAATGCAGTTTCTGGCCGATGTACACCTGGAATGCGAAGAATGTAAAGGTCGCCGGTTCAGGCAGGAAATACTGGATGTGCAATTCCAGGGCAAGAACATCTTTGATGTGCTGAACCTGAGCGTAGAAGAATCCTTGCAGTTTTTTAAAGGTCAAAAGGAGATTATCGATCGTTTGCAACCATTAATGGATGTTGGTTTGGGCTATGTTCACCTTGGTCAATCTTCTTCCACACTCTCAGGTGGTGAAGCACAACGGGTTAAGCTGGCATCCTTTCTCATTAAAGAAAATTCCGGCGGGCACATCTTTTTTATCTTTGACGAGCCTACCACAGGATTGCATTTTCACGATATCCGCAAACTTCTCACCGCCATGCAGGCACTCGTGGAAAGAGGCCACAGTGTACTCGTAGTGGAACACAATATGGAAGTTATTAAATCAGCCGACTGGATCATTGACCTTGGTCCGGAAGGTGGGAAGGATGGAGGTAACCTGGTGTTTGAAGGCACACCGGAAGATCTGGTTAAGGTAAAAGCAAGCTACACTGGTAAATACCTCCAACCTAAGTTATAAGGCACGAAGGAGAAACACGAAGGCACAAAGTCACTAAGGCTCAAAGACACAAAGGCGCAAAGAATTAAAGAGGGTGACTAAAAAGTCGCTGATTTCTTTTTACCGCGGAGGCGCAGAGGGATTGAAAATCAATCATTTAAACCTCTGCGCCTCCGCGGCTCTGCGGTAAAAATTACTTTTGAAACACCCTCTTGCCTTAGCGTTTTTGCGCCTTCGTGTCTTTGAGCCTTAGTGCCTTTGTGTTCCCACACCTTTGTGCCTTCAGTCAACTTTGTTACTTCCCAACAGAGATGAGGTTCGCGAATAAGCGGTAGGCTCCAGGTACCCCGACAGGCAATTCCCGGAAAAACGACAAACCGGTGTATATATAGTGCCCTTTGCCATACTGAGCAACCAGTAACGGGCTGTCTGAGGGTTTTTCACCCGGGTCGTTGGAGGAAAGTACCGCTGCGAAGGCAGGATCCCATTCGCCAGGGAAATACAAGCCACGTTCCTGTACCCATCCTTCGAAATCTTTAGCAGTGATTTTATTGGGCATGTTTAATACCGGATGATCCGGCTGTAAAAAGCGTATTTCTGCAGTTTCATCCGTTACCCGCGCTCTGGAAATCTTCAAGGGATAGGGCGCCAGGTCTTTCACGGCCAGATCGCCATTGGTATTGTATTGCACTACGAGTGTACCTCCATTTTGCACATATTCCATCAGTTTGGCGTGGTGAATCTTCAGATCGTCCTTGGTATTGTATGCCCTGATTCCCATCACAATGGCGTCTAATTTAGACAGGGTAGCCAGTTCCATGTCTTTGGCTTCGAGCAGGGTTACCTGACAGCCCATCTGACGAAGTGCCGCCGGGATATCATCACCGGCGCCTGGATAGTAACCCACCGTTTTGGCCTTAACCTTCAGATCAACCCAGTTGGCATTCGTAGTAGAAGGCAGGAGCACACTTTGCTGCGGGATGTGATCGTATTTAATGGTAATTAATTTGCTGGAATACACGCGGCCATTTACTTCCGCTACAGCATCCAGCGTAGCGTCTTTGTGACCATTTTCAACTTTTACCCGAAAGGAAAGCACCTGTTCTTCATCCTTTTTCTTCAAGGAGAATGGTTGGCTCAGCTTACCCACTTTAACGGTACCGGCTACATTGTCTTTGCCGGCTTTTACCACCACCTGCACATCATGTTCTTTTTGGGTAAAGACATAAGATGGTTCTGTGAATGCCACAAAAACTGGCGGCAGTACTTCAAAGGGGCGCCAAACTTCTCCGATGGATGGCTCACCTGTTTTCCAGGCCAGATCGGATTCAAAATTCAGCGACACGCCGTTCAACTGGATATTCCATTGCACCCTTGCATATCGCGGTGTTTCCGGAACCCCACGCAGCATTTGATCCTCAACGGAATACATGCCGAGGGTGGCTGGTTTTTGCAGCCAATAAGGTGCAGTGAAGGCCGCGTTGTCTGCAATTTTTACGCTTTTCTCCAGTATCCAGCCTTTGTTGTTACTCAAAGCGGTTTGAGGCATGGTATCAAACAGGGATGGTTGAATGGATACTCCGGAAAGCGTGAGGGAATGTTGACTGCGGTTGATGATTTCCAGTCGAACCTTTACCAATTCGCCGGGAGTGGCGGTGGGCTCATTGCTGGTGGCTTCGAGGTATATACCCGCACATCCGCGAATGACTTCCTTGATCTCAGCCAGTTTACGTTGCTTCCAGTAGCCTTCTGGCAGCGACTGAATCATTTTCAGGGCCGTTAACAAGTCCGGAACACTGGCCGCAGGATTATCTGAACGAAATTCCTGATCTACCTGAGCCAGTAGTTTTCCAATGGGTTCGCCGCCTGCCACCCGGGTCCAGGTGGTATTGATGCCTTCAAAAATATCCTGAGTGGCGGGTTTATCACCCTTTACAAAATCCAGGTAATCCAGGCTTTCACCCCTGGTAGACAAGGAGCCAAAACCCTGGCAACGGTGCATGGAGCGACTTTCTGCCGCAATTTCATTGTTGCTTTTGCCTTTCAAAGGCAGGTAAATGCCAATATCAATAGGCCAAAGGGTTGATTTGTCTATTTTGGCAAAAGCCTCCTGACTGCCATAGAAGAACCACGACGTGTTGAAAAATTGACGCCGGGCCTGCCAGGGTTCTGTATTATTCAGTTGTTCCGGATAAATATCG
>JAEUUS010000159.1 GCA_016787545.1 Saprospiraceae bacterium
CAAGATAAATTACCGCATATTTGGCGCAATTTTCCAGGTGGCGTTTACTGCCTGGCCTAAAAATGCGTTCAAAATGAAACAACTTTTTCCTGTTCTGCTCCTGCTTCTGAGCATCCTGGCCTGCAAAAACAAGCCGGCGCCCACCCAAAACGATCTGGATCTGGCAGCCATATCCGAAACCATCCACAAGTTTGCCCAGTGGGCCAATGATTTTTCCAATGGCCCTACAGAAGATCAAATGATCCTCGATCTGAAAGGAAAATATGCCCGGATAGACTCTACGCTGCTCAACCGTTACCTGGCTCGGATCCAGGCAAGCGGTTTTGTTTCTGATAAATTCCTTGATGGAGAACGCGCCTACTACCAAAAATGTGAACCATTCTGGCAAAAGGAAAACAAGGATGAAATCCTGACCGGAATGGACGATAACCGGTTCTTTCATGCGCAGGACTGGGATCTGAAACAATGGACTACCACCCCGGTGAATGCCATTGAAGGATTAGGGACGGATGAAGTAACCGCTACCATGAATAATGCTGATGGGACGCCATTTGTTACCTATACCCTCGAAAAAGAATCAGACAAATGGCTGATTACAGGCATTAACACAGGCGAAAAAGCATTCTACGAAACAGAAAATTATGCCGGCAGCTATTTTTCAGACGATAAGTCCTGCGGAATGGAGCTGCACATCACGCTGAAAAATGGCGCATATACCTATCAGCTGAAAACGGCTAAACGAAATGCCACAGGAGCCATCTCTATCAACCGGCCCAATGCCGAAACTTATCTGACCTTCCATGGACTCCGCGGTTCCGGCAAAACAGACATAGAAGCGTTGTTCTCCAACAACAGCATCATGATCCAAAATTCCGGGAATGCACAAAATCAATACCTGCATTTTAAAGAATGTGATGTCAAGTACATCAATCTGGTAAAAGGCGCCCGAACACCCGCAAAACCTGCAGACACGCCAGCTCCTTCAACGGAAAAGCCAAAAACAACACCCAAAAAAGCAGTCAAAACGTTACCGGTAGTCACCATCAACCGGTACGCTGAAATCACCCTGGACGGCAAAAAAATAGCCATTGAAGATTTGCGCAAATCTTTGCAAAAAGACTTGCTCACGCACGCGGTTATCCCTGATCAACTCCTGATCAAACCCATTGGAGAAGTAGGTATGGGCGCGCGTCATGAGTTGCAAACGGTTGTCAGCGAATCTATTGCCGGCGCCAAGTGGGTGCGTAAAAAAGGCGCTCTGGAAGCGGTAAATCAAACCGTATCCAAACGCCTGAATGCCGATACGCAACTGGAATTGAACAACTACCAAACCAGCGGAACTTTTGCCCTGGTGGATGCAAGGCCATTGTATGCCAATGGTAATCCCATTGATTATAGCATCTCGCCTTATAAATATGAATACCAATCCGGTAAATTTGCAGACCGGGTTATTGCCATCCTGAAATTTGAAAAAGGCGCCTGGAAAGTTCTCACCTATACCATCGGCCTCAACGCCGTTCCGGTGAACGAGTGGGTGAAAAAATATGGGGTGCCTCGCACACTTTTTGAAAAATAAATTAAGCTTGAAGCAACTCTTTTTTCTGCTCTTTCTGCCGTTCCTGACAAAGGCTCAGGAACCGCTGACCTATACCATTCAACCAGATTTTTCTGACAACGGAGCACTCCGCTTGTTGGTTGAACTGACCTTTCAGGGAACGGCTACTGGTCAAACCTATCTGGATTACCAGAATAATCAGTTTGGTGAACCCAATCAAATGGATTTTATCACTTTCCCGGAGCAGGATCCGGGGGTAGAAGTAAAAAAAGAACCGGATAGCAACCGTATTTGGGTAAAACACCTCCCAGGCAAACGTGTGCGTGTGCGATACAAAGTGCTTGATCTGCAGGGAGAAAACGAAGCCTTTTATCAGTATTGCTGCTATAAGCCAATCCTGCATCGGGAATATTTTCACGTGCAGACAGGTCATTTACTGGCCACACCTGCCGATTATTGGCAAGGGCCGGATGATCGACAACCTGTGCATTTCCGTTGGGAAGGTTTTCCGGCAAACTGGACGCTGCACAACAGTTTCGGGCCTGATCGGGCACAGGCTCCAACCCTGACCAACAGCGAATTTTCTGTGGCTTTTTTTGTAGGCGGCGATTTCCGGCGATTCAGCTTTCGGGTGAAAGACCAGCCTGTATATCTGCTTACCCGTGGAAATTGGACGCAGTTTTCAGATGATACCCTGCGTAATCTGCTACAACGCACCGTGGAAGGACACCGGGCATTCTGGAACGATTACAGCGATACTATTTATTCTGTTTCGTTTTTGCCTATTGAGGATGCTCCCTGGACCGAAACATCAAAATCTGTCAGTGTTGGCGGCTCGGGCCTCACGAATAGTTTTCTTTCATACGCCACCAATAACCCCGGTGTGAAGTACGATCTGATGCGGTATTTATGGGTGCATGAATTGATGCACCATTGGATTGGCGTTCATATTCAGAATGCGGAAGAGGAAAAACAATATTGGTTCAGCGAAGGATTTACCGAGTATTTTACC
>JAEUUS010000562.1 GCA_016787545.1 Saprospiraceae bacterium
GCCGCTGAAAAGTACCTCTGCCAATGTGCAAATTGCCGGGTTCATTGCCGATGTGGTGGTGAGTCAGGTGTATTGCAACACAGGTAAAAAGCCCCTGGAAGCGGTATATGTATTCCCGGGTTCTACCAATGCTGCTGTTTACGGCTTGTCGATGCAGGTGGGTAATCGGGTTATTCAGGCCAAAATATTTGAAAAACAGGCCGCCCGCCAGGGGTATGAACAGGCCAAAAGCGAAGGCAAGAGGGCTTCTCTGCTGGAACAGGAACGTCCGAATGTGTTCCAGATGAATGTGGCCAATATCATGCCGGGCGATACCATTCAGGTGTCGCTGCATTACACGGAATTGCTCATTCCTGAGGAGGGTATTTATGAGTTTGTATACCCTACGGTGGTAGGTCCGAGGTATATGAATGGCAGTGAGACGGGCAGCCAGTTTGCCGCAACGCCTTACCAACATGCCGGAAATGCACCCAGTTATAGCTTTGACCTAAACGTGCATATTTCCGCAGGTATGGCCATTAAGGATTTGAACAGCAGCAGCCATAAGGTGAAAATTTCCAACCCGAGAAATTCAGAGGCGCTGGTGAAATTGGATCCTTCAGAAAAAAACGGCGGAAACCGGGATTTTATCCTGCGTTATGGCCTGCGTGGCAACCAAATTGAAACCGGTATGCTGCTGTTCGACGATGGCAAGGAGAAATTCTTCCTCTGCATGGCCCAACCGCCCCGTCGTGTGGCAGCGCAGGATGTTCCGCCGCGTGAATACATTTTTGTGGTAGATGTGTCCGGTTCCATGCACGGCACCCCTTTGGATGTTTCCAAAAAATTGCTCCGCAACCTGATTTCACATCTAAATCCTAACGACCGCTTTAATGTCATTCTTTTTGCCGGAACCAGTGCTCTGATGTCGGAGCAATCGCTGCCAGGCACACAGGAAAACATCAACCGTGCTGTTCAACTGATCGATCAACAATCCGGCGGTGGCGGTACCGAATTGAATGCAGCCCTCAAACGTGCCCTGCACCTGCCACGCCACATAGAAGGCCTGTCGCGTTCCATTCTGCTGATTACAGATGGCTATATTGGCCTGGACCGCGAATGTATCAGCTTGGTAAAAGACAACCTGAATCAGGCCAACCTGTTCACTTTCGGTATTGGTTCTAACGTAAACCGTTATTTGATGGAAGGTGTAGCCCATGCCGGACAGGGAAAACCGTTTATCGTGACCGATATGGGAGAGGCAGAAAATGCCGCTGAAAAGTTTCGCAAGTATGTAGCAGAACCGGTGCTGACCAATGTTTGGGTATCGTTCAACGGATTTGATGCCTACGATATTCAGCCATCGTTTATTCCGGATGTGATGTCAGACCGCCCCGTGATGATTATAGGAAAATGGCGGGGCGCTCCAACGGGTACCATCCAGCTCAACGGTTATTCCGGCGACAAGCCTCTTTCCTGGGGAAATGCTTTTCAATATGCCAAGGATAAACTGTCTGGTACGCAGCAAAATCGTTTGGTGAGTCTGGAAATGTCGCCTGTAAATGCCAGTTTTGGTGCACAAAATGCCGCATTGCGTTACCTCTGGGCGCGAGAACGCATCCGTCAGCTCGATGATTACGCAGTAAGTGGCAGCAATTCGGAAGAACAGGCAGAAGTGCTGAATTTGGGTTTGACCTATAATTTGCTGACGGCCTACACCTCTTTTCTGGCCGTGGAAGAAACACCGGTTAACCCTGATGGAAGCCCGGTTAAAGTGAAACAAACCCTGCCGATGCCTTCCGGCGTGTCGGATCTGGCGGTGGGTTACGACCTGGATTTCTATGGGGTAAGCGGATTGCCGGCGAAAGGATTCCCGGTTTGGTATTGGGTGCTTGGCGGATTGCTGGCGGCCGGTTTGTTGGTGGTTTTTCGCAGAAAAAAAGCTCGGATGATAAAAGCCGGCGCGCTGGTTGTACTGCCACTCTTGCTTTGTCAGTGTAGCCTAGACGAACCCGTGTCAACGGTGAACGGGCATTCTGTTACCTTTTTGATTGGCGATGACCGCGGCATCCGGAATCCTTATTTTGCCCATGCCAAAGCGTATTTCAGTACAGATTCTGTGGAAAAGACGGATTTCGTGGAGCATACGTACCCTACGTTGCAGGATGTTTACCAATACCTGGCCACCCACCGTCCGGCGGATGGTCCCTGGCAACGGGTACATCTGGTGGTACACGGCAACCAATGGACCGGTATGCGAGCCCCCGTGGCCCCTTATTCCCCTGATCATACAGATGGAGAGCTGATGGAACAAACCATTAAACTGGGCTTATTTCGTGGGTTGCCCAGGGAGCATGTGGGTCCGGAAACAAAGATTGTCATAAACGGGTGCAATATTGGCCAGGATGCGCGATTGATACAGGCCATGAGCACGGCATTCAATGGCGCAGCTATTTCAGCCGATCCGTATCTGACTATTTTTGATCAATCTGAAGGACAGGTAAAACGCTATCTGGCCAGTTTTAAATCGGTGGTGTTTCCCGCAGGAACCTATCCTGGCAACAAGTGGGTTTCCGGTGAGTTGGCTTCCCGATATGGCAGGGATACCATTTGCTGGGAGGAAGCTTTGTGCCGGCATAAGCCTCGGTTTCCGAAGGATTCTTACCTGCATTATTTCCCGGTAACCGTGCGCTGGAGAACCTATTACCCGGATGCTTCCCAGGCACCGGTGTGTCAGACCGAAGAAGAAAAATACCAGTTTGTGAAACAACATCCGGATTTGTCGACCCGCATCAGAACCATGGATCTGCTTCCGGAACAATTTCGCTGGACATTCAAAGCGGACCAGGATCCGCAAAACGGGTTTTACCAGGAAACGGAGGGGATAGCGATGGCGTACGGGGTGTTAGTTCCTGAGTAGGGGAATTTTTTTTTCACCGCAGAGGCGCGGAGGCACTTAAACTGAGAGTCTCACTCCAAGTGAGACTCTCAGTTTAAGCGCC
>JAEUUS010000319.1 GCA_016787545.1 Saprospiraceae bacterium
AGGCAAACCCAACCTTTACCGCCTTGGCGGCGTAAGTTGTTTGAGTGGTGATTTCATGGAGGAGTATGCCTTCGATAAACCGCTGAAAGTTGGGCAAAAAATCGTGTTTGAAGACATGATTCACTACACCATGGTCAAAACTACCACCTTCAATGGCGTGACACATCCCAATATTGCCATCCTTCGGCAGGATGGAAAATTGGATATTGTACGACGCTTTTCGTATCGGGACTATCGCAACAGATTGTCTTGAGTATTTTTGGGGCGTTATAGGTCATTTGGGTCATTTAGGTCATTTGAGTCATTTTTGAGGTCATTTGAGTCATTTTTGAGGTCATTTTTGAGTTGAGATGCCAGGCTTTGTCATCCTGAGCGCAGCGATGGATCTGAGTGAACTTGCTACGCCAGACCCTTCGCTGCGCTCAGGGTAACAAAGTCGGGCAGGGGAGAAAATGCTTGCCAGAGACTCAGCCTAAATCCTTCCAATGACGCAAATGACTCCCAAATGACTCCTAAATGACTCCTAAATGACTCAAATGACTCCCAAATGACTCCTAAAATGACTCAAATGACCCAAACACAACCCTCACTGAATATGCGCAAACATTTTTCCCTACCGATTGCCTTGTTGATCACCCTTGGAATCATGGGTTGGTCGGCATGTAAGAAATCCGACTTCGACAACCTGGAGTTGGACGACCATACTGCAGAGTATGCATTCCCGCTGTTTACTACGGAGTTGTTGCTCAAGGACTTGCTGTTTAATTTGCAAAGCGACAGCTTGTCTGACGACACGGTGTTTGTGAATGCTGACAACACCATTACCCTGTTTTATTCCGGAGATGTAGCTGAGAAGCCTGCAACTGACATTTTTAAATTTCTGAACGGCACGCTGCCCATCATTATGACGGACACAGCGATTTTCAGTCCTTTAAATTCGCCGGATGGGGTTACGATACGGCAGGCAGATATTTTGTCGGGAACCATCGGGTTTTACATCCTGAACAACACGCCGGATACCCTTCACGGGTATTTTGAAATCCCTCAATTAGATTTGTTGGGTGTGGCATTGCGTCAGCCATTTGTGGTTGCGCCAGGTCAATTTTTCCTGTCGGATACCATTCCACTCAATGGGTATCATTTGGAAGCAACCGGTAATAGTTTGTCGGTGAAGTATTTTGCCTTCAAACCAAACGGTGAACGTGTGAAAGTGCCGGACTTCCCTATTGCGGCCACCAACGCCCTTAAATTTACCTATGTGGAAGGCTACTGGGGCTTTCAATGGTACAAACTCACCACCGACACCATTGAAATTGATATCAATCAAAGTGAGCTGAAGGGAGATTTGAAAATCAAGGACCCCAAGGTAACCATGCGTATCAAGAATTCCTGGGGATTCCCTACTCGTGGCCAGATCAAGAACCTGAGTTTTATAGGCCAAAACGACGAGGTGATTCCACTTGTCAGCACGGTGTTTCAACAAGACAGTTTTAATTATGTGGATTTCAATTATCCATCCTGGGCACTGAATGAAGTGGGACAAACAAAAATTACGGATATCACTTTAGACGGTTCAAATTCTAATATTGCCGACATTTTTAACAGTCAGCCCAAGCGCCTCATTTACGAGGTAGATGCCATCAGCAATGCAAATAACGACCTGAATTTGATTGGTTATATCACAGATAAAAGCGTCATGGCGCTTCAGATGCGGGTAGAATTAGTGCTGGAGGGGTCTGTGCGCAATTTTGGTGCCGAGCAGGTAATGAACCTGAATTTTGGCGAATTTGGCAGCCTGGATTCTGCAGGTGTAGAAGAGGTGGAATTCAAACTCGTTACAGAGAATAGCACGCCTATTACGTCCAATGCGCAGATTTTCTTCAGGGATGATGCCGGCAATGCCATTGATTCGCTGTTTTTGGACGGCCCTCGCGACATCATTCGTTCCGCTCCGGTGAACAGCGAAGGTATTGTCAACGGCACCACCCGAACCGAAGAGTTCATTACCATGGATGCTGCACGGTTCGATAAAATCCGTACAGCCAAGGATGCTTTCCTTAAAGTGTACTTCACCACCGCCAATAACGGCGAAACTTTTGTCAAACTCCTGGCTACCGACAAGATTGTGATCAAGATGGGCGCCAAGGTTAAAAAGCGACTCTAACCGATTACCTTTCATTGAATCTAGCGCTTATGCACTTTCCAAATATGTCTTTTCGTCGTTTTTGCACGAGTCTGGTGCTGTTGGTGGCTCCGGTGATGTTGCAAGCCCAGCAAGAACTGATGCTTCATGCCATGCCGGAAGTATGGCACAGCACTTCAACCAACCCGGCTTTTTTCCCTGAGGATAAAACTTTTGTGATCGGATTGCCGGGTATCGGGCTGGATGCAGCCCATTCGGGAAATATCACCTACAACGACATTTTTATCAAGGAAGCAGACCGCACGCGCATCAACTTTTCCGGTGCGCTGGGGCAACTGGATCCGCTGAATACCGTATCTTTTGATCAACGCATTGAAACGGTGTCGCTGGGCCTGCGTTTGCCTGGCAAGTTTTGGTTGCAGGCCGGACATGCCAACCGCTTGAGCGGAACGGTTACCTATCCCAAAACCCTTCCTGCCATGATTTGGGACGGTAATGCACAATACATTGGGCAAACCGTGAACATTGCTTTGCAGTCTGACATCTCCAACTGGAATGAGTGGAGTGTGGGTTTGGCCAAACAATTGGGCAAACTCCAGCTTGGTTTCCGCGCCAAACTGCTCACAGGTACCGGTTCCCTACTTACGGATAACAACCGGCAAACGGCCAATGTTACCACCAGCGACGATATTTACCAGCTTACCCTGGAAACTAATTACGCCTTTTATTCCTCCTCCCTGATTTCAGCTTTTGATACTTCAGGTTATGGTTTTGATATTAAAGTAGGCGAATTGGGCGGCAAAGCATTCAGCACCAACACAGGTTATGGCTTTGATCTTGGCGCTCAATATCAAATAAATGACCGGATTACGGTGGATTTGTCGCTCCTGGATCTTGGCGGTAAAATCACCTGGAAGGAAAACGCCAACTATTTTGCCAGCGAGGGTGAATATCAGTACGATGGCGTAACACTTCCCGGTTCGGATATCATCAATGGTTCTGATAGTCTGGATTTTTCCACCAAACTTGATACGCTGAACGATATTTTCAAATTCCAGAAAACAGCCCAGGAATTTGAAACCAGTTTGCCATTCCGTGGTTACCTGGGAGGCAGGTATGCATTAACCAAACGCCTGACCCTCGGATTAAGCTTGTTCATGCAAAAACGCTCGGAAGAAAAAGCCACTACAGCCGTGGGCGCCAGCATCCGCTGGATGCCGATCAAAATGCTTTCGCTGGGGGCTATGTACAGCATCAATGATCGCTCTGCAGCCAATTTGGGTTTCCAGGTTGGCATAAAGCCAGGCCCGGTTCAAGTGTATTTTGCTTCAGACAATATCATCAATGCATTTTCCCTGAAAAGCAACCCGGCCGTGAATCTGCGTGCAGGGTTGGCCCTGGTTTTTTAAGTGCATGATTCTCAAGTCTACGTATCCGGGTGC
>JAEUUS010000320.1 GCA_016787545.1 Saprospiraceae bacterium
ATGATGCCCGTAGGGGGGATTTTTTTAAACCATCTAAATTTCATAGAAAGGGACCAAGGATGGAAAACCTTACATCAAAGCATCGGTACTTTTGTTTTAAATTTTGAATCAACCCTCTAACATCATGTTCAAGTTCCAATATGCGGATGATCTGAAAATTCCGCGCGCCGTTCAGTTCTGGTTATTAACAGGCCTCGTGATGATTTTCTTCCAGATTGTTATTGGAGGGGTGACGAGGCTTACCGGGAGCGGATTGAGTATTACCCGCTGGGAAATTGTTACTGGCGCTATTCCTCCACTGCAGGAAGCCGATTGGCAATCTGAATTTGAGTTGTATAAACAAACGCCACAGTACCATAAGATCAACCAGGGTATGACTTTGGAAGATTTTAAATTCATTTATTTCTGGGAATACTTCCATCGGCTGTGGGCCCGTTTGATGTTTGTGGTATTTGTGATCCCTTTTTTCTGGTTTTGGTTCAAAGGAATGTTGTCACGACGCTTGATGCCACGTTTATTGATGGTGGTAGGTCTTGCCGGGTTAGAGGGGTTTTTCGGATGGGCCATGGTGGCCAGTGGATTGATTAAGCGGCCGTGGGTGAATGCTTATAACCTGACACTTCATTTATGTATGGCACTGGTGATCTTCACATATTTAATGTGGACCTGGTTTATGACCGTTTCTCCGAAACAAAGCGAAATGAATTTGCCACGGTTCAGGCGTTTGTCGTGGATCTTGTTGGGAATGACATTTGTACAAATTGGGTTAGGCGCTATGATGTCGGGTTCTAAGGCCGGGTTATTTTTTCCTACCTGGCCTGATATGCATGGGGAATACCTGCCGGTTGTACTTCTTGATGGTACTCATTGGTCGTCAGATAGTTTTATACACTATGATACCAATCCGTTTATGCCGGCATTGCTGCATTTTTTGCACCGAAATACGGCGTATGTACTTACCGGACTGGTGTTGTATTTTGTTTGGAAGTTATTTAAGGAAAATATCAGTATCCGATTGCGCCGCAGTGGGTGGTGGTTAATAGGCGCAGTGGGTGTGCAAGTGTTGCTGGGTATATTCACCGTCATCAACTGTAAGGCGAAGATTCCGGTGGATCTCGGAGTGGCTCACCAGGCTGGCGCCGTGGTATTGTTAAGTGTGGTGCTCTGGATCGGGTATCAGCTAAGGGTTAAAGAAAAAGAACTTCTAATTGAGAATCTATTGGAAAATCCCCGGGGTTAACAGGATTTTTCTACTTTTGCCCATAGCATCTTTTCCTGCATCAATCAGAACATCCCGCGCATGAATTTTCCGATTAAAGAAGAGCATGGTTTTAAATACGTTGAAACTGGTGGCGAAGGCACACCGCTGATGTTGTTACACGGCCTGTTTGGGGCGCTCAGCAATTTCCAGGATTTGACCAACCAATTCTCTGACAAGTATAATGTGGTGATTCCTATTCTACCGATCTATGAATTGCCCATACTACAGGTATCGGTTTCAGGACTGGTGGATTTTGTAACCGATTTTGTGGAATATAAGGGATATGATAAGGTACATATCCTGGGCAACTCCCTGGGAGGGCATGTGGCGTTACTGTACGTCATTGCTCATCCGGAACATATTGCTTCTGTGACCCTCACAGGAAGTTCAGGTTTGTATGAAAGTGCTTTTGGAAGTGCTTTCCCCAAGCGTGGGGATTACGAATACATTAAAAATAAAACGGCTCAGACTTTTTACGACCCAGCCGTTGCCAGCAAGGAATTGGTAGATGAAGTGTTTGGCATTGTGAACGATCGTGGTAAAGCCATTCGTGTGGTAGCTACTGCCAAATCTGCCGTGCGTCATAACCTGGGTGATAAGCTGCATAAAATTAAAGCCCCAACCTTGCTCATCTGGGGAAAACAGGATATTGTAACTCCACCTTTTGTAGGGGAAAAATTCAAGGAACTCATCTCTGATTCCCGTCTTTATATGCTCGATGAATGTGGACATGCTCCGATGATGGAAAAGCCTGCCGAGTTCAACCAACTATTGAGTGCGTTTTTAAAAGAGGTGGATGAGAGGTGAGGTTGGATATTTCAAATAATAGAGCAGCATAGAATTTTGAATAGAATTTCTATGAAAAAAATAACAGAACAAATCTGTCGAATAAAAAAACCTCCGAAGTATTACTCCGGAGGTTTTTTTTATTGGTACAACTCCACCCCTTATTTCTTCTTCATCTCCGCATAGTATTTGTAAAAATACGGAATCGTTTCAATGCCTTTATAGTAGTTGAATAATCCGTAGTGCTCGTTTGGAGAGTGGATATCGTCGGAATCCAGACCGAAGCCCATGAGGACGGATTTGGCATTGAGTACCTGATCAAACATGGCCACGATGGGAATACTGCCACCACCGCGCTGTGGCAGGGGCTTTTTGCCGAAGGCCTGCTCCATGGCTTTTTCAGAAGCCTTGTATTCCACGGAGTTGGTGGGTACCACTACAGGATAGCCGCCATGGTGGGCGGTTACTTTAACCTTGACAGATTTTGGTGCTAATCCTTCGAAGTGTTTTTGGAACAGTTTTTCAATTTTCTTTGGATCCTGATCCGGAACAAGGCGCATGGAAATTTTGGCATAAGCCTTACTTGGCAGCACGGTTTTAGCCCCCTCACCGATGTATCCACCCCAAATGCCGTTTACATCCAACGTTGGGCGTATGCCGGTGCGCTCCACCGTGGTGTAACCTTTTTCACCCATCAGGTCGTTTACACCGAGGTCTTTCATGTATTGCTTTTCGTCGTACGGCGCAGCGTTCATGGCTTTGCGTTCCTTGCTGCTCACTTTTTGTACATCGTCGTAAAATCCTTTTACGGTGATGTGGCGTTTGGCGTCGTGCAATGAAGCAATCATCTGACACAATACATTGATCGGATTGGCTACAGCGCCACCGTATACACCGGAGTGCAGATCTTTGTTAGGGCCAACTACTTCTACTTCCATATAACACAGGCCGCGCAGACCAACCGTAATACTTGGGGTCTTATTGTCGATAATGCTGGTGTCGGAGATCAGGACCACATCAGCGGCAAGTTTTTTCTTGTTGTCGCGACAAAATTTTTCCAAGTTTTTGGAGCCAACCTCTTCCTCCCCTTCGATCATGAATTTCACGTTACAGGGCAGGTTTTGGGTTTTCGACATCATTTCAAATGCCTTTACGTGCATGAAAAACTGACCTTTATCGTCGCAGGATCCACGGGCAAAAATGGCACCGTCGGGGTGGTTTTTCGTCTTTTTCACCACCGGTTCAAATGGAGGGCTATCCCATAAGTCAAGCGGATCTGCCGGCTGTACGTCGTAGTGACCGTACACCAAAACGGTAGGGGCTTTGGGGTTTACCATTTTTTCGCCGTACACGATAGGGTGTCCAGCTGTGTCGCACACTTCTACCTGGTCTACGCCAACGGCTTTGAGGTGTTGCGCTGTGGCTTCTGCCATTTTCCGAACATCGCCGGCGTATTTTGGATCGGCGCTCACGGATGGGATGCGCAGGATTTCGAGAAGTTCGTCGAGGAAACGTTGTTTGTTCGCGTCGAGATACTTTTTAAGTTCTTTCATACGTGCTTAGTTATAAAACAATCAATGACTGCCCTGAATGAGCGTACTCCGGCAAAAGTCACTGTTTTTTTGGAAATAGTGTTTTGGTGTTTAAGTGTTTTGGTTTTTTAGTGTTTTAGTGAAAATCAAATAGTTGTGATTGAGTGTGTTTTTTTACGGAACGTCACAGCTTCGAGGGTTGTTGAATCCTCATGTTTTTGCCCTATCTTTACGCTCAAGAAAAACATTCCATGAGTCATTTCATTGTTTCTGCGAGAAAGTACCGTCCACAACGTTTCCAAGACGTGGTGGGGCAGGGGCATGTAGCGGGAACCTTGAAAAATGCCTTAGCCAGTGGGCAGGTTGCTCATGCATTTCTTTTTACGGGTCCACGTGGAGTGGGTAAAACGACCTGTGCCCGAATTTTGGCTAAAATTCTCAACTGCGAAAATCGCACCCCTGAGTTTGAGGCCTGCAACGAATGTTCTTCCTGCAAATCCTTTAATGAAAGTGCATCGTTCAACATCATTGAACTGGATGCGGCGTCCAACAATTCTGTGGAGCACATACGTGCCCTTACCGAGCAAGTACGTTTTCAGCCGCAGCAGGGAAAATACAAGGTGTTTATCATTGACGAGGTGCATATGTTGTCCAATCAGGCTTTCAATGCTTTTTTGAAAACCCTGGAGGAGCCTCCGCCGTATGCTATTTTTATTCTGGCTACAACGGAGAAGCACAAGATTATTCCCACCATCCTTTCGCGTTGCCAGATTTTTGATTTTCGCCGGATTACTGTGGCGGATACCGTAGCGCATCTGAAATCTATTTGTGCTCAGGAGCATATAGAAGCAGAAGAAGATGCGCTGCACATCATTGCGCAAAAAGCCGATGGCGCCTTGCGCGACGCGTTGTCTATTTTTGACCGAATTACCAGTGGTGCAGGTAAAAAGATTACCTATGATGCGGTGATCGAAAACCTGAACGTACTGGATTACGATTATTTTTTCCAGATTACAGATGCCTTGCTTGCGGAAGATGCAGCATCAGTGATGAACCATTTTGATGAAATTTTGCGGAAAGGTTTTGATCCTGAGGTGTTTGTACTTGGTTTGGCTGAACATCTGCGCAATGTATTGGTTTGCAAGGATAAAGCTACACTCGGTCTGTTGGAAGTAGGCGAAAACCTCCGCGAACGATATAAGCAGCAAGCAGCATTAGCCCCATCCTCATTCCTGCTTACGGCGCTAAGTCTGGCTAATGACTGCGACATCAACTTTAAGATGGCGCGACACAAAAGGCTTCATGTAGAGATGGCCTTGTTAAAAATGTGTCATATCGGACGCGCTGTCAAAGGCGCTGAGCTGGAAAAAAAAACGCCTGACCTGAGGGTTTCACCAGCTCCAACGCCAAATCGTGGGCCTGAAACCATTCCTGTTTCAACCAACATACCGACTTCGATACCTGCGTCCATTATTGAACCAATGAATTCCGGTGCGCGGGAGGTTAGTAACGCACATACGCTCAGTAACAAAGATATAGTGGATGTGCGAAAAGGCTTGAGACAGGGGAGTATGAAGCTGGAATCCATTCCAATGCGATTAGATGCCTTTGATCAGTTGGTGGAGGAAGAAGAAACGCACCGGGCAAGTTTGGAAAGCAGGCTTACTTTAGAAAATGCCCGTTCGGAATGGCATGCATATGCAGCTTTACTTGACTCAAATTTGGTTCGAATTGCCTTAACCAATGCAGAATTGCGTTTGGAAGACAAGGTGTTGAAGGCTATTGTAGGCACAACTATAGAGCAAAACAATGTGAAGGGTGAAATGGCGCGGTTGATGGAAATATTGCGCAAACGCCTGCACGACAATGCGTTGAAAATTGAAGTGATTCTGGATGATCAGAAAAAAGCAGAGCAGGAGCAAGCGCAGGCAGCCCGAGTTGTTCGTCCGCTTACATCCAGGGAAAAATTAGACAAAATGAAGGAGTCTAACCCATTGGTAGACTCGTTGATCCGGCGGTTTGATTTGAAATTGGGGGATATTTAAGAAGGCTTATTTTCATCAATGATAACAGTCATGAGTTCGCCAAGACTAAGCATATTTATTCCAACCAGAAATGAAGCCAAGTATATAGGAACCACATTGGCTCAGTTTGAGCCTTTTTGGGATAAATATGACCTCGAAATCATTGTTTCTGATGCCAATAGTACAGACGGCACCATGGATATCGTGCGTCATTTTGCCGAACTTTCCCATCAGCGGGTAAAACTTGTGGAAGCTAGACCCGGCAAACAAAATATTGCCATTGGCTGTAACCAAGGCGCGGCACAGGCACAAGCGCCCTTGCTTTTTCGAATTGATGCTGATGTCCGGATTCCTAACAAGGAGTATTTTTTTCAAAAAGTATTCAAGATTTTTGAAAAGAACCCTGATTTAGTGGGAGCTACGGCACCAATCTGGGTGTATCCGGAAGAAGCGCGCTTGTCTGACAAGCTTTACCATATTATGATGAATGGTATTATTCGCGCATCGTTTTGGGTAAAGGCGCCCTTGGCAAAAGGGGAATGTCAGTTAGTGCGAAGGGATGCATTTGAAAAAATTGGCGGGTATAAAGAACATCTCACGGCAGGTGAGGATTGCAACCTTTTCTATCGGTTACAGGACATTGGTAAGATCAGGTATTTACAAAAACTTCGGATACATCATTCGCCACGCCGTTTTCGGCAATACGGGTATATCCCTCTCACGATGATATATCTTCGGGAAGGATTATGGATGTTGCTTGGCAAAAAATCTTATTTGGATGAATGGGAGCAGGTGAGGTAGTGTTTTAGTGTTTTGGTGCTTTAGTGTTTTAGTTGGGGTTCAGCTGGGTATTGTCACGGTAAACTTTTCCCCGAAAACCCATTTTGCCCCATTATGCGCCTTAACAGCCACCAAATTATCCACTCCCAAATCGTGAGTTTGTTAATTCATCGGTACTAATCAAAACCAAGTGAGATTTTTAGATGTTTATTATCCAACCAAAACACCAAAACACTGAAACACCAAAACACTGATCATGCGTCACTTTCTCATCATATTAGCTTTATTTCTGAGCGCTGCGTCGCAAATGCAAGCGTCTGTCATCGTACTGCCGATGGACGAAAAGGGTCAGCGCAACCATTTAAAGGCGTATGGAATTACTTATTGGGTGCTTTCGCAGGGAGTGGAAGCCTGGTGGTTGTTGAATTACCGCGGAGGAAGCTTTGCTTTTGTGTATACGCCAACAT
>JAEUUS010000064.1 GCA_016787545.1 Saprospiraceae bacterium
GGTGCAAAACGAATGATATTGCCGTGTGTTGGTTTCGCTAACAGGCCATTTTCTGCGAGGGCCATGCAAATATTCCAGGCAGTTTTACTTTGTTCAGAGTCGTTGATGCCAATAGCGTTGAGCAGGCCTTTGCCACGTACAAATGAAATCAGTTCCGGGCGCTTTTGCTCCAGTACCCGCATCCGTGAACGAAAAACCTTACCTAGTTCTTTGGCATTTTTTGCAAGGTTTTCATCTTCTACCACTTTTAGGGCTTCCATGGCAACAGCACAGGCTAATGGATTTCCGCCAAACGTAGATCCGTGTTCTCCCGGTTTTATCGTAAGCATCACTTCGTCAGACGCCAAAACCGCACTAACGGGCAGCACACCTCCCGACAAAGCCTTTCCAAGAATCAATACATCTGGTTTTACCCCTTCATGATCACAGCACAACATTTCTCCGGTACGCGCAATTCCGGTTTGTACTTCATCCGCAATAAATAATACCCGATGCGCCTGACATAAATCGTACGCAGTTGCGAGATATCCTTCGTCTGGTACATTTACCCCGGCTTCTCCCTGGATGGGTTCCACCAAAAAACCTACAATATTGGGATCTTCTTTTAAGGCTTCCTCCAGTGACGCCAAATCATTGTAAGGAATCACTTCAAGACCACGCATATAAGGGCCAAATCCCTGGCGACTTGCTGGATCGGTAGATGCGGAAATAACGGAAAGTGTCCGACCGTGAAAATTACCGGATGCAAAAAGAATTTTGGCTTTTCCTTCTGCAACACCTTTCACTTCATAACCCCATTTTCGGGCCAGTTTGATGGCTGTTTCAACCGCTTCAACACCCGTATTCATGGGTAAAATCCGATCGTAACCAAAAAAGCGGGCCATGAATTCTGCATACTCTCCCAGTAAATTGTTGTAAAACGCCCTGGAAGTCAAGGTGAGTTTTTGTGCCTGAGCAATCAAAGCTTGAATGATTCGCGGATGGCAATGCCCCTGATTGACCGCACTATAGGCAGATAAAAAATCGAAGTATTGCTTCCCTTCAACATCCCAAACATAAACGCCTTGTCCTCTTTCAAGTACCACCGGAATAGGATGATAATTGTGGGCATTGTAACGATCTTCCAGTTCGATCAGCTCAGCTGAAGAATGTGCGGTGAGAAATTCCAT
>JAEUUS010000351.1 GCA_016787545.1 Saprospiraceae bacterium
ATGGTGTAGGATTCACCGTTGGCCAGGGTAAGCGTGCCGAAACGATCGCAGGTGCCATCACCAAAATCAAGGGTGCGGGTACGCACTCCAGCCGTAAATTCAATAACTCCGGAAGAAATCCAGCGGCAGGACGCGCTCTTGATCAATGGCTCTGTGATGGTTGCGGTGAAGTCAACACCATTGCGGTTGGTGCCGGAAGCGGAACCTGTACTGCTCCAGACATCATCCCAATGTGTTGCTGTGCTGCCGCCTTCCACCAAGACACTGGTTCGGGTTTTATTCCAAGTGGTGGTGGTCCCGTCTTCAAAGGTCAATTTCATGTCGGTGGCAACTTTGGTGTAAGACCATAGTCCGTCGGCGTTTTGGCCATTGTTGGTCCAGGTGCGCGTGCCTTCTACTTTTATCCCATCCACAAAAAAATTATCATGTGTGATAGTCCTTATGGCTCCTGCCGTACGAATTTCAGCCGTTTGATCAATGATGATCTTGCCACTCAAAACTCGTCCATCAGGGCGGGTGCAAGAGGTGCCGTAATCGATGGTGATGGTATTGGGCCAGGTACCTTCCGGTTGCGCGAAGGTAACGGTAGGGCATGAGCCGCCGCCACGTTCTTCTACAGCAATATCGGCATCGAGGTCAATTTGTTCTGTATAATCTTCATTCGCTGAAAGATCTTCCGCGGTGGTGATAGCCACATCATTGTTGTCGTTTTTACGACAAGATTCTGCTGCAAGGATGGTCAACAAAAGGGCAGTCAAAAACAAAACAGACTTTTTCATGAATCGGTATTTTATGTGTAATGAATGGTTTGGTGGAAACTGTTTACCGGCCGGTGAACGCATACATAGACCGCATTAAAGCTGCAGCGTTTAATCAGAGAAGGCTTAAATAAATGTTAAGAAAAAGTTCCGAAACCGTGGGGTGAAGGCAGAAGGGCTTGACGGAGCAGTTTCCGGAACAATCCCAAGGTTTTCAAAGATTTTTTTACCACTAAGTCACTAAGGGCACTAAGGAGAAACGCTCTTAGTGCCCTTAGTGCCTCGTGGTAATCCCCAGCCAAATGCCAACTAAAACACCAAAACACCCAACAACTAAAACACTAAACCTTCCAAAGCCTAAGGAACAACACCTCCAGAGCCAGGAAAAGCAGTGCGAACACCACACACCAGCGCCAAAGGACAATGCCTCGCTCCTGTTCATCTACAACCTGAGAGAAATTAGCTTCAGCATTTGCAGCGATCACACTCATATTGGAAGGCAGGTCTTTGGCCAAAATTTCATCCGTTTTAAACCTCAAATCACTTTCCTTTCGATCAAAGTTATAGGCAAATTCAGCCAGGGTACTATCTGTCTGCAAATGCAGTTTGTACCAGCCGGCATCCTTCACCTGAGTACCGGGCGTGAGTAATACTTTTGATCCGAAAATGCGTTGTTCAGGAATGAATTCGCCCCCTGCAGCAGCATCCTTGGGCGTTTGGCCGATGTTTTCCTGAATCAATTTGAGTTTATAATTGGATTCCCCGGAGGCAGAAACCCTGTGTTTAGCCTCCAAAACTTCGTCTTTCCCAATGGTATAAGCTATTTGCCTGCCTTTATTCCCTGCGATAGCCATCTTAAACAGCATTGGCACAAAAATTTCGCCATTCCTTACCAAATCACTGGATTGCTCCTGAAGTGGTGCAGCACAACAATACAAAGCGCCTTCTCCCATCGGGTATTTAGCCAGGAATGAAGATCCATCCCTGTAAGTCAGGATGGCCTCTCCCCTACTCTGTAAAAGCCGGTAATTGCCTTGAGTAGCGGGCAAACGCAGATTCGCACTTTTATTGAGAAATACGTCTTTGAAAACAAATTCCTCTGTATTGATCTGACTTGCTTGTCGGGGAGTGGGATCAAAGGCGCCTAAATTTCCGGCGCCATATAGCTGCAAAAAGCCGTCGTAAGATGGCAAATCCGCACTTGATCCGGGGAAAACCAATACATTCCCTCCATTCTGACAAAATGTTTTCAGTTCATTAGCCAAACCTGAGGACACCGTATTCAGTTCGTTCAACACGATTAATTGATATTCTGCAAATCGTGAATAATCCAGAGACCGCGCATCGGAATTGTCCAGTTTAAAATATCTGGCGCCCAGAAAGGCATTTTCGATGTATTTATTGGGCGTTTGGCCATTGATCGCAAGTACATTGATTCGTTCCGCTACATAGAAGGAGGTGTAGTAATCATCATCAAATTGGACAGGATAATCTGTAACCGACACTTTGGCTTCGTGCCAGCCGGGATGCAGGATGGTAAAACTCACGGTATCGAGTCGGGAACCGCGTGCCGGAATATTGACTGAACCCACAGGCTTGGTTTGTCCATCGTGTCGCAAACTCAATCGAATGTCTGTTACTTCTTCTTCACTGCGATTACTGAGTTTGACGAGCAAATTAGCCGGCTGATTGAGTATTTGCACCGGACTTTCAAACCAAACACTGTCTATGGATACGTTACGTTCCTGTACTGCGCGCATGGGCACCAGTTTAACGTCCAGTAATGAATCCTGGAAACTGCTGAAATTTGAAATATTTTCCTGAAAATCACTCACAACATACGCTACTCTGTTTTCCTGATTTCCGGTGTTCAGGCACTGCTGCTGCCGAATCAAAACTTTGGACAAATCCCGGGAAGACGGACTGATACGAACTTCTTCAATGCGGGCCATAGCATCCTCCTTGCTGATGAGCCGTTGATCACGGCCTTCAAAATCATTGGTCAGGATTTGGAACCGATCCGTAACGGAATAGGCGGAAACTATATCCCGGGCTCGTTGTTTAGCCAATTCCAGCAATGGCGCATCCTTTGACAACGCATTCATACTGAATGAATTATCAACAAAAACAGATACCGCAGTTTCTCCTCTTTTCGTCTCTGAATTTAATGGTATAAAGGGTTGTGCGAAGGCCAGTACCATGGCGGCTATGGCCAGACAACGCATCAGCAATACCAACAGATTACGCAGTTTTTGACGATTACTGGTTTCCTCTTTCACTTCTTTCAAAAAGCGAACATTGGTAAAATACACCCGCTTGAACCTTCTGAAATAGAACAAGTGAATGATGATTGGGATTGCAATGACTGCAAGTGCTGCTAAAAATCCGGGGAATAAAAATTGCACGTTTGAGAACGGTATTACGTTGAACGAAAAACGCGGTGAAATTAATTCAAGGGGTAAAATTGGGAGTTTTCCACGACAT
>JAEUUS010000359.1 GCA_016787545.1 Saprospiraceae bacterium
GCGTTGAGGATGAAGCGAATCGTATCAGAAGATTTTAATAAGATAAGATTTGGATGGGCAGGAGGTTTAATTCCTGGTGTTCCACATTATTACAGGATACAAGGGAAGACTTTTTTAGTTGAGTTCGACAATACCACACACAATGCGAATCATATACACATTGTGTGGCGCGATTTCAATGGTGATTTTGGCATTGACCTTTTAAAAGAGCATTATAAATATAGTACACATCATCACAAAAACAGGCATTAAGGATAGGCATGTGTGCTTTCGCTGTGCTTGGGTCTTTCCCATATATCCCTGCAGCAGATAGCTCACTATAGAATGTTCGACCTCTACGAGGTCGCAAGAACCATCTTGTGGATCATTGTGCTACAAAGTTTGGACCTCTACGAGGTCTTTCCGCTTCTGCATGGACATTCCGTACAATGCCCAAGCGTGGCAAATCCATAAAAGGATTTACTACCGTTTTTCCTTCATTGAATATTAGATATTTTTTACTTTTGAGCATACTTCCAAGGCCTTTTTAAGGCATCAAATATTCACCATTAACTACTTTCAAAAGATGCACAAACTCGCCTTCTTTATGGCTTATGCCGCTTCCTGCTTCCATTCCGGTGTGAAAACAGGGCGCAAAATTGGCCTGCACTTTCTTTTCCTGGCACATGTTGCTTCCGCACAATTGTTGTTTGTAGACACCGTACAATATGCCCCCGCCGACATTGTGATGGATTTTTTCAACGGCACTTGTGTGGATGTGACTTCGGTTCAATTCTCAGGCGAACCCAAACAGCTGGCCTTTTTTGAAGGCTCTCAAAGTGGATTGGGGGTAAATGCCGGAATACTGCTTACCACCGGTGCAGCGCAGGTTGCGGTAGGCCCCAACAATAATGATGGCGCAACAGCTGGCTTTGGTATCAGCACGCCCGACTCCTTGCTGGAATCCATCACCTTCGGTGCACTATTTGATCGGTCTATGCTCCACCTGAGCATTGTACCGCACACCGATTCCATTGGTTTTAAGTATATTTTTGCTTCGGAGGAGTATTGTGAATATGTCAATACCCAATTCAACGATGCTTTTGGGTTTTGGATTAAAGGCCCGGGGGCTTCTAACCCCGACGGCTCGCCGCGCAACATCGCTTTGGTGCCCGGAACCAATATCCCCGTCACCATTAACAATGTGAATTTCCTGAGCAATGCTGCTTATTATGTGAATAACACCCCTGCCACGGGAAACCTCTGCGGGCAGTGGCCAACTCCACCAACACAAGCCATGGACGCCGTGCAATATGATGGCTTCCTATCGGTGCTTACGGCGAACGCTGTGGTGGTACCCGACGAAACCTACGAGGTCTGGATCGGCATCGCGGATGTGGGCGATGGTGTGTGGGATTCCGGTATTTTCTTAGGCGTGGAAAGCCTTTGCGGCGACAGTCTGCTCAGCCCCGTAGCCGGATTTAATACCAATATAGACGGAACAACCGTTGGCTTTGCCAACACCACCAAATACGCTACGGCCTGGAACTGGGACTTCGGCGACGGCAATACCTCCACAGAACGCTTTCCCACACATACTTATGCCAACCTCAACCAGGCATACACGGTGCGCTTGATTGGATCGAACTGGTGTTGCGCTGATACCACCTATTTGACTGTGGGCGCTTCAGCAACAAACGAGCAGGAGGAGGCTCCCAAACTACATATCTACCCTACTCAATTCAGTGACGAATTAGTCATTGACCCCGCAGATGCAAACTTGGCGGGAGAAATGGTACTGACCGACATTACAGGGCAGGCTATTTTGCGGCGTTCCTTTTCAGGACGAACGGTGTTGCGTACCGAGACCTTGCCGAAAGGGATTTACTTGTTGAATGTCCATGTTTCAGGCAAAAAATCAATCACGCAAAAACTTATAAAATAGGTTTTTCCCTAATAGTACCCCCATTACAAAAAAGTGCCTGGCAGTTGATATTTCAACTGCCAGGCACAACCTGTTGGCATAGGCTAATTGAACACAAGTTTTAATCTGTCTTGTCCACCAGTTCCCACAGTTCCTGACCAATAATTTCGCGGAGTGCAATTTGCTTGCTGCGGAATGCGGCATAATCCTGGGTCGGGAATACTTTTTTAAACTCGGCTGAAACATCCGTTAACCCGCTGGAATAGGCCAATGCCTCGTCAAGATTTTTGAAATAGAAGGTTACCAAAAAATCGTAATCGCCGTCAACATTGGTAGCAATGGCGCGTTTCAGCACGTTCCAGCTTTTGAATTTGCCTGCTTTTACGGCTTCTTCCATCACCGGCTTGATTGATTCCAGGGTTTTCTCATAGGCTTCCAGGTTGGCATCAG
>JAEUUS010000425.1 GCA_016787545.1 Saprospiraceae bacterium
CCACATGGGCGAGGGCAGCATAAACACGCTGGCTATTCCGCCCAGCAGGAAAAACACGCCAATCACCATGGCAAAACGCATGTGGTGATTGGCGGCCATTTTGGCGGCCAGAAATGCGCCCGCCAAAGTGCCCAACGCATGCGCCAGAAACGGGAAGAGGAAATGCCTTGGCTGGAACAAATGCATGGAGGCTTTCAGGCCTTCTTCGGTGGTCACGTCTGCGCCTTCAGGAGGTGGGATAATGGAGCCACTGATCATGATGATGCCCATGTTCACGATGCTGCCCACGGTGATGCCGGCAATTACGGCCAGAATGTTTTTAAGAATCGGATGCATACTCGTTTTGTTTTGGATGTGTGAAAGTAAATATTTGTAGCGCCTTGCGGCTTATTCTACCAGCACAAAACCCGCCCAGGAATACGGATTGATAAATCGTTCACGCATTTCATTTTGTGTGGTGCGGAAAGCTTCGGGAATACTCATTTTTTCCGTCAACCACTTCTTATAAAATGTGGTCATAAATTCCGCCGTTTCCCGATCAGGCACCTGCCATAGGGACATGATCAGGTACCTGGCTCCGGCAATTTTAAAAGCCCTTTGCAAGCCAAACACTCCTTCATTACCCCGTATGTCGCCCAAACCAGTTTCGCAGGCAGAGAGTACCACCAGCTCTGTATGACTCAGGTTGAGGTGGCTGATCTCATAAGCTGTAAGGATTCCGTTTTCCATGCCTTTTTTGAGGGGTTTCCCATGTTTCCAGGCGTGATTGGCGCCGGCAAGCAGCAATCCTGAGCGGATGAGGGGATTATTGCTCGCTTTAAATCCAACCTCACTATCGAGATCCTCCAGGGTTTTACCCTGTTTTTGGGGATCAGGAAAAAAGAAACCGTGAGTGGCGAGATGGAGAATTCTGGGAGAATACCCGTTTGTTCCGATGCTTTTGAAAGCCTCTTCAGTGGCAATAAAGCCTTTTTTGATTTCGGTGTTGTAACCATCGGAGCTCAAAACGGATTGTATGGTGTTCACCTCTTTGTCTGTCCATTTGAGGTAATTCCAGGTTTCACCCCTGAAATTGCCCGTTTCATAGGAGTCATTTGCTGCACTACGACTGGCCAGGTCCGCCTGGTTAAGGGAGGCATTTGCTTCAAAAATAGCCAGGGAGTCCATATCGTATTGGATACCGCCAAACAGAATCGCATCGTTGCGGTATACATCAATCTTTTCCGCCTGTGCCGCCAATTGTCGTGTACTGCCCATTTCGATCAAATGATAACGATCGCCCAGAATTGAATCCTCCGAGCACGGAATGGCCGCCAGGTTGATCTGGTGGAGCAGCCCGGAAGGAGCAAAATAAATGGAGCTGATGTTTTTGGCTCCACCTGACAATTCCATTCGGATTTCCTTTTCAAGTGGTTCCCAGATTAATTTGTAGAGCGAATTAGTTTGTTCGGTCGCTATTATACCTCTTTCTGAAAGAGCATAGAGCCTGGCCATGTTTTCGGATTTTTGCGCTCCATGGCTTTTGAGCAGGGCAGTCAACTCCTTTTCTTCAAATAAAGGGAACAGCCTGGGTGCGTCCCATCCGGATCGGAGCAACAGGGCTGCATACAGAACGCTGTCGGTTGCATCTGGCCTAAAATAGTCGTAGTGTATGAATTCTATGGCCAACTCGTCTGGTTTCAACTGATTGCGGACATCCTGCCAGCGGGGCGATTCGTGCGTTTTATTGAAGCCTGGCAAATTGCGCAACAACTGCTTTTCATATTCTTCCGCTTCCAGCTCCACTTCAGCTATTTTTTTACGGTCACCAATCGGGCGGGCATAGCGTTTGGCCAGTCGGCGGTGGCAGCCCTGCCATTTTTTATAGACCTCGCGTGTCAGACTGTCGGCATCAGCAATGGCCCGGGCAAGTATGCGGTTATTTTCGAGCACCAGACCGTTAAAAAAAAGGGCGTTGTTATAACTTTCCCGACAAAACTCGGGTGAGCTGTGATCATGCGCAAAGGATTGAAATCCATCCAGTTTTTCATTAAACGTTTGCAGAAAAGCAATCATCTCGGTCTCTGAAGAATACTCAGCCGATTTTTCAATATGCTGGCGCACCAACCTGTTCAGCTCCAGGAAATGGATAGTGGATTCAGGGATACGACCAGAGCGTTGATAGAACTTGGCCAGGCTGTACAGGGAACTGGTGTAGGAAGGATGCAATTTGCCCAACATCTTTTCCCGGTTATCTCGGGCCTCCAGAAAATAGCCTTCTGCTGCTGAAAACCTCCCTTGAAGCGCAAACAAATCTGCCATATCACTAATACAATCCGTATAGTTAGGGTTGTCCTTGCCCACAGTTTTTTCAAAAATCAACCTGCCTCCTTCAAAAAAGGACTCCGACCTGGCATAATCGTGTTTTCTTAGGTACAGGCAGCCCAGGTTGTAAAGGGTCATTCCATAATAGAAATTATCCTGACCCATGTTTTTCTTCAGGATCTCACTCGATTTGAGTGCCAAAGGTTCCGCTTTGTCGTAATCTCCCTTAAGGAAGTACATCCAGCTCTGATTGACCAAACAACGGGCATAAGAATTCGACCCCGGATTTGCCGACAATATTGCTGCAGCTTCCTGGTATTGGATTTCGGATTTACGGTAATCTCCCCGGTCTGAATAGAGAATGCCAAGGTCAATCAACGGGTTGGTGTATTCCTTACTGGTTTTGCCGAATAGCTTGCCGATGATGTCTTTTGCTTCCAGAAAGTTTATTTCTGCCTTGAGATAATCGCAGCGGGTCAAATTCAGAATCCCCAGGTTCAACAATGTTTCAGAATATTCTTTACTGAGCCTGCCGTGCGCAATCATCTGGATATCCAAAGCATCTTTATATCCATTTTCTGACTCAAACCAATCTTCCAGGTTGTACTGAATTTGCCCATAATTTAATCGAACCCTGGCGTAAATCGGAGATACTCTTCCAAAATGATCCAGCGCTAATTTTTCTGCCAATCGATTGAATTCCATGGCCTTTTGTTCGTCAAATTGAATATTGGCATTAATAGCGGCCTTCAACAGACTATC